>CP020815.1:2458198-2812123 GCA_002243705.1 Anoxybacillus flavithermus
GGCTGTTTTGCGATTTGATTATACTCGTAAAAAGCTTCATAAAACGCAGGTGGATGAATCGTATATACACGTAAGGCATTCGCATGCATCGCTCCAATTTGTTTAAACCAGCGAAAATATTCTTCTTTCGTAATCGCTGTTTCACCCGGGAAATGACCCGGTTTTGCAATCCCCATATTGACTCCTTTTAACAACATATTTTCCCATTTTCCATTTTTGTAAATTTGTATATATTGCTCACCAACGCGACCAGCGAGCTGAATGCCGTCGGCTGTTTTTGCAATGGCACGCTCGCTCCACTGCTTGTCATCGTTAGACGCCTGTTTTAAAATCGTTTTCATCATTGGAACATATGCTTTCCAATAAAACGAAACGGTGCTGTTTGGATCGTGGCGCGTCGTCCATTTTCGCCATATGTCGATGCCGACCGTTTGATATATGTTTGGTACATCTGGTTGGTCGGCGTAGTCGCCGCAAAAATAATACGCCTCATAACGCGCATTCTCGTGATGAACGATCGCCGGGAACGTCGTCGGCAAGCCAATCGCTCGTAATTTTTCTTTTCCGCTTTTCGATAGCGAAAGCGTATATGTCGCTAATACTTCTTCGTCGTGTAACGGTTTGACAATATCAAACCAATAGGAATATGGAGTCGCACCGCTAATACGAAGCTCTTTTTCTCCTTTTTTCGTCGGAGTAAAAAGCACCCCTTGTTTTCCGATTTCTTTTTTATTTAAAATGACGAGCCGGTCGTATTCGTCAACAAATACATAGCCCGGGCCTGTAAATGTATATCGTTGATTGTACTGTTTTTCATAGTTTTCCTTCACCCAAACAGGCACTTCTTCATCTTCTAACTTCGGAAAATAACGGCCAATCCAGCCTGTCCATTCAACGTTTAATAACGCATAAAATTTTTCACGAACAGCTCGATCGGTTGGGCTCGCGAACGAGTTAAACTCCGCAATAAGCGTTTTGTTTCCTGCAAACATCGCATCGTGCAAACGATTCACTTCTTGTTCCGTCAATCCGCCATACACTTTTTTTGAACGTTTCCCTTTCTTTTTCTCCGATGTGAAATCATGCTCATATACACCGTACGTATCTGCCACATAAATGACATCGTACGGTTCGAGCGACGTCGGCCACGGCCGTTCTTTTTTTGTTTTCGGCACAAAACCGACGTAATCGCTATTTAACTTGTAACGCTCCCCGTTCGGTTTCACATATTTTTGTTGGTTTAATAACCAAACGAGTCCTTCATGTTCACGATACGTATGATCGGGAACGGTTTTATTCACAATCAGCACATTTAATGTCGTTGTCGGCTTGATATTCCACAACCAATATGGCGAAGAAATGGCAAGAAACATACACACCACATATACAATAAGCCATCGTTGTCGTTTCATCATTTTGACACACCTTTTCTTTTCATTTCTCCCCATCCTTTTCGTTTTAACAGCGCATCAACAATTCCTTCACAGCGCCATAGCACCGTAAGCGGACGATACCATAACGTCTCTGTTAATGAATAAAAAAAGAGGCGCACAATGTCTGAAACGTTTGTGAATTTACGAACTGTCCATTCTTCTAACAATACGGCAGCCATGGAAAAAATTGAACCGTACAAAATGGAGACGAGGAATAGTAAAATCGCAAATTCAATATACACATCACCTAAAATGAGCGAAACGATGACGAGAATATAGCCAACCAACTCGACGACAGGACCGAGAAATTCAATGAGTAAAAAATATGGCATCGAAATGAGTCCAATGGTGCCATAGCGCGGGTTAAACCACATGCGGCGATGAAGCCAAAGACTTTCAAACAAACCTCGATGCCAACGACGACGTTGTTTGCGCAAATCCGCCATCGACTCTGGCGCTTCCGTCCAACAAACCGGGTCTGGCACGTATACAATTTTTTTATCGGCGTCTGTTTCTTTGATCATGCGGTGAAGGCGAACGACAAGTTCCATATCTTCTCCGACGGTATGAGCGTATCCGCCTGCTCGAATGACCCATTGTTTTGAAAAAACGCCGAAAGCACCGGAAACAATGAGCAATAAATTATGGCGGCTTAGTCCGATACGTCCCATTAAAAAGGCACGCAAATATTCAATTACTTGCATGACAACGAGCGGTTGACGAGAAAGAGCGATGCGAATGACTTCCCCTTTTTCGATGTCACAGCCGTTGGCGATGCGCACGCTTCCACCAGAGGCGATGACGTCTTCATCTGAATCAATAATCGGTTTCATCACTTTTAAAAAGGCGCGACGTTCAATGACAGAGTCGCCGTCAATGGAGCAAACGTATGGATAAGATGAAAAATTAATGCCGGCATTTAACGCATCGGCTTTGCCGCCGTTGTCTTTGTCGATGACAAACAAGTGGGAAAACTTACGGGAGCGGTATACCGCACGAATCGGTTTTGTTTTTAACTGTTGGCGGATGACACGCTTTATTTCAACAAGGTCGAAATTTTGTTTCAACCGCTCTAACGTATCGTCTGTTGAACCGTCGTTAATGACGACAATTTCATACTCTGGATATTCGATGCTTAAAAGGGAGCGCACCGTCGCAAAAATGCCAGCTTCTTCGTTGTAAGCGGGCACTAAAATTGAAACGGGTTTCGTATAACTGACATCGAGCATTTCTTCGTACGGTTCCCATTCGTCTAGTTCGTACATGCGCCGCAATTGGATGAGCGAGACGATCAGCAAAAACGTATAAAACAAAATGACCGCGATCATAAAGAAAAAAACGAACATAGCGATGAGTTTAATCATATTCCCGCCCTCTTTCTAACCATTCGAGCGCCATATCGCGTGCGTACGGATCATCGGATGTGTAGGCGATTCGTTCGAGTATCGCCAACCCGTTTGGCATGCGCAACAACGCTTCTGCCGCTTGCGATCGCACAGAAAACACTCGGTCTTTCATCAGTTGTTCAATCGTTTCAATGAGCTCTTCTTTTACCGTTCGCGCACAAAGCCTTAGCGCCATCAACCGCTCTTGCCAAATGGGCGATTGTAAATGCGGGCGCAGTTGTTCCGCATCAAGCGGAAATGCTATTTCTGCTAACGCCTTTAACGCACGAATGCGATATTCGCTTTGTTTATGTTGAAGCAATGTACGCAAAAACGAAATGTGCTCCAATTTTTGCATAATGCCGATCATATCCATGATGGCGTATTGTATTTTTCGTTCCAATCAAAAAAATGATCGACGATTTTCGCAAACGTCTCGTCATCCATGCGCGATAAAATAAGACGGTAGTCAAACTGCGTAAATGAATCGTCTGTTTGTTTCATATATTCGTATACGTGCGGATGGCGAAAAAGCGCAAACATTTTTAATAGTTGGCGCTTTTCCATCATCGTTGTTTCCTTGGCATCATATCGTTTCTCTAACTCTGGAAGAAAAGAAGTAAGCTGAAAATCTTCAATATAGAATAGTGCGTTCATCCGTCTTCCTAATCGGCGATGATGTAGTTGCTTTTGCAAATAAGTAGACAAATATTGTTCCGCTAACCGTGTAGCCCGCTCTTTTACCCCGTTATCAAGGACGAGAATGAAATGATCAAGCAACTCCATCATAGCAACATATTGAGCGGAAACGAGCGGTGCAGGTACATGTTGACCGTCAAATAAATATCGAAGCAAAATCGGTTCATACAACGTTTTGTACGATTCTACTTCCTTTCTCCAACGATTTTCTTTCACTTTTTGGGTCAAGAGATACGAAAAAGTAACGGTGAGCAGTAACAATAAGCTGAGTACAATCCAAGCAAACAAAACGAGTTGGTGAAACACAACTAATTCATCCTCTTTAACATATGTCGTATTCTTGCTTCAAGTTCGAGCAACTTAAACGGTTTTGTCATATAGTCGTCTGCGCCAAGCTCAAGAGCGCGAGCAATATCGTTTTCGCTTTTTCTTGCGGTTAGCATAATGACTTTATAGCGCGACGAGTCTTTTTGATTGCGCAGTTGTTGCAACACTTCAAGTCCATCCATTTTCGGCATGACGCCATCTAAAATGACGAGGCATGGCTCTTTTCCTTGATGCCATTCAGACGTCATAAACTGCTCACCATCTCGAAACGTACGTAAATCGAGCGCCATTTTTTCTTTCGCAAACATTTTTTGAACAATGTCCGCCACAATGGCGCGCACAATGGCATCATCATCGACAATCGCTACTTTCACCGTCCGACGAGGCGATGTTTCTTGTTGTTTCGCAAGCACAACGCAGTTTCTTCCCGTATTTTTCGCTTTGTATAACGCCGAATCCGCAAGCTCAATCCAATGCCCGATCGGTTTTGCAGGATCGTTGACTTCGACGATGCCTGTCGAAAACGTACATGAAAACGTCGTTTCCCCACTTTGAAACGGAATGCGTTCAAATTGTTCACGCAATCGTTCGAACACAAGAAACGCCTCGCCCGCATCAGTTGCTGGCAATAAAACGATAAACTCTTCCCCACCGAAGCGAATGACAATGTCGCGTGCGCGAACGTTCGTTTTTAAAAATTGCGCAAATTGTTTTAAAACGACGTCGCCAATTAAATGCCCGTATTGGTCGTTTACCCGTTTAAAATGATCAAGATCGAGCACCGCTAAACAAAACGGTTCATGCGTACGATGCCAATCGCTTTTCAATTGTTCATACGCTTGTTTTAAATATTTTCGGTTATACACATGCGTCAATTCATCTAACAGAAGCAGCTCATCAATTAATTGTTTTCGCTCAAGTTGCCTATAAATGCGCACAATAAATTCATCGATGTCAAACGGTTTCGGGATAAAGTCATCTGCACCCATTTGATAGCTTTTCATGCGCGTCTCTTTTCGGTCATCGATGCTGACCATAATCATCGGAACGAATTGTTGTTTTAATTTTTCTTTTAAAAACGTTAATACTTCAAATCCTGTTTTCTTTCCCATATGAATATCGATGACGACACAATCTGGACGGACATCGTAAAACGACGCGACCGCTTTAACCGGATCGGCAATCGCTACAACGTACCATCCGTTTTGTTCGAGCTGTTCTTTCACATACATTAAAAACGATGGATCGTCATCAATAAGTAAAATCGTCGGTTCGTCGCCTTGTTTTTTTCCTTGTTCGCTATGGGCGACGTCGCCCAGTTGTTGCTCGTAACAAAGCTGAAAAAGCGGGCTGAGCCGCTCTTTCACATCTGTCGCTTTCCATTTTTTCTCTTCATTTTCTCCCCATTGTTCCATTAACTGGCGCGCATAGTTTCCGATGTCGGTCATGCCGATCATCGCTGCTGTGCCCGCAATGGAGTGAAGAAGGCGATAAACGTCTTGATGAGCGATTTCATCTACCGTTTCCCATTCTTCTAACCGTTTGCGAATATTTTTTAAAAAATGTTGGCGATATTTTTCATAACGATCCATAGTGATCCCCTACTGTTTATAAAATATGTTGATCAATCATTTGGACAAGTTCAGCAATTTCAGGTTTGCTCACTTGCGCTGTCGCCCCGACGCGCTCGCCTTTATGGCGAAGGTCGTCTGTAATTAAAGAAGAGAAAATGATGACTGGCAAATGTTTTAGTTTGTCATCTTCGCGGATGCGTTTCGTTAAATGGTGGCCGTCCATTTGCGGCATTTCAATATCGGTAATGACTAACTGCACTTCGCTTTCGACCGGCTTTCCTTTTTGCACGATCGCTTGTAAATAGTTGAACGCATCTTCGCCGTTTTCGAAAAACTCAACGTATACATACCCCGCCTCAGCAAGCGTATCGTGAAGCAGTTTGCGCAATAGCGGAGAATCTTCGGCAACGATTAGTTTTTTGTTCGAACGTTCGCGTTTGCCAAGTTTTTTCACGCGTTCAACGTTAATGCCGGACTGCGGGTTAATGTCGACAACGATTTTTTCAAAGTCGAGCAGTAAAATCATATTTCCGTTTAATTTCACTACACCGATCACTTGGCTTTCTAATCCTTGATACATTTGCGATGGCTTTTCGATTTGTTTCCATGATATGCGATGAATTTGTGTGACGTTATGGACGTGAAACACAACTTTTTGTTGATTGAACTGTGCGACAATATATTTGTCTTGCGCTGGATTGCTCGATGGCCCAAAGCCGAGCGCTTTCGCTAAATCGATGAGCGGGAGTACCTCGCCGCGCAATTCAATAATGCCTTCAATATACGGATGAGCATGTGGCACTTTTGTCGGTGCGATCGGTTGGATAATTTCTTTCACTTTAATGACGTTAATCGCGAAGCGGTTGTCACCAATTAAAAATTCGACAATTTCTAGTTCGTTCGTCCCACTTTCTAATAAAATTCCGTTTTTATTTTCCATAAAGCATCCCCCATTACGACATTATTTAACGTTATTTTATCATACTTCTTATAGCGGAAGAAAAACATTTTTAATATAAATAGTCGCTTATTTTCCGATTTGCCACGTTCGTATCAATGGCGCAACGGTCGGCATCGCGCCCGTATTGCCACATCCAAACGTTTGCGCGACAGTTCGGGACGTTTGGACGAAACGTTGGCGCTTTTGTTGCCGACGTCGTCCCCGGACGAGGATACGAGCTCCATACAATCGTTTGTTGCGCCACGCGTTCGTCGTTTTTTACCGCTTCGCAATATGCTTCTCCGAACGCCCCTTTCGTCGGATTGGCATATATGCCTGGGTGATATCCGCTCGGATAAAACGTATCGACCCAGGCACGAATCCATGCCGCGTCAACGTCAAATTCATCTTCAATGTTGGCGAAAATGACTTTATTTTTCGGAATGCCGAGTCTTCGCGCATGAAAAATCGCATTTCTTGCCGCCGTTCTTCCTTTTTCGTATTGTGTCGCTTCACGAAACGCATTGTAAATTGGAGCAATTTTTATGCCGTATCCTCGAATAAAAGCAATTTCTTCTTTCGTTAACCCATCCGATACGTTCGGCACTGTCGTTACATATCTTCCCCAAAATTGCGGAAAACCATATTGTTGTCGCACGCACGTAAACAATGCTTCCGTCACTTTTGCTGCTGAATCAACACCCCACATGCATCGATTCCCCCTTTTTTCGTTTCTTTCCATATATATGCGAATGATACATGTCTAAACAAAATTTTAAAATCGTTTCAAATATTACTTTATTCCTAGGTAAAATTCACTATAATAAAAGTAGACGATCATCACGGGGGATATATGATGAAACGAGAGAGACAAAAAAAACAGACGAGAATATTATTGCAACAAACTGCCCTGCAATTGTTTCAAAAACAAGGTTATGAACAAACGACCGTTTTGCAAATTACGAACGAAGCGGGCGTCGCAAAAGGAACATTTTTTAATTATTTTCGGACGAAAGAAGACGTATTGCAAAGCGTATTTTTTTCGCATGTCGAACGCGTGTATGAAAAAATAAAAAAAAATGAACATGGGCATTGGCGTGAGCAAATCGTGTTGCTGTTTCGGGAACTGACCGCGATGCACGAACAACTCGGAAAAGAAATAACAAAATCGATCGTACATATTTATACAACGAAACAAAAACAATCGCTTCCGCTCACTTCATTGATCGATATGCTGACACATGTATTTGAAGAAGGAAAACGATGTGGGGACATTCGAACGAGGCGACCTTCCGTGGCGCTTGCTTTAATAACGATTCAATTATATTTCGGAGCATTAAAATTATGGATGTTTTCGCACTTACATGAACCGCTGTCAACGTTTACGATCGGTACGATTACGATGTTTATCGACTATATGCAAAAAGAAGGGGACTAATCCCCTTCATACAATGGCAACGTGATCGTGACGGTCGTTCCGACGTTCAATCGGCTTTCGTATGTAATCGTTCCTCCCATTTCGCGAATAAGTCGGGCTGTAATCATGCTGCCGAGCCCTGTCCCTTTCGATTTTGTCGTATAATACGGCAACCCGATTTTTTTCAACTGCTCTTCCGTCATTCCTTTTCCAGTATCGTGAATCGTAATGATCACTTCTTTTTCCTTTTCATCGACTGTTTTATGAATCGTCACAAGCCCACCGTATTCAATTGCTTCTATTCCGTTTTTCATGACGTTTAATAGCGCTTGTTTTAAATAATGTTCATCGCCATACACATCGCTTTTCCCTTCCGTATATAGCTGCAACGACACGTTCATCATTGTTCCGAGCGGACTTAACAAATGAACGGACGTATGTAAAACGTCATCAATGTTCACTTTTTGCAGTTGAAATGGCGCCGGTTTTGCAAGTGACAAATATTCGGTAATAATTTCATTCGTCCGATCTAATTCTTCTAACATGATCGGGGCATATTTTTTTACGTTTTCGTCGGTCGTATCTTGGTTTAAAAATTGGACAAACCCTCGCACCGTTGTGAGCGGATTGCGAATTTCATGGGCGAACGACGCCGCCATTTCGCTTACCGTCGCTAGTTTATCGACGTAAATCATATCGTCAAACTGTTCGTTAAATTGAATAAGCCGTTCAATGACGTAGACGAGCGCGATAAACATCGCAATAAAAAAGGCGAAGTAGATGATATAAAATCGCCAAGAAAGAGGTGGAACGGCATATATAATCGTGGCAACATACAAAATAAGGTAAACCAAAACGATCATAAGCCCATATAACATTTTTCGTTTGACGTTAAAAAAAGATGAGCGAAACACCATGCCGACGATATACGCAAAGACAGACACAGTAATGCCCGCAAAAGCAAACGGACCACCGATGATGAAACGTCCGATGACGACCGTTAATGTACATAGCAATCCTGCTGTTTTTCCAATATATAACGTCGTCACTAAAATGACGATCATGCGAAAATCGAAATTCGTTTTCGCTAACGGCTGAATCGGATACATCATACATAATATAGCGGTAAACGATGCCACAACACCGTACATCATTTTTTGTTTCCATGTCAGCACCATTTTTCTTCGGAATGGGAAAAACAAGTTGGCATTAAAAATGAGCGAAAATAAAATGGTGATATTGACAACGAGTGGTTTAATAATCGCAATAAACATGTGATGCCTCCATGATGGTTGTTCCACATGTATTGTAACATAAGAAGAAGGACGACTACATTCGTTTTTATTTTCAGAAAAAATAAACATATTGACAGCTTTATGAACATGATAGACGTGGACAAATATGGCGCGTTACAATGATTGTGAAAAAAAACACGAAAAGAGAAGGTGTCAACATGAAAGGGTTAGCCATTCTTTTTGAAGAAGATCATACGGTCACGATTTTAGAAGATGTAGAAAAAGAACAACTTGAAGAAGTGGTAGACGAAGAAACAGAAGCAGTTCTTTGGCACGATGAAGAAATCGACTGGGACTACGGTTATTAATATAAAAAAAGCGAAAAGCGCCCCCCATTTCGCCTAAAAGCAGCCCGCATCCTGCGGGCAACGGCGACATGTCGCTGTCCTTGGCTCCGCGAAGAGCGCACAAGTCCCACCGCGGAGGCGGTCAGTGTGGGACGGAGCGCATCACACCGATGGCGCTTGGAGCTAGGCATGAATGTGAAATGTTATACGTTCTTATGTCTAAAAACTGGCGTTCGCTAGTTTTTATTTTTTTATTTTTATTTTTCAAAATTTTATTTACAATTTACAAAAAACTCTTTATAATGTAGAAAAGGGGGAAGAGTATTCTTCTCACTAAGGGGGAATGAAACATGTTTGAAAAGTACAATGATATGGCACTCGTACCGCAGCCGCACGATCTCGCTAACGGTTATAAGGAAGCTGCGCAATTAGTAATCGAACAGGCGTTGTTTCGATTTGAAAGAGATCGGTTGATGCGCGACATCGACAAAGCGCTTGAAGAACGGGATAAGGCACTGTTTCTTACCCTCTCCACACAATACAATGAACTTCGAGATCGTTATCGTCACTTGGAGGGTATCCACACATGATCGACTGTGAAACGACAGAACAGCACATAAGGTGAACGTTTTCAGCAAAACACATTGCGAAACGTTCACCTTTTATTGTTTAATAGAGAAAAACAAAGAAAGGTGAAAGACGATGATACTTCCGATGAATGAACGGGTACAACGTATTCAACTATCTGGCATTCGACAATTTTTTAACCTCGTTGCCCAAGAAAAAGACATCATTTCATTAACGATTGGACAACCTGATTTTCCGACGCCCGATCATATTAAAGAAGCGACAAAACAAGCGCTTGATGAGCAGTTTACTTCTTATACGCATAATGCGGGATATTTGCCGTTACGCGAAGCCGCTTGTCGCTTCGTTGAAACGAAATATGGACTGCGCTATACGACCGATGAAGTGATCGTTACCGTCGGCGCAAGCCAAGCGCTCGATATTGCGTTTCGTACCATTTTAACGGAAGGAGCAGAAGTCATTCTCCCTGCCCCTGTGTATCCAGGATATGAACCGATTATTCGTTTATGTGGGGCAACACCTGTACATGTCGATACGCGAAAAACCGGCTTTAAACTGTTAGCCGAACACATCGAACCGCTCATCACCGAGCGGACGCGGTGCATCGTATTGCCGTATCCGTCCAATCCGACAGGAATGACGTTAACGAGCGATGAACTGAAACAAATCGCTGCACTTGTAAAAGACAAACCGATTTGGGTCATTTCCGATGAAATTTATAGCGAACTTGTGTTTACAGGGAAACACGAGTCGATTGCGACATGGCTTCCTGATCAAACGATCGTCATTAACGGCGTAAGCAAATCGCATGCGATGACCGGTTTTCGCATCGGGTTTTTATTTGCGCGACAATGGATCATTGAACATATAGTAAAAGTGCATCAATATAACGTTTCATGCGCTACATCCATTGCGCAAAAAGCAGCGCTAGAAGCGTTAACGGTCGGAATAAACGATGCGAACGATATGAAAAAGCAATACGCGGAACGAATGGCATATGTATATGACCGCCTTCGCGCCATGGACTTTGACGTCCAAAAACCGAACGGAGCGTTTTACATTTTTCCTTCCATTGCAAAGTTTCATCAGTCATCTTTTGACTTTGCATTACAGCTAGCCAAAGAAGCGAAAGTCGCGGTCGTGCCTGGAAGTGCGTTTTCGGCATACGGCGAAGGATACGTTCGCATCTCATACGCTTGTTCGATGGAAGAGCTAGAAAAAGGGCTAGATCGCATGGAATCGTACATAAAAAAAGGTGCTCGCTAACAGCACCTTTTTTTACCACTCTTTATACCATTTATATAACGCTTGCGTTCCGCTTTGTTCTTCTCCGCGCTCAGCAAGCGCTTCATACAGTTGTTTCGCAAGTTTTAAACCAGGAAGCGACAGACCGAGCGTTTCTGCTTCAGCAAGCGCGATGCCCATATCTTTAATAAAGTGTTTTACGTAAAAGCCCGGAGCAAAATCGCCAGCAAGCATGCGCGGCGCAAGATAAGATAGCGACCAGCTTGATGCGGCGCCTTGCGAAATACTTTGCAAGACGCGTTCGGGGTCTAATCCTGCTTTTTCGGCATACACAAGCGCTTCACATACGCCAATCATATTTGTCGCAATCGCAATTTGGTTGCACATTTTCGTATGTTGCCCTGCTCCTGCTTTTCCTTGCCAAACGATATTTTTTCCGATATGCGAAAAAAAGCGCATGCATGCGGAAAACGCTTCTTTATCGCCGCCAACCATAATGGACAACGTCCCATCGCGCGCCCCAATGTCCCCACCTGAGACAGGCGCATCAAGAGCGAATATTCCCTTTTCTTTTGCCGCCTCATAAATGCGCACCGCAAGCGACGGTTTAGACGTTGTAAAGTCAATCACATACGCACCACGTTTCGCATGTTTTAAAATGCCGTCATCGCCAAAGTATACGTGCTCCACATCTTGCGGCTCACCAACCATCGTCATAACGACATCCGCCGCTTCGGCAACGTCTTTCACCGTTTCTTTCCATATAGCTCCTTCCGCTAATATATCTTCCGCCTTTTCTTTCGTGCGCGTATATACAACGAGCGGATAACCTGCCCGAAGCAAGTTTCGCGCCATGCTTTTTCCCATGACACCAAGCCCAATAAAACCGATTGTTTGCACGTTCCTCTCCCCATTCTAAATCGCTTTGACCATGCCGCCATCGACTAAAAGCGATTGACCGGTCATATACGTATTTTCATCCGACAACAAAAAGGCGACGACGTTCGCAAATTCTTCTGGCGTGCCGTAACGCCCGAGCGGAATCGTCGCTTTCATGCGCGCTTCTAATTCTTCTTTCCGAATGCCAAGCTTTTTCGCATGTTGTTCATCTAAATAAGCAACGCGTTCAGTCGCAATGCGCCCCGGTGCAACCGTATTGAGTGATATTGTCTAATTTCATTGATACATCAGACTTTCATGTTTTTAAGACTGATTATATCATAACACAAAAAAAGAGAAACGTTAGGCTACGCTTAACCGGCATTCATCCCCCACTTTCACTTCGTTTAGAAGTGGGAGACTTCTTTCGGAGGGAAGTTAAAATGCCGTATGGGGCAAGCTCTTGGGCGAGCGTTTTCGTTAAGCCGACGATGCCGAGGCGAAACGTATTGGAAAGAAGCAAGCCCGGAATCGGCTCTTTAATGGACGATGAGGCAATGTTGACGATTTTTCCTTTCGTTTTTTTCAAATGTGGTAGTGTGGCGCGAATCATTCGCACGTAGCTCAATAAATTTAGCTCAAACGCTTGTTGCCAATCATCGTCTGTTAGCGTCGCAAACGTCCCTGTCGGCGGACCGCCGGCGTTATTGACCAATAGGTGAATGTCGCCAAATGTTTCTGCTGTTTTTTCGACTAATCGTTCGATCATTGCGTTGTTCGTCACGTCTGTTACGGTATATGCCGCTTTTCCTTTTCCAAGCGTATTTAACTGTTCGGCAACATCGTGTAGCTTTCGTTCGTCACGGCTAGCAAGCATGACGTTTACACCTTGCGAAACAAGTTTTGTCGCAATCGCTTTACCGAGCCCTTTGCTTGATGCAACAACAATCGCTGTTTTCATTACATCCGCCTCCTCTCACGCTATACTATTCGCTAACGACGACGCGATTCCTTCCTGTGCGCTTCGCTTCATATAATGCTTCGTCCGCCCGTTTCACCATCTGTTCTTTCGTCATTCCTTGTTCGTATTCGCACACGCCGAAACTACACGTCATATGCCCGACTGTCGGAAAATGGACAGTTTCCACAAGATGGCGCAGCGCTTCGGCTAAACGATACGCGCCTGTTTGCGACGTGGCAGGCGCTAAAATAATAAATTCTTCCCCGCCCCAACGCGCCAATATATCACAGTCGCGCAACCGATTCGAAATGGCTTCACACATGCGCACGAGCACGAGATCACCGACGTCATGGCCGTACGTGTCATTCACTTTTTTAAAATGGTCGATGTCAAATAAAATGATAGAAAACGTATGTTTATATCGTTTCGCCCGATGAATTTCACGCGTAAAAAATTCATCAAATTTTAAACGGTTAAACGTTTTCGTAAGCGGATCTTTCGTCGCTAAAAATTCGTTTCGTTTACTTTCTTCTTCAAGCGCCGTAATGTCGGTAAATACGACTAAATATGAATTTGGCTCATCTGGAAACGATGTCGCCTTTACTAAAAATACGTGCTCTTCCGCCTGTTTGCACATTTTCACTTTCAAAAACGGAATCGTGCGGTCGATAAGCGGGCGCAGCCACCGCCTTTCTCCTTTGATATAAAAATAGCCGGGTTCGTGAACAAAATAATCGCATACGTGCGTTCGTCCAGCGCGCAACTGTTTTAGTTGTTCTTGACCGAAAAAATGTTGAAACGATAAATTGCAATCGAGCAATCGTTCATCATTTAAAATACATATTAAGTTTTCTTGGAAATCGATAATCGTGCGCGTATATTGTTTTTGTTTTTCCAGTTCTCGCTCGAGCTGACGCTGATAAATAGAATGTTGCAATGATTGCAAAAATTTTTCATGGTCAATCGGTTTTAAAATAAAACGGTTGACGCCATATTCAATCGCGCGAATGAAAAAGTCGTTATCGTCATACGCGGTCGTAATAATAATTTGCACATGTTTATCTATTTCACGAATACGACGAATGAACTCTAATCCGTTTAATATCGGCATTTTAATATCTGTAATGACAATATCAGGATGAAATGTTGTAAACAGTTCGAGCGCTTCTTGTCCGTTTTTCGCTACTTTTACTTCACGAATGCGCCGTTTAAGTAGACGCGTTAACGTGTCGCGTGCGCCCGGCTCATCTTCGACATATAACACTTTGACATTTGTTTGTACCGCAATCATCTCTCTTTTTCCCCTTCCTTTCGCGGCATGCGAATCGTAAATGTTGCTCCTTTTTTTGAGGATGAAACGAGCAAATCTCCTCCCATTTTTGTGACGATCATGTTTGACATGTATAGTCCAAGGCCGGTGCCGTTTTTCTTCGTCGTCACATACGGTTCAAACATGCGCGGAAGAATCGTTTCATCAATGCCGCCTGCGTTATCTTTCACTTGAATGTAAATGAATGAGTCGTCCGCATATGTACGAACACAAATGATACGTCGTGCTACGTCACGCGCAACAAATTGTTCGCACGCATTCGTCAACAAATTAATGAGCACTTGGCTCAGCTCATTCGGGTAGCCATATATACGCGCTCGCGTCCGATTTTGAACGTGCAAATGAATGTCGTAGTGATCTAAACTTGCTGAAATAATTTTCAACGCTTGGCGAATGACTTGAATGGGGCGAAAATACGTTGCCTCTTTATGTGGGTGAAAAAAATTGCGAAAGTCGTTAATCGTTCGGGACATATGTCGAATTTGAATGAGACATTTTTGAATGGACGTACGCAAATACGCCTCGTTCAGTTCCCCATACGCATATGCTTCTTGAATATCTTGCAAAAGCAAGCCAAGCACGTTTAACGGCTGCCGCCATTGATGCGCAATGTTTCGTAACATTTCCCCCATCGTTGCATAACGCGATTGTTCGATTAACATAAAATCTTTTTCGCGGTTTTTTCGCACTTCTTCTTCTACTCTCTGCCGCAACGTCGCATTCATTTGTTCCATCTCTCGTTTCAGCTGTTGTAGCTCCGTTAGCGCTTGTTCTCGCTTCATCGACTCGCCAATCGTGCGAGCAAGAGCGAAAAAAATGGCGCGTTCATGAGCAGAAAACAGGCGTTTTTGCGCACAATCAACAACGCTTAAAAATCCCCATCGTTCTTCGTGAATAAAAATGGGGGCAATCATAAACGATTGAATGCCATGTTCTTCAAAAATGGTGCGCACGTCCCCATCTAATTCATCTGTATGCCCAACAAATACATTTCCGTCATATAAATGAGCTAAACAATGGACTTGTTCCGTTTGAAACACAAGTTCATTGCGAGGCAGGAGATGTGAAGAAGGCGTTTGAATATAGTAAATGCGTTGCAGTACATACGTTTGATCTGTTGTATGTAAGCGAAAAATCGCCACGCGCGTCACATGAAGCGCGATGCGCAAACTTTCTAACGCCGCCATGAGCGACTCATCCATTTCCCTCTCCTCCAAAAAACAAACAAATATAGGTCTTTTATCCTAAATTTATCGTAATTCTCACGTAAAAAAAAATCAAGGAAAAAAATTGTTACAAACATGTAAAAAAGCTAGGCGTGATGCCTAGCTTTATACGCGGAAACGATGGATCAATTGTTGGAGCGAACGGCTCATATCGTTTAGTCGCTCTGCTGCTTCTGTGACGGTGCTTAACGCTTTTAATTGCTCTTCAGATGAGGCAGATACTTCTTCAGCTGATGCCGCCGATTGTTCGGAGATCGCCGCTAAGTTTTGGAGCGCTGCCACAATTTGTTCTTTATTTTCGTTCACGTCGTGAATTTGTGTAAAAATATGTTCAATTGCTGACGTTAATTGTTCCATCATCGTTGCGATATGCATAAACGATTCGGCTGTTTCGTTCACCGCCACTTGTTGCTGGTCGTTCATTTGTTTCGTATGGTCAACCGCTTCGGTCGCAAGAGCAGCTTGTTGTTGAATGGACGTAATCGTTTGACGAATTTGTTCTGTCGCTTGCGCCGATTGTTCCGCGAGTTTGCGCACTTCTTCCGCCACGACCGCAAATCCTTTGCCATGCTCCCCTGCACGTGCGGCTTCAATGGAAGCATTAAGCGCCAACAAGTTCGTTTGCGCAGAAATGTCAGTAATCGTTTGAATAATCGCACCGATTTGGTTCATTTTTGCTCCTAAATCAGTAATGACCGTTTCAACGGAGCGCAATTCATTTTGCGATTCCGCTGATTTCGCTTGAAGCACATTTAACTTTTCAATGCCCATATAGCTTGCTTCTTTCGTTTCGTCAGAAAGTTGTTTCACACGCTCTGCCGATTGCGTGACCGTACCCATTTTTTCGGATAAATCGTTCATGCGATCGTTCATCGCATCTAAATTGCTCGCTTGTTCCGATACCCCTTTTGCAATATCGGTCACTGCCGTTGTCACTTGTTCGCTCGTCGCCATCGTTTCTTCTGATACCGCACTTAAATGATCTGCGGCACTGCCAAGTTCTGCAACGGAGCGATCGACTTCGCCAATGAGCGAGCGCATATGCGACACCATCTCGTTAAAGTGGCTTGTAAGCTGGGCGATTTCGTCGCTTCCTTTCGGCTCAACATGCACCG
Source organism: Anoxybacillus flavithermus (assembly GCA_002243705.1). Taxonomy (GTDB): domain Bacteria; phylum Bacillota; class Bacilli; order Bacillales; family Anoxybacillaceae; genus Anoxybacillus; species Anoxybacillus flavithermus. The sequence goes on from CP020815.1 coordinate 2,474,900, forward strand.
TCAAATCGCCTGTCGCCACTTGTTGTACGCGTTCATTCAGTTGAATAATCGGTTTGACGATTGAACGCGACACCGCATAAATAAGAAGCGAGGCAAGAATCGTTGCAATGACGACAACTGTCCACGATGTTTTTCCGATCGTCGTTAACGTCGCTAACAAATCTTTTTCTTTATATACCGCACCGACTTTCCAATTCAACTTCGGAATCGTCGCAAAATACAATAATCGCTTTTCACCATCTTGTTCGTACTCATACGTTCCCTTTTCTTTCGCAAACATCGTTTTTACAACCGGATGGTCGGACATATCTTTTCCTTTGTACTGTGGATGAACGATCGCAAATTTGTTTTGGTCAAATAACACCGGATAGCCGTTATAGCCGACGCGAGATTGCTCCACCGTTTCAGCGAGCGTATTTAACGATACGTCTAAACCAATTACGCCGATCACTTGGCCGTTTTCGACAATCGCTTTCGCAATCGTGACGATATAATCGTTTGTTACCGCATCAACATAAGATTCCGTCCAAATGACTTTATCAGGCGAAGCAACAGCTGCTTTATACCACGGACGCGTCGTTGGGTCAAAATCTGGCGGCAAATCGACAGCCGGCGTCGTATACATGTTGCCGTTTGCTGTACCGATATAAGCTAATTGTACCTTTTTATGAATGTTTAAAAATGTGGCAAGTTGACGATCGATGTCTTGCCAAAGTTGAGCATCTTCTGTTTTTGTAAACGCTTGAAACGATTTCGTTTCGCTAAATTGCTTTAGCGCATCTTCTTGGCTGTCAAAGCTATGTTCAATATCGTCAACAAGCTCTGTCACAAGCGACTCTGCACGCACTTTTGCATCATCTTTCATGACAGACGCCATTTGCACGTAGTTGACCGTTTGGGAAGCAACGAGTGCAATCACTAATAATAATGCCATTAAACCAGTCAGTTTCATCGTTAATGAACGAAACACAGTGTCTCCCCCTTTCGCTATGTCGAATGTTGTCGAAAAATTAATAAAGTTGTAGTTTCATTATAAAAGGTTCGCTTTCTCATGTCTATGACCGTTTTGTACTGATTTTTTTTCCATAAAAAAAAGAACCGACGTAATCGGTTCTTATAAGTGAAACGTTTCTTTCACGAAACGAACGACTTCTTCCGCTGTTGCAAGCGATAAAATGTGATCTTTCACTCGTTCTGCTTCTTGCTTCGAAAGTTTCTTTAATTGAGAGCGCACGCGTAAAATCGATGTCGCACTCATGCTAAATTCATCTAAGCCAAACGCTAATAAAATCGGCACTGCAAGCTGTTCGCCTGCCATTTCTCCACACATGCCAACCCATTTTCCTTCTTTATGCGCCGCTTCAATGACGTTATAAATGAGGCGTAAAATGGCTGGGTTGTACGGTTGGTATAAATACGATACGCGCTCATTCATGCGGTCGGACGCCATCGTATATTGAATTAAATCGTTTGTTCCGATGCTGAAGAAATCGACTTCTTTTGCAAATTGATCCGCTAATACAGCAGCAGCTGGGATTTCAACCATCATGCCAACTTCGATGTCATCTGAGACAGACACACCTTGTGCGACAAGCTTTTCTTTTTCTTCTAAAAGAATTGCTTTTGCTTGACGGAATTCGTCTAATGTCGCGATCATCGGAAACATCACTTTTAAATGACCGTAAACACTTGCGCGCAACAATGCACGAAGTTGCGTACGGAACATGTCTTGCATATCTAAGCAAAGACGAATCGCGCGAAAACCTAAAAACGGGTTCATTTCTTTTGGAAGGTCTAAATATGGCAGTTCTTTGTCGCCACCGATATCAAGCGTACGAACGACAACCGGTTTTCCTTCCATTTTTTCTAATACCGTTTTATATGCTTCAAATTGCTCGTCTTCTGTCGGCAATTCGTTGCGGCCCATGTATAAAAACTCTGTTCGGTATAATCCGATTCCTTCTGCCCCGTTTGCTAGTACACCTTCGACATCGTTTGGCGTTCCGATGTTTGCCGCAAGCTCGACGTGATGACCGTCGCTTGTTGTCGTTTGTTCATGAACGAGTTTTGCCCATTCTGCTTTTTGGGCAGCAAAAGCAGCACGTTTTTGTTCATACTCGACGATCGTTTCTTCGGTTGGGTTAACGATCACTTCCCCGTCAATCCCGTCAATAATGACGATATCGCCGTTTTGAATGACCGCTGTCGCTTCTTTCGTTCCGACGACAGCTGGAATTTCCATCGAGCGCGCCATAATAGCAGAATGCGATGTGCGACCGCCAATGTCTGTTGTAAAACCTTTCACATATTTTCGGTTTAATTGCGCTGTGTCAGACGGCGTTAAGTCTTCGGCGATAATGACGACTTCTTCCGTAATCATGCTTGGGTTAGAAATCGTCACACCTAATAAATGAGCAAGTACGCGCTTTGTCACATCACGAATGTCAGCGGCACGCTCTTTCATATATTCGTTATCCATCGCTTCAAACATCGCAATAAACATCGATGCGACGTCATGAAGCGCAAATTCGGCATTGACACGTTCTTGTTCAATTTTTTGTTCAACGGCTTGGACGAGTTCTGGATCGCTTAGGACGAGTAAATGGGCGGAGAAAATGGCCGCTTTATCTTCGCCAAGCTCTTTTAATGCGTGTGCTTGAATGACTTCAAGTTCTTCTTTTGCTTTGGCGAGCGCTTGTTGAAAGCGATTCATTTGTTCAGCTGGGTTTTCAATCGTTTGTTTTTCAACCGTTAAATCGGGATGTTCTAAACGGTACGCCTTCGCAATGGCAATGCCATTCGATGCAGCAATCCCTTGCAGTCGTTTCATTACTCCGCTAATCCTTCTTTTGCTAACGTTTCTGTTAATGCGTTCATCGCGTCTGCTGCATCGCTACCTTCAGCTGAAATTGTAATTTGCGCACCTTGTGGAATACCTAAAGACATGACACCCATAATCGACTTTAAGTTTACCTTTTTGCCATTGTACTCTAATTGAATGTCGCTATCGAATTTGCTTGCTGTTTGAACTAACATCGTTGCTGGACGGGCATGAATACCAGATTCTGCAGTTACTTTAAACGTTTTTTGCATCTTGTTCATCTCCTCACTTTTTATTTTGAAAACATAGAGGGCGAAAACCCTCTATGTTTTTTTACCGAAAAATGACGCATTTTGCAAGTAAATTATTTTTGAACGACGACAACGTCTTCACCTTTTGTTACATTTCCTTTTTTCGCGATATTTACCGTTTCTCCTGCTTGCAAGTTTGTGAAAATAATCGGTGTAACAATAGAAGGCGCATGTTGTTTCACATATGCAAGGTCGACGTTTAAAATCGGCTGGCCTTTTTTCACTTCTGTTCCTTCAGAAACAAGCGCTTCAAATCCTTGGCCGTTTAATTTTACTGTGTCAATGCCGAAGTGGATGAGCACTTCACGACCTGTTTTCGATTGAATGCCGATCGCATGTTTTGTTGGGAAGACGTTGACGATCGTGCCGTCTACTGGCGATACGACAGTACCATCTGTTGGCTCAACCGCAAAACCGTCACCCATCATTTTTGTTGAAAACACTTGATCTGGCACTTCAGAAAGCGGAACAACTTTTCCTGTTAATGGCGATGCGACTTGTTCTGTTTCGCCTGTCGCTTGTACTACTGGTTTTGCTTTTTCTACTGCTTTTGTCGGTACGCGACCTTCCATGATGTCTTTCATTTGTGTTTTTAAAATGTCCGATTTCGGTCCGAAAATCGCTTGAATGTTGTTACCAACTTCTAGTACTCCTGCTGCGCCGAGCGCTTTTAAACGATCTTTATCAACATGTTGAATGTCGTTGACGGATACGCGTAAACGTGTAATGCACGCATCTAAATGAGCGATATTTTCTTTTCCGCCAAGCGCCGCTAAAATTTCGTGCGGAAGATCGCCTGCGTCTGCTGTTGTTGTTGTTTCTGTTGTCTCTTTTTCACGACCTGGTGTTGCTAAATCCCATTTGCGAATCGCAAAGCGGAATCCGAAGTAGTAAATGACCGCAAACACAAGACCGACTGGAATGACGAGCCACCAAGCTGTACGACCTGGCAACACACCGAATAGTAAGTAGTCGATGACACCGCCAGAGAACGTCATCCCGATTTTAACGTTTAAGATGTGCATAAGCATAAACGATAGTCCTGCGAAAATGGTATGAATCGCAAATAATGCTGGCGCAACGAACAAGAACGAAAACTCAATCGGTTCTGTAATTCCTGTTAAAAACGATGTTAATGCGGCAGATGCCATAATACCTGCAACGACTTTTTTGTTTTCTGGGCGCGCTTCATGATAAATCGCAAGCGCTGCAGCTGGTAATCCGAACATCATGAACGGGAATTTCCCTGTCATAAACGTACCTGCTGTTAATTCCGCACCGTCTTTAATTTGTTCGAAGAAAATGCGTTGGTCACCGCGTACAAGTTCACCTGCTTTGTTCACGTATTGACCGAACTCAAACCAGAATGGCGAGTAGAAAATGTGGTGTAAACCGAACGGAATTAATGCGCGCTCGATGACACCGAAAATGAATGCAGCTAACGTACGGTTCGCATCAATCATGTTGTGTGAAAATGCGTTTAAGCCATGTTGAACAGGCGGCCATAACCACGTCATCGCAATACCAAGAATTAATGCGGATGCCGCTGTGACAATTGGAACGAAACGTTTACCTGCAAAGAAACCTAAATAAGATGGCAATTCAATGTTAAAGTATTTGTTATACATATACGCGGCTAAAATACCGACGATAATCCCGCCGAATACCCCTGTTTGCAACGTCGGAATACCTAAGACGTTCGCAAACGATGGGTCTGTACCGATTTGGTCGGATGTGACACCTAAAATAACGCTCATCGTTACGTTCATCACTAAGTAACCGATGATCGCCGCTAAACCGGCAACGCCTTCACCGCCAGCTAATCCAACGGCAACCCCGACCGCGAATAAAAGCGGTAAGTTCGCAAATACGATACCACCTGATTGCTCCATCACTTTCGCAACCATTTCGACCCAGCCTGTTTCTAACGCTGGAATTTTTTCAATTAATGCTGGGTTTTGTAATGCGTTACCGAACGCAAGCAAAATCCCTGCTGCTGGTAAAATCGCAACCGGAAGCATGAGCGCTTTACCAACTTTTTGCAACGTACCAAACGCTTTTTTCATATAAAACCCTCCTCATCATATGAATGTTTGCAACAAACGTTATTTTCATGTACGAAAAGTAGATGAAGCGAGCTGTTAGACGTCTAACGAATGTAAGCATTTGCAAATGAGAGAAAACAAAAAGGCATAAGCAAAGAACGACAGAAAAAGGGTACTATGTAACGACTTTTATCGTTACACCACTTTTTTTGCCTTCTTTACTCATGCCTGATCGAATCAGTAACACGTAAAGATAAGTGCCCATTTATTCACTTTTGCCAGTTAGCCGTTGCAAGTGCAACGTTAAATATACCGCTTCTGCTTCATCTACCGGAAGCTGCAATGTTTGCTGCATAATTTTTATGAGCTTCCACGACAAATTATAACATAGTGGATACGTCTCTTTCAATATGTTTGATAATTTTTTTGGCTCTTCCATTTTTTCGCCTTTTTTCACGCGCTCAATGGCATAGCGCAAGTGGCGAACAAATCGTAAATAATGAATGCTTTCACGATCGATGCGAATGTCGAGCTGTTTTTCAACGACGGACACGAGGCGGGAAATGAGCTGTGAATGTTGGTTTACTTCGGACAGTTGGTGATTTGTTAACGCACTATGAATGTGTAAAGCAATAAAACCGATTTCTCCTTCCGGCAGTTGAATGCGCAACCGTTCATTTAACATGTTGACGACTTCTGTTGCTACGTCGTATTCAAGCGGATATAAACTTTTCGTTTCCACTAAAAATGGATTTTTAATGTCCATTCCTTGTTCTAGTCGCTTAATCGCAAACAAAATATGATCCGTTAACGCAACGTGAATATGTTCGTTCAGCGAGCTGTTCGTTCGCTTTTGAATGTGATGAATGATGTCGTTCATTAAGCCGATAAATTCTTCGTCCACGTGCGGCAACAATTTTTTATATTGCTCTTGTTCCCGTTCATTTTTTAAAATAAACCATTTTTCGACGTCTTTTTGCTCAATGACGTCCCCTTTCTTTTTGCCAAAGCCAATGCCTTTGCCGATCAATACAACTTCATCGTACGTTGGATGCGAGGCAATGAGCACGTTGTTGTTTAATACTTTTTCAATGCGAAACGATTGTCCCACGTCTAGTTCGCCCCTTTAAAAACGTTTACATTACTTTCAATGTTACGAAACGAACAAAGTTCCGTCAATGGAAATACGCTGTATGTTGACAAGACAGCTGTGAATGTTTTTTGACAGAAAAACATTTTAGTTGCACAAACGCCTTCGTTCAAGTAAACTTTTGTTCATCATAAAATGGGAGGAGTTTGCCAACATGATTCGACTGATCGTCACCGATTTAGACGGAACGTTGCTCGGTTATGACCGTCGTGTAAAAGAAAAAGATCGTGAGGCGGTCGTTCGCGCCATAACAAGCGGCATCGATTTTGCAGTCGCTTCGGGACGGATGGATAACGAAATTTTAGAAGTGCTAAAAGACATTGGGCATGACGCGCACCGCATTAGCCAAAACGGGGCATTCGTATACACAAGCGACCATCGTCTTCTTCATGAGCGCACATTTGACCGAGCGCTTGCCCGTTCCATTTATGAACAAGCGCGAGCACTTGAAGCGATCGTGCTCGTATGTAACGAACAAACGAGCTTTGTCGAAACAAAAACGGAACAAATGGAACAAATGAAAGCACGATTATTTTTCGATATTGTTGAAAGAAACGATATGCTTGCAGCGATTGGGCGTGACATATTGCCATCAAAAATTACCGTGATCGGTGAAGAACATGTCGTCGCCTCATTTGAACGATTGGTAAACGAAACGTGGGCACCTTACGTCGATACGTTCATTTCTGAACCGCGCTGTTTAGACATTATGCCAAAACAAATTAGTAAAGGCGAGGCGCTTCGGTTGTTAATGAGCCATTTACAACTAACCGCCGAAGAAGTCGCTTGTTTTGGCGATTCATTTAACGACATTCCGATGTTTCGCCTCACTCCACATAGTTTCGTTATGTCGCATGCGCCTGAACAAGTAAAAAAAGAAGCCCGTTACGTCGTTTCCTCTGTTCATGAAGCGATTGAAACGGTGTTGCGCATAAATGAGAAGATGCCTCAAACGTAGGAGGCATCTTCTTATTCGACATGAAACATGTGAACATATCTCTGCACTAAAAGAGGCGGATGGCTTTGACCGCGCGCGGTGCCCAATATGGTTTCATGTTCGCAAACGCTACCCCTGTGCTCGTCGCCGCGTGCAGTACGGTTTCGCTATCGACGACGATCGACACATGGTTAATGATCCCGTCTCCTGTCGTATCAAAAAAGATTAAATCCCCTTTTCGAACGCTTGCAAGCGGCACTTCAGTACCAATCAACGCTTGTTCGCGCGATGTACGCGGCAACGTCACGCCGTTTTCGCTATATACGCGATACGTAAACGACGAGCAGTCGAACACGTCCGTGCGCGTCGTTGGCGCACCAAACAAGTATTTCGCTCCCATGTATTTTTTCCCTGTTTCAATAATCGCATTCGCTCGCTCTTCCCATGAAAGCGGCACGTTGATCGTTTGCCCAACGCGAATAAAGTTAACATTTGTGATGCTTGGGTTTAGTGCGAGTAAATCGTTTACTGTCGTCTGAAATGTTTTCGCAATGGTTGATAATGAATCTCCCGGTTGCACGATATATTGTTTTGTTGCGCTATTTGTCTGTGTTGGCGCTGATGTTTGCGACGTTGTTGGCGTCGGCGCTGGTGACACGAGTGAATTTGTTGCGGTATTTGTTGCTGTCGGTACTTGTAATACTTGTCCCACATAAATACGGTTGACGTCGGTAATCGTTGCATTCAGTTCAAGGAGACGCGTCACCGTCGTATTGAATTTTTTCGCAATTGTAGACAGCGTATCGCCGCTTTGAATCGTATATGTCGTTGCGTTTGTTGGCTGTGTCGTTGCTGTCGTTGTGCTTGGTGTTGTTGCTGTCGTTGTGCTTGGTGTTGTTGCTGTCGTTGTTTGTGCTTCTGGTACTTGTAATACTTGTCCAACAAAAATTGTCTCTGTCGTTAACCCATTTAACGTTTTTAATTCATTCACTGATGTGCGGAACGTTTGGGCAATTTTCCATAACGAATCGCCTGATTTTACTGTATATTGTGCGGCATCTACCGCTTTTTCGCCTAAAAACAATGTCGATAACACCGCTCCTGCTACAATCGTTTTTTTCATCGTCCCAAACTCCTTCCTTTTTTGAAGCGCTTCCTTGCCCATATGATAACATGAAACTTCAAATCTATTAACCGTACTGTAGTTGAGCAATTTTAATCACAATAATTACCATATAAAAAGAGACAAACAGGATACCCCTTATGCCACGTGGAGCTGTTTTTTTACGGTATCGATGGGAATATTTTGTTTTGCTGCACAGTAAATGAACTCCACGAGGCTATGTCCTTTTCTCTTGCGCAGGAGATCGAGCCCATCCGAAAAATCACTGTTCGACTCGAACATGCTGTACACATACGCAAGTTGCACCAAGATCCAATACCGTTTCACTGCCCGACGCCCGCGAACGCGGTATCCATCGAGTTTCAGCTGGTCTTTCGCTTGACGGAAAAAACATTCGATCGACCAACGCTCAGCATAGTAGCGCAAGATGTCTTCATCGCTCAACTTGCGATCCGTGCTCAAGACGCAATGAAGATGTTCCGATGTCATCGGTTGATCCGCTTTCCAAGCGAGGATCACCACTGCATCCTTGAGACCGTTCAGAGCACCTTCGTAGCGATACACCCGATACTGCTCTTTTCCCACCGTGACGAGGTGAGTGTCTTTCGGTTCGATGTAGTGGGCAAACTGCTTCGCTTGGATGGCGATACCTTTCGGGTAGAGAATTCGGTTCGTCTTGAGCATCGCAATCACGTGGAATCCTTTTTTCAGACAAGCTTCCACGAGCGTTTGCGATGGATACCACGAATCCATGAGCACATAAACGGGGCGACTCACATCCAAAGAAGAAAGCATCTCCATCGCAAGTTCCCCTTTGCTTTTCCCTGCCGTCTTGTCATAGAGGCGAAAGGCAAAAGGGAACGCTTGGGTCATCGTATGAACCATGAGCCAAACGAGAGAATGCCCCCAGATTGACTTTTTCTCGGCATGAGAATAGTGCCAATCACACCCTTGAATGGCGTGTGTTGCCCGTGACGAAGGCTTCGTTTTTTGGCAAATTGTATCATCGATTGAAACAAAAAGGGGAGAATTCTCTTGTTTCGAGCTGCGTTCGACACGACGAAGAATCCACTGCTGGAGTTTGTGAAGCAATGTTTCTTCATCCCACGGACTTTTCGTGAAAAAATGGCTCAGTGTCGTGCGATGATTCGGGTGAAAACTACCATGATGAAGATCGGTCAACGTCCCGGAAAAACCTTTCGTCACCATCGCATCCACGATATGAACGAGATGCTTCATCACAGGTTTCGAGAAATAAAGTGCCAACCCTAACATCGTGAAAAACTTGTCGATTCCTTGATGATGTGCTAATCTATTCATGAGACATGAACCTCCTTGTGAATGGTTTGTTGGCACATCTATTCTAATCAAAGAATTGGGTTCATGTCTTTTCTTTTATTTTGTTGTAAATTTATGTTAGCGAATTTGCTCATCTACAGAACCGTATACTTTTAGACTATTTTTCCATTAAATTGAAATAAGCATAAATGATCGGGCTTTTTTCGCATACTATTCGTATAAAAATGAAAGGAAGATACGAGATGCCTTATACATTTGTCGAATATTCCGTTCCTTTGTACTATGAAGCGCTAGGAAGTGGGACGCCGATCGTATTCATTCATCCACCCGGCATGGGAAGTGTAACGTTTCATCGTCAGCGCGAACTTTCTTCTTCGTTTCAAATCGTCACATACGATTTAAGAGGAAATGGAAAAAGCGGAAAAGGAAATAAGCCAATCACGATGGACGTATTAGCGAGCGATTTGCATGAGTTGTTTCATCATCTCGAACTGAAAGAGGCGATTGTTTGTGGCTATTCAAACGGCGGCTCGATCGCCCAACATTTTGCATTACAATATCCGCATCAAGTGAAAGCACTTATATTAATCGGTGGGTTTTCAGAAGTATGTACACCGCTATTGTACGGAAAATTTTTAACGGGTATTTATGCGGTAAAATGGCATGGAATTTCCCTTCTTGCAAACGTACTCGGCAACGCGCACGGTGTAACGACAGAAGAGCGACAAATGATCGCCGATTACGTGCGGTTATCGGACCGTAAGCATTTGTACGAGATGTATGTCACAGGACTTCATTATCGATCAACCGACCGATTACATGAACTTCGTTGCCCAATTTTATTGATATACGGAGCACGCGATTATGATGTCCATGCATACGGTCGTATTTTTCAGCATCGCGCGCCCAACGTTCGCATCGTCTATGTGGACGGGGCACGACATCAAATTCCAACGAAACACCATCGAGAGCTTAACTTGATCATTCGCTCGCATTTTGCGTAAGAAAAGCTGACGACTATTTGCCGCCAGCTTTATGTTTTAAATCGTCACGCACCGTTCCTTCCCACCGTTCCACGTTCGCGTAATACGCCGCGCGGCTAATGAGATGCGCGGCTACAGGAGATGTCATAAAAATAAACACGATGCCAAGCAATAGACGTGAGTTGAAATGGTTATTTTCAATGAAAAAATGCAAAAACGCCCCGAGTAAAATGCACATAATGCCAAGCGTCGTACTTTTACTGATCGCGTGGCTGCGCGTATATACATCTGGCAAACGAATCGCACCGACAGCCGATAAAAGTGTAAGTACCGCCCCAAGCAAAATAAGAACAACAACAAGCGCGTTAGCGATCGTTCCCACGTTCGATGACAACCCCTTTCTCTAAGAACTTGGCAAATGCGACCGTACCGACGAACGCTAAAATGCCGATAAGCAAAATGACGTCTAAAAACGCGCTCGTATTCAACAACATCGAAACGATCGCAACGATCCCCGCAAGCGTAATGCCCATCGCATCGAGCGCGATAATACGATCCGCTGTGCTTGGACCTTTGACGACGCGATATAAAAAGCCGACCATCGCTAAAGAAAGGATGACGAGGGCGATGTTTAACATCATTTGCTCACCTCCATAATCGTTTTTTCAAACGATTGTTTAATGCTTTCAATCGCTTCGTGCACATCTGGGCTATTTAACGCATGAATATATAGCGTACTTCCATCATCTGATACGTCTAAAACGAGCGTGCCGGGTGTTAATGTAATGAGCATCGCTAACACCGTAATTTCCCACTCTTTTTTTAATTCCGTCGGCAAAGCAAAAATGGCAGGTTGAATCGTTAACGAACGTTGCATAACGACTTTCGCTACGGCGATGTTTGATAAAATGAGCTCTTTGAAAAAAATGAACAGCAATTTGATGATGACAAACACCGGAACGAGATAAAAGCGCGAATGGAAAAAGCGACGCAATATAAAAAGAATAAACAGCCCGATCATGTACCCGACAAGAAATGACGCTCCGTCAAACGAAACTGTTAAAAACATCCATACGAACGCTAAAATGACGTTTAATAAAATTTGAAATGCCATGTTCTCTACTCCTTTAACACCGCTTCAATGTACATACTCGGATCGACTAACACGTTTACTGCGTCGAGAACAAATGGACGAACAAATTCGATGCCGATGCCGTATGCGACAGATAAAACAAGTAAAAACAACACCGGAAACAATCGTCCGTCTACTTGCTTTTGTTCAAATCCTTTTTTCTCGCCCCAGAAGCCGTTCATAAATATTTTCATGACCGAATAGAGCACAAGCAAACTCGACAGTAAGATGACGATCGCTTCAAAGATGAGCTGCGCATCGAAGCTTGCTTTTACAATGAGCAACTTGCCGATAAATCCGCTCAATGGCGGAATGCCCGCAAGCGACAATGCTGCGATAAAAAACGCCCAGCCGAGCAGCGGATACGATGTTATCAACCCGGAAAACGAACGAATGTCGTTTGAACGAGTAATGGAAAAAATGGTGCCAACGAATAAAAAGAGCATCGCTTTCATGACCATATCTTGCAACAAATAAAAAATTGTTCCTTCAACACTTTCTGGCGTCATGATGGAAATGCCGAAAATCATGACACCGACCGCTGCAATAATGTTGTAAATAACGATGTAGCGCATATCGTTGTAGGCGACTGCGCCGATGACGCCAATGATAATCGTCCCGAGCGCAAGCCAAGCGAGCAACGTATGCGTATACGCCGCATCATGCGTAAATAACAGCGTAAATGTACGGAGAATCGAATATACGCCTACTTTCGTCAACAACCCACCAAAGAGCGCTAGCACCGGTGTCGGCGGGGCATAATATGCACCGGGAAGCCAAAAGTATAACGGAAAAATGGCGCCTTTTAATCCAAATACGATAATAAACAACACGGCAATGACGGTTAAAATGGGCGATGAGCCTAACGCGTTGATGCGATCGGCTAAATGTGCCATATTTAACGTTCCGGTCACCGCATATAAGTACGCGACCGCCACGACGAACAATGCGGATGAAATGACGTTCACAAGCGTGTATTTAATCGTTTCACGCAATTGAATTTTCGTGCCGCCAAGTACAAGCAACACGTATGAAGACATAAGCATCACTTCAAAAAAGACGAACAAGTTAAACAAATCACCGGTCGTAAACGCTCCGTTCACACCGACAATTAAAAATTGAAAAAACGAGTAGTAATAAAACGTTTCCCGTTTATGTCCGATCGCATAAAACGAATACACTAAACAAGCAAGCGCGATGATGCTTGTTGTCAACACAAGTAAAGCAGATAGCGAATCGGATACGAGCGTAATGCCAAATGGCGCGGGCCAATTGCCGACGTTTAACGTTTGAATGCCATCTGTATGCACGCGGTGAAGCAATGCACCACTTGCGACGACTAAGCCTACGGTCGCGGCGAGCGAAACAACGCGCTGCCAAAAGACGTGCTTCGGAAAAAAAATAAGAACGATTGCCGTCACAAGTGGGATGACAATCGGCAAAAGTAAGAGGTTACTCATCTCCCTTCATCCCTTCCATATGGTCTGTTCCAATTTCTTGGTATGAACGATATGCTAACACTAAGAAAAATGCGGTAACTCCAAAGCTAATGACAATCGCTGTTAAAATGAGCGCTTGCGGAAGCGGATCGACGTATCGTGACGCTTTTTCTCCTAAAAGCGGCGGGGCTCCTGCTTTTAATCCGCCCATCGTCAACAATAATAAATGGGCGCCATGGCTAAGCAAGCCCGTACCGATAATGATGCGAAGTAAACTTTTGCTGAGCAACAAATATGTTGCGGCGGCAAATAAACAGCCGATGACGACAATCATAAGCAATTCCATTAGTCGCTCTCTCCTATCGTTTCAATGATAATCATCGTCACGCCGACAACGACAAAATATACCCCTAAGTCGAACAAGACAGCCGTATGAAGCGATGTATGATCAAGCAACGGCAAATGAACGTATTTATACGCATGCGTTAAAAACGGGCGGTCAAGAAACATGCTGCTCATGCCCGTTCCGACCGCAAACAACAATCCGATGGCCACAAGCCATTTGTAATTAATCGGAACCATTTTTCGAACCGTTTCAATGTCGAACGCCAAAAGCAACAACACGATCGCTCCAGCCGTCATTAATCCGCCGATGAATCCGCCCCCGGGATAATAGTGGCCTGCAAAAAAGAGCTGGACGGAAAACAAGACGATGATCGGCGTGACGACCGCCGTTGTCGTTCGTAAAATGACATCGTTTCGCTTCATCGTTCTTCCTCCTTCGCAAGCCGCAGTTTGACCATCGCATAAATGCCTAAGGCGGCGATAGCTAATACGCATATTTCAAACAACGTATCAAAACCGCGGAAATCGACTAAAATGACGTTCACCATATTTTTTCCAGCGGCTTTTTCATACGTGTTGTCGACATAATATTGTGAAATCGAATCAAAATGTTTTCCGGCATACGCTAAAAAAGCGATAATGCTCATCGTGATCCCAACCGCAAGCGAAACGAGCGCATTTCCTAAATGAAAGCGGACGCTTTCTTGTTTTTGCGTAAATTTTGGCAAATGATAAAAACAAAGCAAAAATAAAGCGACAGAAATCGTTTCAATGACAAGCTGGGTCAATGCTAAATCTGGTGCACGAAACAATACGAAAAATAGCGCGACGGCATAGCCGACAGCACCTAATGAAACAATGGCTGTTAAACGTGATTTAGCAATAACGGTTGTGACTGTTGCCGCCAAAATCCCTATCGCCAAAACGACTTCATACACCCGAACGTGTGCTAAACGGCTTAAATCGATGTGCCATTGTTCATGCCAACCGATCGTAAACAGCAACAAGGCAACGAGCGATGTAAAAATATACATTAAATACGTGCGCATCGACCCGTTCATGACGCGCGATATAAATGAACGAGCGCCTCTTTCCATCCAGACGAACGATTGATCGTAAAAAAAGTTAAGCGACATCCGTTCGGATAAACGATAATATATTTTTTTCCATTTTGGAAACGTACGATATAACACTAAACCAAACAATAACACGCCGATCGTCATAAACAACTCAGGTGTAAACCCGTGCCAATGGGAAATATGCACATCAAGCGCTTCATTTGGTGCAAACAATCCATATAACACCGCATATACTGCCGGAGCTAATACGGAGTCGGACAATACGTTTGGCACAAATCCGATAAAAACGACGAGCGATGCTAATACGATAGGCGCAATCAGCATGCCGAACGGCGCTTCATGCGCTTCTTTTTTCAATACATGCGGTTTATATGTTCCGAAAAATGTACGACTGACGAGCAAGGCGCTATATAAAAACGTAAAGATGCTTGCTACCCATGCAACGACAGGCAATATCACCGCCCATCCAGCAACGTCTTTTGCTCGCAACATCGCTGTAAAAAACATCTCTTTACTTAAAAACCCGTTAAATGGCGGCAACCCTGCCATCGACAGCGATCCAATGAGCGCGATCGTAAACGTGATTGGCATAATCGTCATTAAACCACCGAGACGCCGAATGTCGCGCGTACCTGTTTCATGGTCGACGATTCCGACGACCATAAATAAACTGCCTTTAAATGTCGCATGGTTGAATAAATGGAAAATAGCAGCTAACACCGCCACCATAAATACATTTTCTCCCATGCCATCATAATGAAACGAAAGCCCGCCAATCCCTAAAAGCGATGTAATTAAGCCGAGTTGGCTGACCGTTGAATACGCTAAAATCGCTTTTAAATCCGTTTGTTTCGACGCTAAAAACGACGCCCAACATAACGTCACAAGCCCGACGAGCGCGACGGTCCAAACCCAAACAGATGAAACCGCAAAAATCGGTGTCAAACGTGCAATTAAATAAATTCCTGCTTTCACCATTGTGGCAGAATGCAAATAGGCGCTGACAGGCGTCGGCGCTTCCATCGCATCAGGCAACCAAATGTAAAACGGAAATTGCGCCGATTTCGTAAAAGCACCAAACAAAATAAGGACAAGAGCGGGGATAAAAAGCGGATGTTCCGTTAATGGTGTATGCACAAGCTCGCGAATGTTATACGTGCCACCTGCGATCGCAAGCGCAACAAATCCCCCGAGCATAAGTAGCCCGCCAAACATCGTAATAAGCATCGATTTTTGCGCCCCATAGCGCGAACGATCGCGTTTAAACCAATAGGCGATCAATAAAAATGAAGAAATGGACGTCAGCTCCCAAAACATATATAGCGCAATTAAATGATCGGAAAGCACAACGCCAAGCATCGCACCCATAAATAAAAGCAAATAGACGTAAAAGTTTCCGAGCGGTTCTTTTCCTTTTTGTAAATAATAAATCGAATAAAGAACGACGAGCGAACCGATGCCTGTAATTAATAATGCGAATAGTAAGCTTAATCCGTCGACATATGCGTCAAATGAAATGTGAAGTGACGGAATCCAAGGCATTGTCGCACGAATGACTTCACCGTTGCGCACATCGTCTATGTAAGAGAGGAAGTAGACAAATAGCGCAATCGGCAACGGGAAAACAAACCATCCGACATGAAGCGAACGAATACATTTATAAAAAAACGGAACGAGCAACGCCAACAAAAATGGCGCAAACATCGCAATATGTAATGTCGGCAAAACAATCAACCCCCTTCTAACATAACCATCCTCTTTTTTATACGAACAATATGTATAAAAAGTTTCATTTTTTTCAACATATATAGTAAAAAATAAGCGAAGGTGAATTGTAATGGTTCTTTTCTTTATGTTAGCCATGATCGTCCATGACTATGAAGGTGAAGCAAAAAAAATAGAGCCTTCCGTTTACACTACTGTAACCGAAAAGCTCGATGAGCCGTTTCAACCGAGACAATATATTCGAAAAATAGAAAAGAAGAAGGAGCGAGCAAAATAGCCTACAGTTCGCTTGCTAGCCCTTCTAACTCATCAGCGGAAGCGGATACGTGCGTCATCGCTTCGTGAATTTCCCCTACCGCTTGGACACATGCTTTCATGTCATCGTCAATGCGCACGTTATATTGGCGAATTTGTTCAAGCGCTGATGCAAATTCATCAAAAAACGTATATACCGTTTCGATTCCATTTGTACTTTCGGTCACCGAAAGGGATGCTTGTTCTAGCGACTGTGACATCGTCATGATGTGATGATGAATGTCGCCTAATACGCGCGCGACATCTGCAACCGATTGTTTCGTCTGCGTAGCGAGTTTACGCACTTCATTAGCAACGACGGCAAATCCTTTCCCGTGTTCTCCAGCGCGTGCTGCTTCGATGGACGCGTTCAACGAAAGCATATTCGTTTGATCGGCAATCGATGTAACGAGGGCAGCGATATGTTCAATTTCTTTCATCGCTTGTTGTAGCTTGTTCATATTTGCTTCAATTTGTGCCATTTTTTCATTCATTTGTACCATGTTTTCGACTTGCGTTTGCAACTGTTGTTTTCCTTGTGTAGATTTTTCAGCGCTCTCGATTGCTACTATCGATGCTTCTTTGGCGGCTTGTGAAATGCTTGTCGCTTGTTCGTTCAATGATGCAACGGAGGCGCTTACTTCATCTGACACATGACTTAGCTGTTGGAGCGACAATTTCACTTGTTCTTTTATTTGTTGTTTTAACGCTCCCATTTGCATGCGAAGCGCTTCATTTTCCCGCTCGTATTGCTCGAGAACGAGTTGCTGTTCGACGTTTAACATTTTCGAGACGGATTTCATCACGACGATAACATAAGAAGGTTGAGGCAATATCTCTAACATAACCGCCAAAATTTCCTCAAGTAAATGTTGAAATGAAGCGATATACCATTTCGGCTCTAACCCGATACGTACGTGCGCTTGGGCGACACGACGTCTTTTTTCAATAAACGCTTCGTCAATGTTTCCACGAAACATTTCTTTTACGTGCACTGTTAACGTTTGCTTCAATCGTTCAATCGTACTATGTTGTTGAATAATCGAAAGCAAGTGGCTTTCTTTTTGAAGTGCACCGTAAAAGGCGTCAACGATGCGCGCAATGTTTGCTTCGATGTGTGGCTGAACATAGCGTAAAATCGCGACATCTTTTGTCGTCATGCCGATAAGCGCAAACTGCCGTTCAATCGTTCCACCGTTTAGGCGAATCGGCTCTTCTTTCATTTGTAAAATGGCTTCTAGCTGCAAATCGCGCTCATGTTGTTTTCGTTTAAACAAAACAAAAACCTCCTTAACTAACATAAAAAAGTTGCTTATATGTTTATCGTAACAGACAACAAATAAAAAGAAAACACCCATTTAGTTGGGTGCTTTCCATTGTTCGCCTAACGTGCGGATCGAGTCGATGACCGCATCTAATTTTCCTTCAATCCGATGCAGTAAATAAAATGTGACGGCAATCGGAAAACCGACATCGGAAAGAAGCGACAAGTAGGCTTCCATCTTTCTCATCCCTTTCGCTGTCATATACATAATAAGGTGCCCTTTACATGAGGGCACCTAAACGGCTTACGCAAACGTCCATTCTGTCACTGTTGTATCAATGAGGCGCGCTCCTTTTTTCGCAATCAAGTCGCCTCCACTCGATGGAAAGACGTTCGCTGCAATGATCACGTCCATCACGCTAGCCACTTGCGTTTGTGTCACATCGTCGCGCGGGGCATCAACGCTTAAGCGAACCGTCTTTCCTTCTTCATTTACAAACTGTAATTCAAGCGTTTTCATTCATTATCCCTCCTATTCACCTAATACATGCACATCGTTGCGATACACGTGAACGAGCGGAGCGCTTTGCAAAGAGGCAAGCGCTTGGGCCACAGAGACGAGCGAGCTTTCTGTTGCGTTCGGTTTAATCGTATACGTTTTGTTTTTATATAGCGGTTTGCCCGTTTCTGTCACACCGACTTCAAACGTTAAGCGAAGTTGAGAACGTTGAAGCATGTCTCTCCCCTCCTTTCACTTATTACTATCGCAACGACGAGCGTAAAAGGTTAGGGACTACATCCATTTTTCTGCCCATGCTTGCACAGCTTCCATCACCATGTGCAAATCTTTCCCTTTGTCCGTTAATTCATATTCAATGCGCACAGGCTTTTCAGGATATACGTGACGAACGACAATGCGTTCTTCTTCCAACTCTTTTAATCGTTCCGTTAACATTTTTTGACTAATTTCCGGAATACTCTCTGCCAATTCTTTAAAGCGAAGCGGTCCGCGAAATAAAACGTGAATAATCAGTCCGTTCCATCGCTTACCAAGCAACTGAAATGCCGCTTCGATTTTCGGACAGACGTGTGAATGTCCCATCAATCATCACCCTATGCATGAAATTTGACAAACTTATTGTAACTAAATTAACATAAATATTGTTACTAATAAAAAGTAAGTAAAGATATTTTTGTGTGTATAAAAGGAGGATATATATGCTTTCGGTTATTGAACAGCGACAATCGGTTCGAAAATATGATCCAACTGCAACAATTTCGAAAGAACAATTAACGAAACTGTTGCAGTTAGCAAGCAAGGCGCCTTCTGCTTGGAATTTGCAACATTGGCATTTCGTCGTCATTTATGGAAAAGAAGCGCAACAAAAACTGCTCCCAATCGCTTACAATCAACAACAAATCGTTGATGCATCTGCCGTCGTTGCGGTACTTGGGGATTTACAAGCGAATAAAAAAACAGATGCGGTGTATGATCCGCTCGTTGTACAAGGAAAAATGACAAAAGAAATCAAAGAGACGCTTGCTAAACAAATTGAAAACGCCTATACAAATGCACAATATGCACGCGATGCAGCATTCTCAAACGCATCGCTAGCGGCCATGCAATTGATGCTTGCCGCAAAAGCGGAAGGATTTGATACGTGCGCGATCGGCGGGTTTGACGCACAAGCGTTTATGAAGACGTTCAACATTTCGGACCGATACGTTCCCGTCATGCTTATTACGATCGGAAAAGCGAGCGCCCCTGCCCATCCGTCATCCCGTTTGCCAATCGACGAATTGACGACATGGGTGGAATAAAAAAGAGACCCGTTTTAAGACGGGTCTTTTTTATATGTTGGCAACATGATCTGAACCCGCGTCCCTTTGCCGACTTTGCTTTCTAGTTGCATCGTACCTTTATGTTCATGAATGATTTTCATGCTCGTCGTCAAACCAAGCCCCATCCCTTTTTCTTTTAACGTATAAAACGGTTCGCCGATATGTTTTAAACGCTCTTGTTCAATCCCTTTTCCTGTATCTTCGACGATGACATAGACGCAGTCAGCTTCATCTTTGGCGGAGATGGTGAGCACTCCCCCTCTTGGCATCGCTTCTAATGCGTTTTTCACGACGTTCACAAACACTTGGATGAGTTCATTTTTATCTCCGTATACGACGGCAGACGTGCGCGGCTCGTATTTTAGTTGTACGTTTTGTAAAATCGCTTCGTACGTAAATAGCCCGATGACATATTCGAGCACATCGTGCAAAGCGAGCGGTTTATACGATTTCATTTGCGGTTTCGCAAGTACGAGCAGATGGCTAACAATTTGATTGACGCGTTCAATTTCATCTAACATAATTTGCACAAAACGTTCGTCTACTTCTTTCGCCTCTTTCATCATTTGCAAAAATCCTTTAATGGACGTTAACGGATTGCGAATTTCATGAGCGATGCCTGCCGCCAGCTCCCCGATCACGGATAGTTTTTCTTTTTTCAACAACAGCTGTTCGGCAACTTTTTGTTGCGTAATATCGCGCCCGATGACGACAAGCCCTTTACGCTTGCCATTTTCATAAAACAGCGGCACTTTAATAACGTCAAACGTTTTCATTTCTCCGTTTGGCATCGGAAACGATTCTTCTGCGCGCGTCACTGTTTTCGCTCGCCACGCTTCTTCATCGGAATCAATACAATAAAGCAACGCTTCGCGAAAATGTGGCGTATACTCTGCTAGCTCAGCGTCCGTTTTTCCTTTGTAATCGACGTGCTCAAGCCCGTATAGCTTCAACCCGAAGTCGTTAACTCGCAACCAGCGACCTTGTCCATCTTTAAATGATACGAAATCAGGCATCGCATGAATGAGCGTTAACAATTCTTTCTCGCTTTCGCTCATTCGTTTTAACTCGCGATGTTTTTTTAAAGCGATATACATAAACACCGCAGATAAAATGACGAAAAGTGCACCTTTGAACGTCTGAACGTACGGTTTCATATGTGGTGGAATCGGTAACCGTTCTACGTAAAAGTCCGTCAATACAATCCAAACGATACTTATAACAACATATAGGGAAACAGCGTATTTCATCTAACAACGAAACCTTTCTTACATTTCTCTCATCCATTGAGCGAGCTTCATCGCAAGTGGCAACACATGTTCTTCGTCTAATACGTTCGCAAGCGATTGTTGCAATCGTAATTCAATATTTGCTAAATCGTCATAAGTGACATGGATCGACCATTCTAAATAAGGAATGGCGACAACGATATATTGTTCTTTTTTATTTTCGTAAATGTACACGTTTTGTTGCAAAGATGGTGAATCAATCATCGTTTTTCTTATTTTCACGTTGCTCAAGCCTTTCCATTTTTTATTATCATAACACAAAAAATTCCCATTGTTCAAAACATTTTTTTAGGCAAATGCACCATTTTCCGCTCTTTTTCCCCCTCATTTTCTGTATTTCCCTAAGGGAAACGCTGCGTATGCCTAACGTAAACGGGACATTTTTTTCTATTTTCTCTTTCGCGCAACGCAGGCGTGTTTGATAAGCTACATGTAACCGCGGAATACGTGAAGGCGCGCCTTTGAGAAAGGGATATATATGTCGTTTGAAACGGTTGTTGAACAATATCGCCCGCTTATTTTTTACATCATTCGCAAATTACATATTCGTCGTCATGTCGATGAATATGTGCAAATCGGTTTGATCGCACTTTGGGAAGCATATGAACGATACGACGAAACGAAAGGTTCATTTTGTACGTTTGCGTTTAAAATGATTCGTTGGCGCATCGTATCACAGCTACGCAAAGAAACGAAACACGAATACGTTCCGTTGCCAGATGACTACGTACGAAAAGAAGATGTCGATTTTTTGTCGGACATGTTCATTCGAGATGCGTTGTCTTATTTATCGCCACGCGAGCAAATCTGGCTCGTTCGCCATGTAATCGAAGGGAAAACATTCAAACAAATTGCCGCTGAAGAAGGCGTCACCGTCAATGCCGTCAAACAATGGCGCATGTCTGCTGTAAAAAAGTTGAAGCCATACGTCAACTGCGCGGCTGATCCATGTAGTAATACACGACATCGCCACCGCGCTGTGCTACGCCGCGAAAATGTTTAAAATCTTCTTGTTGGACGAGCACATGACGAAACGTTAAAAAATGTTCTTTTTTTACAAGCGCATGCGGAATGTTTCGTGTGCGCAATTGTTCAATCAGCTGCTTTGCTTCTTGTTCAGTCATCGTCATCCCTCCTTTCTTTGTTTTAACGCGCTTCGCTATACATGTCAATACGATGTGCGAATGCCTAATTTTGTCATACTGACACACGTCTATAAAAAATGCACATACAATGTTGGTGGATTCTAAATGAAAGAAAGGAAGATGGACAATGAATGACTGGAATATGTATGACCCGTTTCGCGCTGATCAACAAATGCCACAACAAACACAACAAATGCCACAAATGATGCCGGACGATTGTGGTTGTGGTATGCCGATGGGACCGATGGGGCCAATGGGGCAAATGATGCCACAACACATGCAACCGATGCCAATGCCGCAAATGATGCCACAACACATGCAACCAATGCCAATGCCAATGCCGCAAATGATGCCAGACGGTTGCGGTGCACCGATGTGGCCACCAATGCCAATGCCGTATGGGCCACAGCGTTAAAAATAGTTGAAAATGCCCTTTACGAACGAGGAAAAATCATGCAAAATAGAAAAAAGGTTTAAAAATTCAAAAGTAAAGGGGATTTTCAATGAAAAAAGCGCAAATTGGCGACGTCATTGAATTTAAAAATGGGTTGCGGGGGATCGTTGAAAAAGTAAACGAAAATTCCGTCATTGTCGATTTAACGTACATGGAAAACTATAAAGAACTCGACTTGCAAGAACGGACGGTCGTCAACCATAAAAATTACAAAATTGTTGAGTAATAAAAAGAGGGCTGCTTATTGTTGATGAGACAGCCCTCTTTGTTGTTTACATTGCCCTTTCATCTCGCTACATTCGTAAATATATACGCCTTGTTTTTCCGAGAGTGCGGCATGATACATCGCTTCCGCCACTTGCTTAGCTGCAATCGGTTTATATTTTTCCCATTTGCCAACGAATGCAAATGAAAAACCAGAACATAGCCATTCCGCTGTTTTTTCACCGAGGCGAAATTCTTGTCGCTCTCCTGTTAATAACGATGGTCGGAAAATGTGAAGCGAGCGAATCGTCAGTCGCTGCAACGCCTCTTCTGTTTCTCCTTTGACGCGATTGTAAAAAAACATCGAATGCGGGTGCGCGCCGATCGCAGAAACGAATAAAAACGTCTTAACATGGCATTTTTCTGCTAGTTTTGCGGCACGTAACGTATATTCGTAATCGACTTTAATGAATTGCTGTTTTGTTTTTGCTTTTTTCATCGTCGTACCTAAACAGCTAAATACGTCGTCCACATGAAAATATTCTTCATACTGTTCAATTCGGTCAAAATCGACGATGACTTGTTGTAATTTTTCGTGTTTGCATGCCATCGGCTTTCGAACAAACACCGTCACTCGTTCATAATGCTCTGAACGAAGCAATCGTTGGAGAAGTTCTCCTCCGACTAATCCGCTTGCCCCGATCAAAAGAGCCGTTCTCTGTCTCAAATGAAGACCCCCCAAACGAAAAAAAAGGTTCGTAACAATTTGTCATTATATACCCGTTTACGAAAAAAAACTAGCTATCTTTTGTGAATTTTTTAAGGCTGGCTTATAAGCCAGCCTCATTAACGATTATCGACTTTTTCTGGATATAAATCGTGGTTTAATAGGCGATATTCCGCCATTTGTTCATATTTCGTTCCCGGGCGTCCCCAGTTGCAATATGGGTCGATCGAAATGCCGCCGCGCGGTGTAAATTTGCCCCATACTTCAATGTAGCGCGGTTCCATGACGCGAATTAAATCGTTCATAATAATATTGACGCAATCTTCATGGAAATCACCATGATTGCGGAAGCTAAATAAATATAACTTCAACGACTTACTTTCGACACATTTTTTATCAGGAATGTAACTAATGTAAATAGTCGCGAAATCTGGTTGTCCGGTTTTCGGCAACTGCTTTTTATAAAGCAGGTGGACTATATCTTATTCTTATTCGACTGCGATATCGAATAAGAACCCTTGCGCTTCCACCACGATACTTCGTGGTGTACTCTACTCTCTTCCTCTATCACTACCTTTACTCGCTTCGTGATAAAGTGATTTCGATAGTCTCTGCACCTTCCTTAAAGAACAAGGCTGCATACATTGCCCTTTCTTCTTTAAGGCTTGGCTCAGGGTTGGAGAAATAGGGTTCTAATAAATAGATAAGACGATGTTCTTGTTCCATCCTCGCATCGTAATTCTTTTGCCGATGGATATTACGATGATACGGAGAACATAGGCATTCATAAATTTTCCTAAAGTTTCTTTGTGAAACTTATGCATTTCAGAAAGGACAGACATCGTGCCTAAACAATTCCTTTGATCCAAATAAAAGCAAATGGCATGAAAAATTTTTGTAAAAGATAATAGACGATGTCCGTTACAGGTGATCGATCTGACTCCACAGCGCTCACAAGTCTAGTCTTTTTCAATGACTATCTCCTCACTATGTTTTCAAAAACATCTAATCCGTACTCTTCAATCATCTTTTCTTTCTCTGAGTGCTTAGGTAGCCCATGAATTTGTCTCCATCTTTCAAGACTAGACCAATCCATACCTAATTCAATGGACACCTCATGAATACTCTTCCTAATGTAAATAAACTGCTTAGTGAACCATTCGTTATCTCTCCAAGGCGTGTTGTACAATACAAGCATCTACACAAACGTATGTTCCTATACTTGCATTGTACATAAAAATTCAGATACTTTCCACCCTTTTTCTCTTTCCCTGAATTCACAAGGTTTAGCCGACAGTGTCACCACTGAAGTGTGCCCTCATTGACACAAGCTCGTAAACTCCGGACAGTTAAATTTGACAAAATAATCGCGATCTGGATGTTTGTTGTCGAACACTTCTAAAATGTCAGGACTATATTCGAATACATATTTCGTTCCTTGGTTACCAAGAAGTGTGACACCTTGTAATTCCTCTTCTTTTCTCATGATTTCTTCCTCCTTTAATTATACGCCGCGGCGATTGCCCCATAATAACGCGTGTAGTTGCGGCAAGACGCGGACATCGTTCATTTCGTTTGATTGTACGACTTGTTCGACAAGCCATTCGAGTTTTTGCAATAATTGAAGGCGAAGCGTAACGTCATCCGCTTCGTGTATGTGATCGTTTCCGACTTGTACGTAAAACGGGACGGTTGGATAGCGTTGATGCACATATTTGGCGTATGCAAAATCTTCATCGTCAAACACGACAACTTTTAAGCTCACATGCCCGCGATGCGCTGTAAGTCGTTCCATTATCGTATCAAGCATTGTAAAATTTGTTTTCATATTTGAACTTGGCGGCTTTGGTGAAATCGTTAAATCGTCAATGTCATAAAACCAATCTTGCCATACGCTCCCTTGCGTTTCTAAGCCGATGCGTATGTTATGTTCTTTTAACAATGAAATAAGAGCACGAAGTCCTTTTAATAACGCTGGGTTGCCTCCAGAAATCGTCACGTGGTTAAAACGATCGCCACCAAGTTGTTTCAGCTGTTGCCAAATGTCTTCAGCCGTCATTTGCTTGACTTCGTTTTTTGCAGAACCGTCCCACGTAAACGATGAATCGCACCAGCGGCAACGATAATCGCATCCGGCGGTGCGCACGAACATCGTTTTTTGTCCGATGACCATCCCTTCCCCTTGAATCGTTGGTCCAAACATTTCAATGACGGGAATGTGCTCCATTATTGTTTCCCTGCTTTCGGACGATATACGACATAGCTTGTCGGGGACTCCCGTACAAACACTTGAACGCATGTCGGTTTGTTTGGCAACGTATCTAAATGTTGTTGCACGATTTCAGCAATTTTGCGCGCTACGACTTCTGTCGTCGGGAAATGTTCCGCCTGCGTGTTGCTAAATACATCGGTATGATCGTTCATTAACGTATGGTCAAAACGATGGTGGATAAGTTTTTTTAACTGTTGAAAGTTAATTAAAAAACCGGAATCATCCAGCTCGTCACCAGCCACGGTAATGTTGATAAAATACGTATGTCCGTGCACGTTCGCACATTGTCCGGCTGCTTCATGTGGAATAAAGTGCGCCGCCGCGATTTGCATATCTTTATTTAGCTCATAGCGAAACGGGTGAATGACTTGCGGATAAATTTGTTGGATCATCGCACATTTGCCCCTTTCTTTTCATTCATATATTGGTCAAGACCGCGTTTGCGCAACACGCACGCTGGACATTCGCCGCACCCGTCAGCGATGATGCCGTTATAGCACGTGAGCGTCTTATTGCGCACGAACTCAAGCGCACCTAACTCATCTGCAAGCTTCCACGTTTCCGCTTTATTGAGCCACATAAGCGGCGTATGAATGACAAATTGGTAATCCATCGCTAAATTTAGCGTCACATTTAACGATTTAATAAATACGTCGCGACAGTCCGGGTAGCCGCTAAAATCCGTTTCGCACACCCCTGTCACGAGATGGCGTGCCCCTTTTTGTTTTGCCAGCACCGCCGCAAATGATAAAAACAATAAATTGCGCCCATCGACAAACGTGGACGGCAATTGTCCTTCTTTTTGCTCGATTGCTATATCGCTTCTTGTAAGCGCATTTGGTGCGAGTTGATGTAATAGCGACATATCAAGCACCGTATGGGAGACGTTCAGCTCTTTAGCAATCGATGCTGCGACATCAATTTCAAGTCGATGTCGTTGATTATAGTCAAACGTCACCGCTTCCACTTCAGCAAAATGTTTTTTCGCCCAAAATAAACACGTTGTGCTATCTTGGCCACCGCTGAAAACAACAACTGCTTTTTCCTTTTTCATCTTTCGCTCTCCTTTCTAACATCGTAAGAAGAAAGAGCGTTCTAAAACAAAAACGCTATACCCCCTAAGGACATAGCGATCCCTAGTTTTTTTATAGAGGGTGTTCTAGAACCTCTCCTACGCCAGCAGCGTAGAATTCTTCTTCAATTGTACGCCTAACAATATACCATAAAACATATATTCATTCTATAAAAAATTATGCTTTATTTGTGAACAGTTTTCAGGATATAATAACAACAAAAAAGTTAGGTGATTCAACATGACAAAACGTTCTACTTTTGACGCTGCACTTCAACAGCTGCGCGAAAAATTAATGACAATGGTATCTGCCTCTCAACAGGCGCTCCATGAATCGATTGAAGCGTTAAAAACGCAAAATATCGCAAAAGCGGATGAAATTATTGAAAACGATAAAAAAATTAACGAGCTTGAACGAGAAATTAACGAACTGGCGATTATGACGATTTTAAAACAACAACCAGTCGCATCTGACTTACGGCGGTTAATTGTCGCCCTCAAAATTTCATCGGATGTCGAACGTATTGGTGACATTGCGGTTAATATCGCCAAATCGGTGAAATTTATCGGCACAGAGCCACACGTGAAACCGATCGTTCACATTCCTGAAATGGCAGCGATTGTCAATGAAATGTTAGACCATGCGCTTCATGCGTTCCATAACGATGATATTGAAGAAGCGAAACGCATTGCGCTTGAAGATGATCGCGTCGATGAGTTGCAAGGAAAAATTATTCAAGAATTAATTGACTTAATGAGCGAAAAACCTGAGTTTACAAACCAAATTACGCAATTGTCGTTCGTGACGCGCAATTTAGAGCGCGCTGGCGACCATGTAACAAACATCGCTGAAAATATTTTATATAGCGTCAAAGGAATTCGTATTGATTTGAATTACTAAACATTTAGGTGCCTCATATTAGTTTGAGGCATCTTTTTTTATCGCTTTCTTTTTTATGCGATGATATAATTTTGTCGGGGGAGGTGAGTAAACATGGATGATATGCTCAAACGTATTTTCGATGAGCTCGCATTGTTGCGCGAACACATGGCTACAAAAGACGATATCGCTACCATGGACAAGCGTATCGGGCATATCGAACAAACGATGGCCACGAAAGACGATATCGCCAGCATCGAGCAACGTATGGCTACAAAAGATGATATCGCTGCCATGGACAAGCGTATCGGGCATATCGAACAAACGATGGCCACAAAAGACGATATCGCCAGCATCGAGCAACGCATGGCTACAAAAGACGATATCGCTGCCATGGACAAGCGTATCGGGCATATCGAACAAACGATGGCCACGAAAGACGATATTGCCAGCATCGAGCAACGCATGGCTACAAAAGATGATATCGTCAGCATCGAGCAACGCATGGCTACAAAAGACGATATCGCCAGCATCGAGCAACGCATGGCTACAAAAGACGATATCGCCAGCATCGAACAACGCATGGCTACAAAAGACGATATCGCCAGCATCGAGCAACGCATGGCTACAAAAGATGATATCGCCAGCATCGAGCAACGCATGGCTACAAAAGACGATATCGCCAGCATCGAGCAACGCATGGCTACAAAAGATGACATCGCAGATCTTCCTCTCATTAAACAAGCTGTATTTGAAATACTAGAAGCAGTCAATGAAATCCCAACGATCAAGCAAAACCTCGCTGACATGTCCGAGAAACTTGAAGATGTCATCGCAACCCAAGCACGACACGAGCTTGCGATTCAGTCGCTTGCTGTTCGATCACTTGTACATGAAAACGAAATTCGTGCACTAAAAGCAAAATAACGATGCAAAAGGCTGTCACAAACTTCCTTGGGACAGCCTTTTCCATTTATTTTTCTTCTTTTGCTAGTTGTTCAAACGACTTCACTTTCCCGTGCGGTTCATTTTGCGCTTGCTTACGAACGGTCCATTGTCGCTCTTTTTGTCGTTTCGATTGAGTCATTGTGCCACCTCCCTTTTTTATCATTTGTTCCTTTTTCTTTTTTATGACTTTTTTATTGTTTGAAAATTGTGTATATTTGAGATAAGGGGAAAAGGGGGAGAGGAAATTGCTACAATCAAAACAAGCAAAAAAAGCGTTACAAAAAGTGCAACGAGTTGCGAAAGAAGTCAAACGAGCGACTCGATTCGATCAACCGCTCGCTCAACAGCTCGATTCGCTGCGCGCTATATTAGACCGTTATCTCGATCGCGATGAATATTTCGTCATCGTCGATGAAGACGGGCGCAGCCTCGTGCATACAAATCGATTGCGTGAAGGCATGGTGTTTGATGACGAAGTAGGAAAAAAATCTGCAACGACCACTACTCCACTGTTGCAACTGTATAAACGAAATACAGGCGAAGTGCTCATCGACGCTGCTTGTCCGCTGTTCGAACAAAATGGAAAGCGCTTTAATTTACGAATGGGCCGTTTGATTCATCAGCCGTATATGGAAATGTGGCTTGGCGCCATCGTTTTATTGCCAGTCGCCGCTCTTTTTATCGTTGCCCTTCTCACGCGAGTGCCGCCAGAACAAACGTTTATGCTTGTTGTCGGGACAGGCATCGTTGGGTTTGTCGTTTCTTTTTCGTTTTATCGCATCATCATGAATCGACTGCGCGCTTGGTATCACGTCACGCGCGCTGTATCATCGGGACAGTTGCAGGAAGAAGTGAAAACGGTCGGCAAGCGCAATGCGTTTCATCAAATCGGCTATGAAATTAATAAAGTCATTCTCGGCTTGCGCATGATTTTACAACAAATCGCCAAAGCTACCCACTCCGTCGAACAAGTGAGCCACGAACAAAAAGAAGAAGCGAAGCGCATTGCGGAAGCGTTCGATGAAGTATCCGCGACGATGGAAACGTTTCGTGAAGGGGCACAAAAACAAACCGCATTTGTCGACGAAGCAAAACAGCGCATTCAAACGATGCTTCAATATATGCATACCGTCCAAACAGACATCGAACAAGTCGTTAAAAGCGCACAATCAACATTTGACGCCGCCAAAACAGGATATCACGATATGCAAACGATCGAACAACGAATGAAAGAAACGAAACAACAAATGAACGACACCGCCCAAGGCATTCAATCGGTCGCAAAAGAAGCGGACGCGTTAATCCAAAAAGTATCCGCCATTACCGCCATTGCGGAACAAACGAACATGTTGGCATTAAACGCTTCCATTGAAGCTGCCCGCGCAGGAGAGTCCGGAAAAGGATTTGCGGTTGTCGCGTCGGAAGTACGTAAACTGGCAGAGCATACGAACGCTTTTGCGGCAGAAATTTTATCGTCGCTTGCGAACACCCATCGCCAACTATCAACGGTCGCAAACGCAGTAATTAACCAAGCGAATACAATAGACGAAACGACCGGCTCGTTAACAAAAATGACCGAAAGTCTTGCCCATTTCCAAATGATGTCGCATGAACTAAACGCTTTAATTCAACGAAACCGAACGCTGATGCAACAAACGACAAAAGAAGGCAACGAGCTACATGAAGCAATCACAGACATTTACACGATCGCCAACGACTTTACAAAAGTCGTTCACGAAACAGCAAGCGGTCTTGAACAACAAGCGATGAGCGTCCATCAACTTGCGAAAGAAGCAGCCGTGTTGGCGGAAAACGTCAATCAACTGAAACAAATGTTACATCGGTTTGGCGTGGAATAAAAAGAAAAGGCGAGCCTAATGTGCATTGGCTCGCTCGTTTTTTGTATGATACATATATGCCACAATGCCGATCGCTAAAACGACAAGAAGTAAAAACATATCCCCTGCTTCTAAACTAGCCGCAACGCTACACACGAAACAAAAGAGAAACGGCGTTTTCAGCCACGCTTCACCGCTAAATAACCACCATTCCAACAAACCGATCGTAAACGCCAACACGTACATCGTTCCGTCATGAAACAAAACATAACCGCCAAACGCAAGCGCGCCCATCCATAATGCGATGGCGGCTGGCAATAAAAGAAACGCTTCGTGCTCACGTACACCACGCTTCAACACATATATATGAACGATAAGTCCAAAGGAAAAAACAATAAGAGACCATACACGTGCATCGTACCATTGAATGATGTGAAACGTTTCAAGCGAAAAGAAAAGAAGCAAAGCGCATACCGTAATGACCGCTCTTTTCATCAGCTCACCTCCCTCTACATTCAATGTACTACACTTCTCTTTTGCTAGCTAGGCATTTTTCGATAGAAAAGTAAGAAAATAAATATGATACTAACATACCCAAACAAAGGGTACAATACGGTTAAAAGCGCATGATACCCAACTAAACTAAACGCATACATTGCAAACAACAGCATAACGAGAACAAATGTAGGAGTCGGAGAAAAAAGCGCCAATTTCCGATGTAATCCGAACACACCCGCGATAAACGAAGTGAAAATTTCACCATAAATTATGACGACATATAGCCCGTAAAACGATGTGAGCGAACGTTTCACGACTTCCGCCATCGGAATGCTGTAAGATGGCAAATTAGGAAGTAAAGAAAGCGCGAAATGACTGCTAAATAAAATAAACATAAGCAATATGCCGCCAAGCCATCCCCCAAGGCGAATCGCCCGCTCATCTTTTACTTCGGTTGCAAGCGGAACGAGCACAACTTGTGCCATCGCTAAATTAAACGCCACATACGCAAACGGGGAAAAAAACGCGGCAAGCGGTGGCTTCGTCCAGACGATGTCGCTTTCATTTATGAGCGCAATCGACAAACTAAAAATAATCATAAGCGGCACAACGACCATATTGACGCTTAAAATACCATTTAAACCGAACAACATCGTCACAAACGCAAGCAACATCGTAAACAAAAGCCCGACATGCGCCGGCATATGAAGCTGTTCCTCAAACACCGCCCCTGCTCCCGACAACATCACAGACGTCACGCTAAATAGCACAACAAACATAAACAAATTGACGACAACGCTCATTTTTCCGAACAAATAGGCGTTGAATTGCTCATATGACCGCGCTTGAAGCCGATTTGCCATCACCATTAAACGCGTCCCGAAAAAAATAAATAAACAGCCACTCATTGCAATCGTCACAACCCCAATGGCCCCGTATTGCGTAAAAAATTGTACAATTTCTTTTCCTGTCGCAAATCCAGCCCCGACTACCGTTCCGACATATACAAACGCAATTTGAACCGCCCGCATCCACATACGCTCTCCCCCACTCGTCCATTTTTTCTATATATATGAAAAAAAACGGCGAATATTTTCCGCCGTTTTTCTTATTCCACTACTACATCAACTTTTGGCATATTGTGCATATTTTTCGCTGTCACATGTGCGACGACGGCATACGTCCCTTTCGTATCAAACGTATAGCGCGCGACATATTTTCCATCACCGACATGTTTTCCTTCGATCATTTGGCGATTTTCTTCTCCATGCTTCCATACTTCAAACTTCACTTCCGATGCATCGGTCACTTTTTCGTCACCGTATGTCACAAAACAGGCAAGCTCGACTTCTTCATTTGCCGGAAGCTTTTCTTCTACCGCCATTTTGACGTCTAAATACGCCAATTCATCTTCTTGTGCGCTGTTCGCACATCCAGCGACAACGAGTAAAACAAATGACAAAAACAACAGCCACTTTTTCATTTTAATCCCCTTCCATGTTACAATAATTTCACAAAATCATCACAATGATTTGCTAAAATGATGATAAATATACGATGGAGGATGCACACGATGCGTGTTCGTTTCTTTTTTTTGCTTATCATCGTCGTTTTATTGGCAAGCTGCACACCAGAGACGTACACCCCAATTCCCCGAAACAAATCGGTCGTTGGGGTCGTCAATATAAAGGAGCAAAGCTTATCCTTCGTTGATTATAACACAAAAAAAACGATGGCAACATGGAAGATGAAAAATCCGGTAACGAAAGCTGTCCTCCTTCCTGATGGCGATACGGTCATGTTGTTTGGACAAGACATGGATGAAATGATCATGTACACGCTATCGACAGGGAAAGAGAAAAAGCGTTGGGGCGTAAACAAAGGGGTTACCGATGTGCTCGTCACAAAACACGAATTGCTCGTTGTGAACGAAAAAAAAGGAACGGTATCAATCATGACATTCGATGGAAAAGTAAAAGATGTCATCACTACCCCGCCGTCCCCTTTTTCAATCTTAGCAGACGATAAACATAACCAATGGATCGTTATTCATTTCCAAAAAGGAGCCATCTCGTTTATTGATCAAACGACAAAACAAGTGAAACGAACGGTCGCTACACTCGATGCGGCCGTGAGCGGGTTAGTCGTGCCTGACAAAGATGAACTTTGGATTGGTGGACATGGCGGTGGCTCGGATATTCAGCAAGAGGCGTACGTTCACTCGCTTGTAGACGGACGATTGCTTGCGCGTGTGAAGGCAGAAACGATGCCGATTCAATTTTCGCAAACGAACAAAGCGATATACGCACTTTGTCACGGGTCAAATATGTTGTATGCATTTGATCCAAAAACAAAGCGTTTAATCGGATCGCTTGATATCGGTGCGAATCCGTTTGCGATGACGAACGCGCAACAACACATCGTCATCGCGAGCTACGACAGCAATGAACTACTTTTTGTCGATGAAAACACGTTGAAACAAACAGCTGCCGTTTCGGTCGGGAAAGGACCGTTTTACATCTTTTTCCGCAATGCGAAGGAGGAATAAATATGGCAACGATTTTAATTGTTGACGACGAAAAAGAAATGCGCGAATTGCTTCGTCTTTATTTAGAACCTGAAGGATTTACGTGCATCGAAGCAGACGATGGCGAAGCGGGGCTTGCCGAGTTCGGACGAAAACAGATCGATTTAATTTTGCTCGATATTATGATGCCAAAACTTGACGGCTACCGCTTTTGCATGCACGTGCGGGAACGTTCGCAAGTGCCGATCATTTTTTTAACAGCACGAAGCGATGAGTGGGATCGCGTTTATGGATTACAAATTGGCGCGGACGACTACATCGTGAAGCCGTTTAGTCCAAATGAAGTCGTCGCACGCGTGCATGCTGTCCTTCGCCGAACGAAAGGAACAGACGTAACGACGTCATATGAGGCAGGTCCGATTGTCATCGATGAAAAGGCGCGGAAAGTAAAAGTGAACGGAAAACCGGTTGTACTAACATTAAAAGAGTTTGAACTGCTCACGTTGTTTGTCAAACATCGCGGTCAAGTATTTACGCGCGAGCAACTGCTAGATCGCGTCTGGGGCATTCATTACGTCGGGAGCACACGCACCGTCGATACACATATTAAAACGTTACGTATTAAACTCGGCGAAGCCGGACAATACATTCAAACAGTATGGGGAGTGGGATATAAATTTGATGAAACGATTTAATTCTCTTTCACTCCAACAAAAACTATGGCTAACGATTAGCGTCTTTTTAGTGCTTGCGGTGTTGTTTTTATATGTGGTCGCCGTTTATATGTATGAAAATATTTATATATCAAACGTCGAACAACAATTATTGCAAGAAGGAAAAAACATCGCGACAAAATATGAAGGTGGCCCCCTTACCGATTCGTTTCGCGCGACCGTCTCGCTCATCGATGACGTATCTAACACAGAAATTGTGCTTGTAAACAATCCGCGTGAATTGAGTGCGTGCTTGCCATTCGAAGTGAATCATCATTCGATTATTAGCGAAGAGGAACGACAACAACTGCTCGCTGGAAAAACGGTAACAAAAAAAGGGTATGAACAAACATTCGATCGCCATATTGTCGGCGTCATCATTCCTCTACTTGACCAACACCGCCTCATGGGCATTTTATATTTGTACGTACCGCTTGCGTCGATTGAGGATGTGCTTAAGCGCATTCAAGCGTTCCTCATGATTGGTGGAAGCCTTTTTTTACTCATTACGGTGTTTGTCGGACGAAAAATTGCGATGCATTTCACGAAACCGTTGCAACATATGCAACAAGCCGCCTATCGCGTCTCACAAGGCGATTTTTCCGCACAAGTGAACGTCGAAGCGGAAGACGAAATTGGCCAACTTGCAAAAGCATTTAACCAAATGGCGCACGCACTTGCGAAGGAAGATGAGCGAAAAAAAGAATTTTTAGCAAACGTTTCACACGAATTGCGCACACCGTTAAGCTATGTGAAAGGATATAGTGAAGCGCTATTAGACGGCGTGATCAAAGAAGAAGCGCAACAAAAAAAATATGTGAGACTCATTCATCGGGAAGCAAGCCGCATGCAGCGTCTTGTACGCGATTTGCTCGATTTGGCTCAGCTCGAAGGCACGTATCCGCTTGTTCGCACTCCGTTTTCAATTGCACAATTAGTCGAGGAGACGATTGAAAAATATGAACCGATGTTGCAAGAAAAAAACATTCGCCTTTTGCTCGACCTCGATCACGACTTAATCGTCGATGGTGACCCCGACCGTATCGAACAAGTATTGCAAAATGTGCTCGACAATGCGTTGCGCTACACCCCTTCTTTCGGAACGATTTCGTTGCGTGCAGTAAACAAACAGCCGATGTGCGAACTCATAATCGCAGATTCCGGATGCGGTATGTCAAAAGAAGACATCGAACGATTAGGCGAGCGATTTTTCCGCGCCGACCGCTCCCGCTCGCGCGAACATGGTGGCACAGGACTTGGCATTGCGATCGTCAAGCAAATTATTAAACTACATGGCGGCTCTATCCGCTTCGAAAGCGAACAAGGAAAAGGAACAACCGTATACATGGAATTGCCGTTATATCATGGGGTGTAGTACAATAGACATATCATGCCGTTTTAGGAGGAAAACGAATGAAAGTAAGTTCCATTCCTATTGATTTAGAACGTCTCTTTGAATCGATCAATCGCTCGTTTGCGATGATTTTATTCCGTCCCGACACGACGATATTATGGGCAAACGATGCATTTCTTCACACGATGGGCTATACGGAGCAACAGGTGCTCGGGGTATCCCACCGTCAATTTTGTTTGCCAACGTACGTAAACAGCTACGAATATACAGAGTTTTGGAATCGGCTAAAAAACAAACAACCGTTTTACGGAACGGTGCAACGCGTCACTCGCCAAGGAAAACATATATGGCTTGAGGCGCTTTATGCTCCGGTGTTAGATGAAGCGGGACAAATACAAGCCATTTTTAAAATCGCAACGGACGTCACCGACCGTCAAAACACATTAAATGAAGAGTTTGCGAGTTTACTTGAAGAAATGAACGCGAGCACAAACGATATCCACCAAACGTCGCAACTCATTCAAGATCATTTGCAACAGTTAAGCGAAAAAGCTGCGCGCGTCAGCAAAAGCACGGAACAAATTCAGTCGGTCATCGCGTTTGTGAAAGACATTTCGATGCAATCGAACTTGCTCGGATTAAATGCTGCCATTGAAGCGGCACGTGCAGGCGAACACGGACGCGGTTTTGCAATCGTCGCAGAAGAAGTGCGGAAAATGGCGGAGAAAAGCAAAACGTCTGCCGAAGACATTTCCGAACAGCTCAATCACATCACAAGCTCCGTATTAGAAATGGTGCATATGCTTGAAGAAGTAGCTGAAAAAATAAACAATAGCACCGAAGCGATTGACGAACTTCAGCAAGTGCAACAACATATGGTCAACATTACAAACAAGTTAACGAAACTTTTATAACTGCCCTTTGCGGCAGTTTTTTTATATTTCTCAAAAAAATTTTTAAAAAAGGTCTTGAAAGTCAAAGAAGGTCAAATTATAATAAAGACAGAAAGGTCAAATATAGTCAAAGTCAAAAGGAGGTTGGTGCCTATGATGTGCCAAGTATGTAAACAAAATAAAGCAAACGTCTTTTTACACGTGCAAGTAAACAATGAAAAACAACAATTACACCTTTGCGATGCATGCTATGCAAAGCAAAAACAACAATTAAAAGTGCCAGCAGGATTCCACTTCGATCGTCTCGACCAATGGTTCTCCGACTTTTTCGCACCGCTTACAGAACATTCCCGTATCGAGCAACAAGTACACCAAGAACAACCGAAGCGAAACGGCTTGCTTGATCAATTCGGTCGCAACTTAACACAACTTGCGAAAGCAGGACTTATCGATCCGGTCATCGGACGCGAAAAAGAAATTGAACGCGTCATTGAAATTTTAAATCGCCGCAATAAAAACAACCCAGTATTAATCGGTGAACCGGGCGTCGGTAAAACAGCGATCGTCGAAGGATTAGCGCTTAAAATTGCCGAAGGATCTGTTCCAACGAAATTATTAAACAAAGAAGTGTACGTGCTTGATGTTGCGTCGTTAGTCGCAAACACAGGCATTCGCGGTCAATTTGAAGAACGAATGAAGCAATTAATTGCCGAATTGCAACAACGGAAAAACGTCATTTTATTCATCGATGAAATTCATTTACTCGTCGGAGCGGGTTCGGCAGAAGGCTCGATGGACGCAAGCAACATATTAAAACCGACGCTTGCTCGCGGCGAATTACAAATCATCGGCGCAACAACGTTAAAAGAATATCGTCAAATCGAAAAAGACGCTGCGCTTGAACGCCGTTTCCAACCCGTCATCGTTCATGAACCGACGATCGAACAGGCGATTAACATGTTAAAAGGCATTCAGCCAAAATACGAACAATTCCATCAAGTGAAATATACAGATGAAGCGATTCACGCCTGCGTCACGTTGTCACATCGCTACATTCAAGATCGCTTCCTCCCTGACAAAGCGATTGACTTACTAGACGAAGCGGGCTCAAAAGTAAGCTTAAAAGCGACACCAACCAACAAAGAAGCGATCGAACAACGTCTCGAACAAATCAAAAAAGAAAAAGAAAAAGCCGCCCAAGAAGAAAATTACGAACTTGCAGCAAAATTGCGCACCGAAGAATTACAGCTTGAAAAACAATTGCAACAAAACGGACAAGCTGAACAACCGATCGTCGATGTCGCCCATATTCAACAAATCATTGAAGAAAAAACAGGCATTCCAGTCGGCAAATTACAAGCTGAAGAACAAACGAAAATGAAACATTTAGAAGAAAACTTAGCGAAAAAAGTGATCGGGCAAGAAGAAGCGGTGAGAAAAATCGCGAAAGCCATTCGCAGAAGCCGCGCTGGCTTGAAAGCGAAAAACCGTCCGATCGGTTCGTTCTTATTCGTCGGTCCGACTGGCGTCGGTAAAACAGAATTATCGAAGACGCTTGCTGAACAATTGTTTGGCTCAACAGATGCGATGATTCGCTTAGATATGAGCGAATACATGGAAAAACATGCTGTATCGAAACTTATCGGTGCACCTCCTGGCTACGTTGGTCACGAAGAAGCCGGTCAATTAACGGAAAAAGTGCGCCGCAATCCTTACAGCATCATCTTGCTTGATGAAATGGAAAAAGCGCATCCAGATGTGCAACATATGTTCTTGCAAATTTTAGAAGACGGTCGTTTAACGGATAGCCAAGGGCGTACCGTCAGCTTTAAAGATACGGTCATCATTATGACATCAAACGCCGGTACGATCGGAGAAGGTGACTTACTTCAACGCCTCAGCCTATACTTTAAACCAGAATTTTTAAACCGTCTCGACGCCATTGTCGAATTTAAACCGCTTGAAAAAGCGCATATGTTGCAAATCGTTGACCTTATGCTTGCGGAATTGCAACGCACGCTTGATGAACAACATATCACGATGACGATTAGCGACAAAGCGAAAGAAAAATTAGCTGAACTCGGCTATCATCCAACGTTCGGTGCCCGTCCGCTCCGCCGCGTCATGCAAGAACATGTCGAAGATCAAATTGCCGACGTGTTGCTTGATGAGCATGATGTGCGCACGATTCATATCGACGTAGAGGACGATCGCATCGTCGTAAAAGCTGAAAAAGCCTAATCCGCACATGGATTAGGCTTTTAGTCCATTCATCAAAAACCGAATCGTCCGCTCGATCTCTTGTTCATCATCCCACGGATAATCCGGCATAATTAAAAAACGGGTCGCTAAAAATCCTACGATCGTTGTGATTGTCAACCGAATAATGGTGTCAGGCGGGAGTTGCGCCAACTCCCCTTTTTGTTGAAAATGCACAACAATTTGTTTAAACTTGTCGTACACATGATTCGTAAAAATCGTTTGAAACTGCGCTTTAATATCGCTGTGAAATGCCATCTCCTGCCAAAACACACGCACAGCCGGCAAATACGTTTTCACAAATTCATACCGATTTTGAAAAATGGCGCGCACAAACTGTTCGTAATGTTCATACTCATTTTCAAACACATCTTTGACAAATTTTTTCGCGAAAAACGGCGCAACAGATTGAAATAACGTCGGTTTGACAATAGCAAGCAACAAATCTTTTTTCGTTTTATAATGGCGAAAAATCGTTCCTTCAGCTACACCTGCCCGCTTGGCAATTTCGCTCGTGGACGTAGCCGCATATCCTTTCTCTGCAAACATTTCAATTGCTGCTTGTAAAATGTTAATTTGTTTTTCACTTAGCTGTTGTTCTTCGACATTCAGTAAATCAAACAACCATTTTCGTTCGTCCATCATCATCCTCACAACTTTCGATATTTCTTTAATGCTAATACATTTAATATCATAAATAAAAGCGAAAAGCCAACTAAAACGTACACATCGAACGAAATCGCTTCCCAACCTTTGCCGCGAATCATAATTTCTCTTAACGCATCCGCCCCGTAATATAACGGCATCGCCACTCCAATGGAACGAAGCCACGGTTCCATCGTATC
Organism: Anoxybacillus flavithermus; assembly: GCA_002243705.1. Classification (GTDB taxonomy): domain Bacteria; phylum Bacillota; class Bacilli; order Bacillales; family Anoxybacillaceae; genus Anoxybacillus; species Anoxybacillus flavithermus. The sequence continues at coordinate 2,514,607 of CP020815.1, forward strand.
CAAGTTAAACAGTCCAGAGAAAAACACTTGCGGAACGACGACGAGCGGGATAAATTGAATCATTTGCAGCTCGTTGTTCGCAAAGGCGGACAATAACGTTCCTAAGGTGAGCGCCGTCATCGCAAATAAAAACGTAACGAGTAGCACATAACCGAACGAGCCTTCCATCATCATGTTTAAGACGTGAATCGCAAATAAAGAAATAAAGGTTGCTTGAATCGTTGTAAAGATGCCAAAGCCGATGACGTAGCCGATGACAATTTCCCATCGCTTTAATGGCGTTGCAAGTAGCCGCTCCAGCGTGCCGCTCGTCCGTTCACGTAAAAACGATACTCCGGCAATTAAAAAGACGAAAAAGAAAATGAAAAAGCCGATGAGCACGGGGCCGAAATTATCAAATAACGCCATATGTTCTGAGCCGTACATATATACCGTATCAATCGTTAACGTTTGTTTCATCGGCGGCATAAGCGTTTGCGCTGCTTTTTGCACCGTCATCAGCACCTGTTTGCTGACGGACGGATCGCTTCCTTCAAGCGTGATGCGCAACGTCGCTTTGTCCATTTCAATAAACGCGTCGATTTGTTGGTCGTCCAGTTTATCCATCGCTTTCTTTTTTGTCATCGTCGTCACGTGTGCATCTGTTTCTTGTAATGCATCAGCAAGCTGTTGCGGTACGTTTGAATCAATCGCTATTTTCGGTTCGTACGTCTCGCCATTAAACACTAAGTCCATTAAAAACAACACAAACATCGGTGCGATAATCATTAACGCAAGCGTGCGTTTATCGCGAAAAAACTGACGAATAATGCGGACGACAATCGCTTGTATTCTCATGATTGCATCCCTCCAAAATGTAAAAATGCTTGTTCAATCGTCAATGCCCCTGTTTGTTTCTTTAATTCATCTGGACTACCGACGGCAATCAACCGTCCGTCGCGAATCATTGCAAGCCGCATACATTTTTCCGCTTCGTCCATCACATGCGTCGTCACAACGATTGTCGTTCCTTTTTGGCGAATGCGTTCGAGCTCTTCCCAAATCGCTTGGCGAAGAAGCGGGTCGATGCCGACGGTCGGCTCATCTAAAATGAGCACTTCTGGTTCATGTAAAAGCGCCGCCGCGAGCGATAACCGCCGTTTCATCCCGCCTGAAAATTGATGAATCGTTTTTTTCATATCGTCCGTTAAATTGACAAGCTCCAACACTTCTTCAATGCGCTCTTTTCTCTTTTTTCCTTTTAGCCCATAAATCGATGCGAAAAAGTGTAAATTTTCAAGTGCGGTGAGCTCCCCGTATAACGCATCGGATTGCGCCATAAAGCCGATGCGCGCCATCGTTTGCAAGTTGGGCATGCGCGTACCGAGCACGTGAATCTCCCCTTTTGTCGCCGTATCAATGCCTGCGATCATTTTGACAATCGTCGTTTTCCCAGCGCCCGATGGACCGAGCATACCGAAAATTTCTCCTTTGTTTACGGTCAAAGACACATCATGAATGACTTCTTTTTTATGGAACTGCTTATATACGTGCTGTAATTGAATGACCATCATCTTCCCTCGCTTTCATAAAAGTGAGTGATTACTCACTTTTATTATGTATGTTCGTTGTGCCCTTTGTACATATGTGCTAAAAAAATTTTTTTATTGACGCCACGAACGGTTTTTTGTATGATGATAGCGTCAATTGCATACGAAATCTTTCTCGTCAACTAAGATGAGATAGAGGTCGCGGCAAATAATAGTAGTTTCATGGAGACGCAGAGACGTCAATGAAATGGGATGAAAGGATTTGTCGCCGAAGTTTATAGCGTGCTCTGGCGCTATAAGCTGGGCCTGTTGCCGAATAGGTGCAGGACTGTCATCGCGCATGCGGTGGAGAGCTATCGATCTTAAGTTTGATGCGGATGTGTCATATATTGTGCACCCGTTGAAAACTTAGGGTGCACTTTTTTATTTATCACGCCCGCTTCGACAACAGCGCTCTACCGCTTTCGCCATTATATTTTCGCTATTATATTATGCATGAAAGGATGAACAACATGAAACAACAAAAACTCGGCTTTTGGTTATTGACGGCGCTCGTTGTCGGGAATATGGTCGGCTCTGGCATTTTTATGCTTCCTCGTTCACTTGCGGAAGCGGCAAGTCCTGCTGGCGTGTTGCTCGGTTGGCTATTGACGGGCGCGGGCGTGCTTATGATTGCGATCATTTTTGGCAACTTAGCAATTCGTAAACCTGAATTAAACGGCGGACCGCAAATTTATGCGAAAGAGCTGTTTCCAAAAGATTCAAACGCATCCGTTTTGTCCGGCTTTATGTCGTCTTGGGGATATTGGATCGGAAACGTCGCAGGAAACGTAGCGATCATTACGACGTTCGCTAGTTATTTATCAACGTTTTTCCCTATTTTAACGAGCGAACATGTCGTCTTCTCTGTTGGCTCATTTACATTCAAACTTGGCAACCTGCTCACGTTTCTCGTCTGCACCGCACTTTTATGGATGATGCATGCGATCATTTTACAAGGAGCAGAAAGTGCCGGAAAGTTGAACTTTGTCGCAACGGCAACGAAAGTGCTCGGCTTTTTCCTTTTTATTGTCATCGCGTTGTTTGCGTTTGAAAAAAGCTATCTCCAACCGTTTGTTGCTCCGCGTTACGACGAAGCAGGTCATGCGCTCGGTCTTCTTTCGCAAATAAACAACGTCGCGTTAAGCACGCTTTGGGCGTTTATCGGCATTGAATCAGCGATCATTTTTGCTTCGCGTGCCCGAAAACAAAGCGATGTCAAACGCGCAACGATTGTCGGACTATTCATTGCTTTAGCCATTTATATTGGCATTAGCGTACTTGTGATGGGACTATTAAAACAAGAGGCGCTTATTCAGTCTGAAAAGCCGCTTGTTGATGCGATCGGTACTGTATTAGGTCCAATCGGAGCGCAGCTTTTGGCAGGACTTGGTTTAATTAGTTTAATCGGCTCAACGCTCGGCTGGATTTTTTTAAGTGCCGAAGTGCCGTATCAAGCAGCAAAACAAGGATTATTTATTCGTGCCTTTTTACAAGAAAACAACAAAGGCATGCCGCGTTTTTCTTTAATCGTCTCAAATATGATTGCCCAATTATTTATTTTTTCAACGATTTCAAACTCAATGGCGGCCGCATTTGATTTCGTAATTTACATTGCGACGTTATCATATCTCGTTCCGTATTTCATCGCCTCCGTCTTCCAATTGAAGCTTGTCTGGACAGGCGAAACGTATGAAACGACGCAACAACGAATGACAGACGGCATCATCGCTGTCGTTGCGACTATTTATTCCATTTGGCTTGTGAAAGCAGGCACGGCTGACATGAAAACATTTTTACTCGGCATTGCCTTGCTTGCAAGCAGCTTACTTTTCTATCCGCTTGTGATCAAACAACAAAACAGCGAAACGAACAAACAAAAACAGTCGGCATAACAAGGCCCCCGTCCATATTTGGCGGGGGCACACCTTCTCATTTTCTCATCTTTATTCTTTATATTTTTTTCTTGCCTCTTCAAATATTCGATTTAGTTTTTCAATTTGTTTATGATTTGCTTGCTTACTACTGTTCAAATGACCGTCGTATTCGATTTGATTACTATCTAATGGAACTTTCCCATAATAAACCCCTTTGATTGTATACTCATCATGTGTCGTACTTTTTCTTAAAAACAAAAGATAACTCTTATCATTTTTCATCAATTGATACCCTGCTGAACCGTACATTGTATTCGTTTCTTTATCAAATGCTCCATTTTCCATAACTTTGATAACATTACCCTTACCTAACTTATATCCTTTTTCGTTTTTAAACACTTTTTTGATCTCGACGTTACTTATTGTGTAAAAGCCCGTTACCATATCGCCATCTTGATCAAAATGGCTTTCCCCACTTTTCTTCATACCGATTAAAATAACTTCACTATCATTCTCCATTTCTTCTAAATCATCATACTGATCTATAATCTTTGATTCACTATGAACGTATTTTGTATGTGCATTGTTTCGTTCAGATGTCGTATTATTACAGGAAACCAAAAACAAAATAGTAAAAAAAAGAAGAACATTTTTTTTCATTAGACCACTTCCCTCCCTCTAATAGATAGCATTTATTCCGTTCCAATCATCATTTTGCGGATACTCATCATTTAGAAAACCTGTCGAAAGCATGATAGCACGAACATCATCTTCATGATCTAATCCTAAAGCATGCCCTATCTCATGAGCTGTCGTTTCTCTCGTTTAAACCCAAGATGTGTTGTTGTTTTAATTTTTATATGATTATACCATTTTTTTATGTAAACCGCTTTTCGATCGGAACATATTTCTATCCTCTTCAGCATAACAAGGCCCCCGTCCATATTTGGCGGGGGTCATGATTTTTTCCGTCTTTTTTTCATCTTTATGTTATAATATTCCTTGAATTTTGTTTTGTTGAGGGAGCATATATGGGGAGAGAGAGAATGAGACGATGGTTGTACATCTTGCTTGTTATGATCCCATGCCTTGTAGGGAGCGTGTGGATTGTGCTTTGGCAAGATGAACAACAGCAACAACAATGGCTAGAAGAAACGCGCTTGTTTGCGAATATACATAAAAACGATCTCGACCGCTTTCTTGCGGAGACAACGACAAAACTCGAGACGTTAGCGTTTATCGTTAGCAAACATATGACGACGTTAAGCGAAAAAGACATAAACGACATGTTGCAACAAATCGAAAAACAAGACGTTCGTTTTCATCACATATCGTTTTTTTCTGAAAGTACAAGTTCAGCGATGCGATTGGCAAAAGTGACAAAACAAACGATCATTGACAGCGATCAGACAACGACGATCGTCACACCGATTGTCGATGAAAAAACGAACGATACAGTCGGTTTTTTTGTGGCGGAATTACGTATGGATTACATAAAAAAACGAATAAAAATCATTGACCAACACGCATCGTTTCGTTTATATGATGAACGCGGAACGATATTGTTCGCTACAAACGAACTTCGTCCATCACACGAAACGGTGACAGTTCATTTAAACAACGCACCGTGGATGATTGAAGCGAACGTGCCGCACGTAACGATGAAACAAAATGTGCAAGCATCCCTTCCATACATCTTATTGCTGATCGTCGCCATCCATATTATTTGGCTACTGATTCAATATTGGCTATTAAAACGGCAAACGATGCTTGAACGCATGGAAATACAAACACAAAAACTCGAACTTGTCGGCACGCTCGCCGCAAGCACGGCACACGAAATTCGCAACCCGCTCGCCGGCATTAAAGGATTTATTCAACTATTAAGTGAAAAACATAAAGATAACGAATCACAACTTTATTTTTCCGTCATTCAAAATGAAATTACACGCATTAACGATATTGTGAACGAATTTTTAATTCTCGGCAAACCGACGGCACAAAAACTTGAAACGTGTGATTTAAACTATATTGTGCAAAGCATTCATCCGATGATTGAGTCGCAAGCGCATTTACATAACGTCGTCTATACGTTTCAACGTGCCGATGTGCCACTTCCGATTCGCTGTTCAAAAGATCATTTAAAACAAGTCGTCTTAAATTTAGCGAAAAATGCGATTGAAGCGATGGCCGATGGCGGTGAGCTAACGATTTCGCTTACGAAACAAAACGACTGGGCGGTGCTACACGTGATCGACAATGGAGGCGGCATTCCAAACGACATAAAAAGCAAACTGTTTCAACCGTTTGTCACATCGAAACAAACGGGAACAGGACTTGGGCTCGTCGTCTGTAAACGCATTGTCGATATGCATGAAGGGACAATCGACATTCATAGCATAGAAAAGAAAGGAACGACAATTACCGTTCGTCTTCCTTTGCGACAGGAGGTGGAATGATGGTCGATATGCTCATCGGAAGCACGTTATCGGCGCTAGCGACAGGAGCTGGCGCTGTTCCGATTTTATTTTTGTCGCGCTCATTAACGCACAAACGGCGCGACATGTTGCTCGCTTTTACGGCAGGCGTGATGATGGCGGCATCGATGCTTGGATTAATTCCACAGTCACTTTCTTCTGGCACGTTTTTTTCTCTTGCGGTTGGATTGTGCTTTGGGGTGTTTACGCTGACGCTTCTTGAAAACATCATACCGCATATCGACTTAGCGCATACGAAAAGCGGTATGAAAATGGATCAAAAAGCGTTGCTTGTGCTTGCGGCGATTACGCTTCATAACATTCCAGAAGGTTTATCTGTTGGCGTGAGTTATGCCTCGGGGGAACAAAATCATATCGGGGATTTAATTGCGCTTGCGATCGGTTTTCAAAACGCACCTGAAGGATTGCTCGTTGCGCTTTTTTTATTTAACCAACATATTTCAAAAGGAAAAGCATTTTTGATGGCAACGGGAACGGGGCTGATTGAACTTGTCGCTTCCATCATCGGTTTTTATTTAACGTCGGTCGTCGATGCGCTCGTTCCGTACGGATTAGCGTTTGCGGCTGGTGCGATGTTGTTTATCATTTATAAAGAACTCATTCCTGAAAGCCATGGTGACGGAAACGAACAATCATCGACGTATGCGTTTATTATCGGTTTGCTCGTTATGGTGTTTTTAATTGAAACATATTAATGAAAAAGAAGGAGCGTTACGCCCCTTCTTTTTCTTCATATGGATGTGCCACCCAACCTGATGGATCGATAAACAACCGCACCGCAACGACTTGACGATCGTCCATTAACGTAAAGAAATGCGGGTTTCCTTCTGGGACAGAAATGACGTCTCCTGCTTCAAGTTCCACATCAAAATAGCCTGTATGTTCGTCCCCTTTAATGACGAAAACGCCATGGCCAGCAACGATTGCCCGCACTTCATCTTCCGTATGCGTATGCACTTGTTCAAATTTTTTCAATAGCTCTTCTAAATTTGGCGTTTGTTCGCACAAGGCGACCACGTCCCACGCTTGATACCCTCTACGCTTCGCTAAATCTTCAATTTCTGTTTGAAACGTCGCTAAAATGTCCGCCTTTTCTTCGTCTGTTAATACAAATTTATTTTGAAGATGAGCTGGAAGTTTACTTGCCTCCCAACGTTGATATAACACCCCTTGCTTATTTAAAAACGCAGCGACATTTTCCTTTCCTTCAATGACTTCCCCTGTGTTGCGCACTTTAATAACTGCCATACATACTCCCCCTTATCGTTTTAAAAGTAGTAGTTTTACATGATATTGACATAAAAACTCACACGCTTCTAAAAACTTTTTCGCTTCAAACGCATCTTTTCCCCATACGGTAATGCCGTGATTGCGAATCAGTACCGCTCCGGCGTCCGCGTGCACATGTTTGGAAAACTCATGGGCTAACGTCGGAATATGGGCGAAATTCGGAATAATCGGAATGCGAAATGCCGCATCTTCTTCCCATAATCCGAACGCTTTAATGAGTTCTTGGTTTGTAAAAACGACTTCCCCTTCGTCACCATACCATTCGGAAATAACGTTATTGTCAACGGTATGGACATGAAGCACACAACCGGCGTTCGTTTTATTGTAAATGTTCACGTGAAGAAGCGTCTCAGCTGACGGCTTTAAGTACGTCGCTTCGGCTGGTTGTCCGTCCGCCCCGACGAGTAAAAAGTCTTCTGCTGTTTCTTTTCGTTTATCTTTTCCGCTAGCGGTCACAAGAAACGTAAGCGGCTCATCGCTCACCTTTAGCGACAAGTTGCCGCTCGTTCCCATAAACCAGTCGCGCGCCGCTAGTTCTCGTTTGACTTCCGCAAGCTCTTCCCATTTTTTTTGTCTCACACGATCACCTCGCTTTCTTGTAACGCGTCGATGACATCATAAAACGTCGTGAACGGGGTATGTGGCAAGTTTCGTTCACGGCATTTTTCAAGCAAAAAGTCGCGCGCAATGACGTGATCGGCTAGTTTCGCCGCCGCTAAATCGGTAATGGAATCGCCAATCACAATCGTTTTTGCCCCTTTTGGCGCGAGTTTACGAAGAAGCGACGGCTTGCAGCACCCGCATTCATTTTCGCAATGTTCATCACACGCATACGGCCACGTAATTCGAATCGTCTCTCCGCTGAAGTCCGCGCTGTTACAAAAAATGCGCTCTTTTTCAACAAGTCCGTCTAACAGCGGATAAACGAAAAAGTCGATACCGCCGCTCACGATATAAAGCGGAATTTGCCGTTCGTTCGTAAATGCGACAAAGTCGGAAAATCCGTCGCGAATGCGGGCGGTGTCAAGCAAAAATTGCACGATGTCCTCTTTTAGCGTCGTCGGCAACAGCGAAAACATGCGTCCCACACCTTGTTGTACGGAACATCTTTGCGCAAGCACGTCATCTTTGATGGCTTCCCACTCGGGCGGAGCGAACTGTTTCATAAGCGCAATAATGTTGTCGTTTAACGTAATCGTTCCATCAAAGTCGCAAAAAATAATTGGCTTCATCAAGCGCCCCCCCATAAATCAAGCGCTTGTTGTAACGGTTCGTTTTCTTTTGCCGCGTCATAAAGCGAACGACCAGCAAGCACCGCATCAACTGCGGCACGAAACGCTTGCCCGCCACCAATTGCCCCGCTCGGATGACCATGCACTCCGCCGCCTGCGTTAATGACGGAGTCGATGCCAAAGTCGCGCACTAAAAGCGGCACAAGCCCCGGATGAATGCCGGCAGATGGCACAGGGAATGTGCGTAAAAACGGCTCTTCTTTCGTTAATTCATGAGCGATCGCAAGCGTCTCGTCTTTTGCAAGCGCGACGCTTCCGTACGGCGACGGAAAGAGCGAAAAGTCGGCGCCCGCCATGCGCAATAGTTTTCCAAGAAGAAGCGCATAGCTAACTCCATATACGTGCGATGAGGCGATCGCGCCGCTAAATGACGGATGTGCCATAATCGGCAAGCGAATGTCATCGTCTTCACGAAGCGCCTGCAACACGTCAAGTCCGTATGTAAACACGTTAAACAACAACACGTCCGCCCCTAGCTCCGCCGCACGCTTCGCTTTGTCTTTTAGTTCAAACGTTTTGCCTGTTAAATTGACCGCATATAACGTTCGATGCCCTGTTTGTTCGTACACCTCTTGTAGCGCTTGTTTTCCTGCGACAATGCGCTTTTCAAACGGCGTTAAGTCATTGTCAAATAAAATTTCATCGTCTTTCACGAGATCGACCCCACCGAGCGCTTGTTGTTTTAATTGTTCGGTGACGTATTGTAAATCACGCCCAATGACCGCTTTAAAAATGCTCATCACAAGCGGACGGTCAAAAACGCCAAGCTTTTCGCGTATGCCGTCAATGCCAAAGCGCGGGCCGGGAAACGCACGCTTCAGTTCGTCAGAAAACGTCAGATCAACGAGTTTAATCGTTCCGTCAAGCGACAATTTGCCAAACGTCGTCGTCAAAATGGCTGGGAAATCGGCACTAAAATTGACGCTCGGATACGAAATGCGCACGAGCGCGCGCTTCAACCGCTTGCCAACATACGTATTGATGCGCTCATCTTCTTCAAGCTGTTCAATTGCCTCAACAACACCTTTATGTTTTTTCAACTGCTCTTGTTCAAGCTGCGGCAAATCGGTCCACGACCCTACAGTCAATCCAAGTGCAATGCCTTCCGCTTTTTTCGCCAAATCTTTGTCGTCATGAATCAAATATGTTGCTGTAATCATCGTATCACTCCTTTACAAATAAAAAACCTCTTCATAAGAAGAGGCTCAATCGTTCGTCTCTTCTTATCTCTCAGCTCATTGCTGCGAGAATTAGCACCGTGCTTAACACTTGTTAAGTCGGTTGCCGGGCTTCATCGGGCTCGTCCCTCCACCTACTCTTGATAAGAATTCGCAATGTATACAATTTTTCGAACAGTTCGTTTTTCACAAATTTAATTCGAATTATGACAGCACATTCCGATTTTGTCAACGATTTTTTAAAAAAGTTGCAACCGCCCGATGCGTTCCGCTGCTTCTTGAAGTCTTGCTTCGCTTGTGAGTAGCCCTGTGCGCACATAGCCTTCCCCATGTTCGCCAAACCCGATGCCCGGAGCGACCGCCACGTGCGCTTTTTGAAGCAAAAGGTCAGCAAACGTTTCCGACGTATAGCCGTTTGGCACCGGAAGCCAAGCGAAAAACGAGCCGGTCGGCGCTTGAACGTCCCAGCCGATGTTACGCAATGCATGAACGAACGTGTTTCTTCTTGCTTCATACGTTGCGACAAGCTCGGCGACGCACTGTTGCGACTCGAGTAGCGCCACCGCTGCCGCTTCTTGAATCGCCCCGAACATGCTGACGTATAAATGGTCTTGCAATACGTTGATCGCTTCGATCATGCTTTCGTTACCGACCGCAAAACCGATGCGCCATCCTGCCATATTGTACGTTTTTGAAAACGTATAAATTTCAATGCCGACGTCCTTTGCCCCTTCGACTTGTAAAAAGCTGACTGGCTTTTTCCCGTCAAAGCCGATCGCTCCGTATGCAAAATCGTGTACAACACCGATATGATGTTTATCGGCGAACGAAACTGTGTCTTGAAAAAACGATTTCGTTGCGGTGGCGCCGGTCGGATTGTTCGGATAGTTTAAAAACATCAATTTCGCTTGACGCACGACGTCTTTGTTTAGCCCTTCATAATCGGGCAAAAAACCGTTTTCCGCCCGCAATGGCATCATTTCCATGCGCGCCCGCGCAAGCACGACCCCCGACCAATAGTCTGGATAACCGGGATCAGGAACGAGCACAACATCGCCCGGATTTAATAAACAAAGCGGCATTTCAACAAGCCCTGCTTTTCCGCCAAACAAAATAGCGACTTCTTTTTCTGGGTTAATCTTCACGCCATACTCGCGTTTATAAAACGTCGCGACTGCTTCTTTCAAAAACGAATAGCCGCGAAATGGTGAATATTTATGATACATAGGCTTTGTTACCGCCTGTTGCATCGCGCTCACAATGTGCGCTGGTGTCGGCTGATCTGGATTTCCTTGTCCGAGATTAATGACATCATGCCCTTCGGCAATGACTGCGTTCACTTTTTGCACGAGCGAAGCAAAAAATTGCTTCGGAAGTTGCTGTAACAAGTTCGATTGCGGAAATGTTTTCATTTTTCACACCTACTTCACAAAAAGGTTGAAATTCTAGTCAAGAATCATATATCGTAAAAATCAAAATGTAAAGAAAATTTTTTTGAGGTGAATGAGATGAATATCGCTTGCGTACAAATGGACATTGCGTTTGGAGCACCGGAAAAAAATAAACAAACCGTCGTGCGCTACATGGAACAAATCGCGAAAGAAGCTGACGTCGTCGTTTTACCTGAACTATGGACGACAGGTTACGATTTAACGAGATTAACCGACATCGCCGACGAAAACGGCGCAGAAACAAAGGCGTTTCTTTCCGAACTTGCCCGCACGTACGATGTGCATATCGTCGGCGGATCAGTCGCGAAAAAAGTGGCCGACAACATAACGAATACGATGTATATCGTCCATCGAAACGGCGATGTCGTTTGTGAATATAGTAAACTTCATTTGTTTAAATTGATGGACGAACATTTATATTTACAAGCCGGAGAAACGACCGGGCTATGTTCGCTCGGCGAAACGACGTGTGCGGGGGTCATTTGTTATGACATTCGCTTTCCAGAATGGATTCGCGCGCATACGCTAAACGGTGCGGAAGTGTTGTTTGTCGTTGCGGAATGGCCCCTTTCGCGCCTTCATCATTGGCGCACGTTATTAATGGCGCGAGCGATCGAAAATCAATGTTACGTCGTCGCGTGCAACCGTGCAGGAAAAGATCCGAACAACACGTTTGCTGGCCATTCGATGATGATCGATCCGTGGGGAAATATTCTTGCGGAAGGAAACGAACAAGAAACGGTCATCAAAGCAACGATCGACATAAACGAAGTACAACGCGTACGCGCCCGCATCCCGATTTTTGCTGATCGTCGCCCAGACGTGTATAAAATTTTCGAAAAAAAAGATTGACAAATAAGCGAGAAGCGATGTATGATTCAAATCAAGCGAATTCACGAAACGTTTTCACTGTTCAAAACATTCAAATAACGAGAAACACTCTTATCAAGAGCAGGTGGAGGGACGAGCCCGATGAAGCCCGGCAACCGGCGATGACGCACGGTGCTAATTCTTGCAGCAGTAGGCTGAGAGATAAGAGGTGCGAAGCAAACTTCAAACCTCTTTCGTTCAGCGAAAGAGGTTTTTTTATTTATGTCAAGGAGGGAATTCATATGTACGAACCGTTAACAGAACAAAAAGCGATCGCTCTCGCTGTCCGCTTAGGGCTATTTGACGACGATGCCCTTCTTTCTAGTCAAGAAATTGGCGATGGTAACTTAAATCTCGTCTTTCGAATCGTCAACGAACGCACAAACGACAGCATCATTATTAAACAAGCGTTACCGTATGCGAAAGTCGTCGGAGAAAGCTGGCCGCTCACATTAAAACGAGCGACAATTGAAAGCCAAGCGTTGCGCACATTCGCGAGCTACGTTCCTCACTATGTTCCGAAAGTGTACTATTCCGATGAGATTTTAGCGATTACGGTGATGGAAGATTTGTCGCATTTACAAATTGCACGTCGTGGACTTATCGAAGGAAAAACATTTCCGAAGCTTTCTGAACATATCGGCGAGTTTGTGGCGAAAACGGCGTTTTATACGTCTGATTTTGGGATGAATCAACAACAAAAAAAGAAGCTCGTGCAACAGTTTACAAATCCTGAACTTTGTAAAATTACGGAAGATCTCGTCTTTACCGACCCGTTTTTTGACCACGACACGAACAACTTTGAAGCAGAACTGCGCGCCGATGTCGAACAGCTTTGGCACGATGATGAGTTAAAGCGAGAAACGGCGAAATTAAAGCGGCTCTTTTTAACGAAAGCGGACGTCTTGCTTCATGGCGATTTACATACAGGAAGCATTTTCGCAAACGATGAAGAAACGAAAGTCATCGACCCTGAATTTGCGTTTTACGGTCCAATTGGCTTTGATTTAGGGCAATTTTTCGCCAATTTATTGTTAAACGCCCTCGCTCGCGATGAACGTAACCGCCAACCGCTTTTTACTCATATCGAAAATACATGGAACGTCTTTACCCGCACGTTTGCTGAGCTTTGGCGTGAAAGCAACGAGCCGTACGCATCTGTTTCTAGCGTGCTCGCTGACGTATTCAGTGAAACGCTCGTGGAAGCAATCGGCTTTGCGGGTTGTGAAGTCATTCGCCGCACGATCGGTTTAGCACATGTGGCGGACATTGATGAACTGCCGCTTGAACAACGGCTCGAAGCGAAACGCCATGCCCTTCGTCTCGGACGCGAGCTGATCGTCCATCGACACAATCTTCGTGTCTATGATTTCAAACGTCTCGTTGAACAAGCTGCACATGTAAACAGCTAGGAGGAAAATGATGAAAGCAGTACAATGGCACGATACGCATATTACGATTTTAAACCAACAAGCGTTGCCTCATAAGACTGAATATTTAGAATTAAAAAACATAAAAGACGTATGGGACGCGATCGTCACGTTAAAAGTGCGTGGGGCACCAGCGATCGGCATGACTGCTGCCTACGGCTTAGCGCTTGCCGCGGCATCGTACGAAACGAACAACTTGGCGCAATTTCATGCCCAGCTTACACGCGACCGCGACTATTTAGCTAGCTCGCGTCCGACCGCTGTCAACTTATTTTGGGCGCTTGATCGGCTGATGAACAGCGTCGCCCACGCCAAATCGGTCAACGAAGCGAAAACGACGCTCATTCATGAAGCGATTTGCATTCAAGTTGAAGATGAGGACGTCTGCCGCCGCATCGGCGAATATGCCCTTTCCCTTTTTCAAGACGGCGATCGCATCATGACGATTTGCAACGCAGGCGCGATTGCGACGGCGCGCTACGGAACGGCGCTTGCCCCGTTTCATTTAGCGAAAGAAAAAGGAATGGCGCTTCATGCCTATGCATGCGAAACACGGCCGGTCTTGCAAGGGGCACGGCTCACCGCTTGGGAGCTCTCACAAGCCGGCGTCGATGTGACGCTGATTACTGACAATATGGCAGCACAAACGATGAAAGCCAAACATATTTCCGCAGTCATCGTCGGCGCCGATCGCATTGCCGCCAACGGCGATACGGCAAATAAAATCGGCACGTTCGGTTTAGCCATTTTAGCAAAAGCGTTCAACATTCCGTTTTACGTCGCTGCCCCGCTTTCAACAATCGACTTACAGACGAAAACAGGCGACGACATCCCGATTGAAGAGCGGGCGAAAGAAGAAGTGACGCATATCGGTGGCGTGCGTATCGCGCCGGATGTCGATGTATACAATCCAGCATTCGATGTGACGCCGCACGAACTTATTACAGGCATAATTACCGAAAAGGGGATTATTTTTGGCGACTACAAAACAAAGTTACCGACATTATTTGAGGAGGTTTTTGCATGAGAAACATATGGGCAATGATCGTGCTTTTATTCGCGCTATTAGTCGGGTGCACGAACGAACAAGACGCCGTCTCGAAGCCGACAGAGCAGGCGAAAGAAGAAACGAAACAAACGAATGAGACAACAGGAGCGGACATTCCAGCTCCACTAAACAAACCAATTAAAATTGCCGCCATTATGCAAATGTCGATCGGCACATTTTCATCGCAATATATCGCTGGAGTAAAAGAACAAGTCGCGAAATTCGGAGGCGACGTGCAAATTTATAACGCCGATAACGATTTAACGAAAATGGCATCGTACGTCGAAACAGCAATTAGCCAAAACGTCGATGCGATTTTATTAGACCACGGACGCGCCGATGCGTTAAAAGCGCCGGTTGAAAAAGCGCTCGCGAAAGGCATTCACGTCGTCGCATTCGATAACGATTTAAACATTCCAGGTGTCACCGTCATTGACCAAGACGATTACAGCTTAGCGTGGAAAACGTTAAAAACGTTAGCGGAAGATTTAAACGGTGAAGGCGAAATCGTCACCATTTGGGTCGGTGGCTTTACGCCGATGGAACGCCGCCACGTCATTTACGAAGCGTTTCAAAAACGGTATCCGAACATAAAAGAAGTCGCTAAATTCGGCACGGCAAGCGCCAATACTGCATTAGATACACAAACGCAAATGGAAGCCATTTTGAAAAAATATCCGAATAAAGGCGACATCGACGCCGTCTTTGCGACGTGGGATGAGTTCGCGAAAGGAGCGACGCGCGCCATTCAACAAGCTGGCCGCACAGAAATTAAAGTATACGGCATCGACTTAAGCGATGAAGATTTACAACTCATTCAACAACCGAATAGCCCATGGGTCGCAACAACGGCAACTGACCCAGCGGAAGTCGGACGCGTGCAAGTGCGCTTTGCGTATCAAAAAATCGCAGGCGAACAAACGCCAAATATTTATTCACTTGAACCGCATTTAGTGAAACGATCCGACTTGCCAAATACGCAAGTGTCCATGAGCGATTTGCACAACTATATCGCAAGCTGGGGGCAATCGAATGTTGCGGTTTCGCCGTGGATGAAGACGCTTGAAGAAAAGGTGAAAAAACAATGAGCGGTTTACGCATGAAACAAATCGTTCATTCATTTGGTGATGTGACCGTATTAAACGGCGTGAACTTCCATATCCAACCGGGCGAAGTTCACGCCCTTTTAGGTATGAATGGAGCGGGAAAAAGCACGTTAATGAACATTTTAGCTGGCGTGTTGCAACCGACGAGCGGAACGATTGAAATCGATGGACAGCCACATACATTTTTTTCGCCGAAAGATGCGAAACGAGCCGGCATCGGACATGTTGTGCAAGAAGTCGATGCGGCATTATTCCCTGCTTTATCTGTATATGAGAATATTCTCGCTGAACAAATTGTCGAACAAAAACATATGTTCTTTTCCAATATGAAACAGCGCACAACGGTTTTACAACTGCTTGAACGCGTCGGCTTAGCCCATTTGTCGCTTGATACACCGGTGCAGACGTGCACGCTTCATGAAAAACAACTCATTTTACTCGCCCGTGTCCTTTCTTCTTCCGCTCGCTACATTATTTTAGATGAACCAACCGCTTCATTAAGCGAAGAAGAAACGAAACGATTGTTTGCGATGATGGAACAATTAAAAGCACAAGGAGTGTCGTTTATTTACATCTCGCATAAATTGCACGAAGTAAAACGCATATGCGACCGCATGACGATTTTACGAGACGGTACCGTCGTTTACGAAGGCGATGTATCGCTAGCGACAGAAGACATCGTGCGCCATATGGTCGGACGCGAAAAAGAAACGAACGAGCAACGAGCGCGCACCGTCCGCGGCGAAACGATATTTGAAGTGAAACAATTGTATATCCCGAAAACGAACACGACGGTCGATCTTGCTGTTCGGCGCGGTGAAATTGTCGGCATCGCCGGCCTCGTTGGCGCAGGAAAAACAGAACTTGCCGAAAGTATGATCGCTCACGTAAAAACGACAGGCGAACGCATATTGCATGGGAAAAAGCAAACGTGGAACTCGCCAAAAGATGCAATTGAAGCAGGCGTTTGTTTCATTCCTGAAGAACGGCGAAAACAAGGGCTTTTTATGAACGAAACGATCGAAAAAAACTTGACGGTACGCCTATTGTCAAACATCGCCCCATGGCAATGGATTGACAAACGACGTGAGCGCACGATCGCTACACATCTTATTTCATCGTTACATATTCGCCCATCTTCGCCGACTGCGCTTGTGAAACATTTAAGCGGTGGCAATCAACAAAAAGTCGTTATCGGGAAATGGTTACAAACAAATAGCGACGTCTTTCTTTTTGACGAACCGACAAAAGGCATTGACGTGCATGCGAAAGAAGAAGTGTTTGCCATCATTCGCTCGCTTGCTGAAAAAGGAAAAGCGATCATTTATTTAACGAGCGAATGTCAAGAATTGCTTCATATCGCCGATACGATTTACATCATGGTCGACGGACGCTTCGTCAAAAAAATGGACGCACACGAGGCGACGTATGAACAGCTCGTCTATGACATGACAGGAGGTGGAACAAGTTGAAGTTTTTATACAAGTACGGAACGATACTCGCTATCGTCATCGTCATCGCTTTTTTTAGCTTCTCGCTCGATTCGTTTTTCACATACGCCAACTTTAGCGACATTTTGCGCTCTATTTCCATTGTGACGCTTGTTGCGATCGGCATTACGTTTTCGTTAATTGTCGACGGGTTTGATTTATCTGTCGGTTCCACCGTCAGCTTAGCAACGATCGCCAGCGCCTCCGCGCTCGTTTTACATCGTCAAGAGCTGCTTGTCGCACTCATCGTTCCGCTTCTTCTCGGAGCGCTCGTTGGGCTGCTCAATGCGTTTCTCATTATTCGCCTTCGTTTGCCTGACTTGTTGGCGACGTTAGCGGTCATGTACATCATTAACGGCGTACAGCTCACGTATACGAAAGGTTTTTCCATTTATAACGATATGCCGCTTCCCGAAGGTGGCGTGGCACCGGGAAAATTTATTCCATCGTTTTTATTTATCGGACAAGGTGAGTTGTTTGGCGTCCCGTTTTCTGTGTTGCTTATGCTTTTGCTCGTCGTTTGTGCGCATCTTTTTTTAACGTATACAAAAACAGGTCGCTTATTTTATATGACAGGCGAAAATCGTGAAGCCGCTCATCTCACCGGCATTCCTGTCAACCGCTACCGTACATATGCGTATATGATTAGCGGATTGTTTGCCGCTTTAGGTGGTATTGTGCTCGCTTCGCGCATCGGTACCGGGCAAGTATCTGCGGGCGCATCGCTACTCATGGACGGTGTCGCCGCTGCGTTTATCGGCTTTTCCGTGTTTGGTGCTGGCAAACCGAATGTGGTCGGTACGTTACTTGGCTCGATTTTTATTGGCGTGTTGTTAAACGGGCTGACGATGATGAACGTCCCGTACTATGCGCAAGATATCATAAAAGGAGCGCTACTCATTTTCGCACTTGCGTTGTCCCATATCGTAAAAAAATAACCCACCTTATGCGAGGTGGGTTTCAAACGTCCGTTCTTTTTCGACTTTTTCCATCAGCTCATCAATGAGACGAATCACTTCCAGCGATGCTTGTTCTAGTTCGATTAACTGCGCTTCGGCACCTTTTATGTCGCCTTTGGCATACGCTTCTGCCGCTTTTTTTGCCGCGATGTGTACACGTTCGTGCGGAGCATCAAGCTTTTCGTATGCTGGCGTGCCTTGTAGTTGCTTTTTCGTCTGTTCATCAAAGTACCATTTTCCTAGGCGGCACTGATGATGGGAGGCGACATCTTCTGGGCGAACGGTTTCATAACCGACAATCATATTGTAAATGCGCCATTTCCATAATAAATGGTCTGTTTTTGCTAAATGCAATAACGCTTTAGACGATAGTTTAATGCCATTGTCGTTCACTAAACCTAAACGGAAACGGTCGATCGCTTTACTTAACGCATGTACCGTCTTCCCTGTTTTTTCACCAAGCTCGCGTACATATTCTGTTAGCGATGCGATCGATGACATGCGGTTCGCAATTTCATCGACAGCTGCCGCTTGTTGTTGTGCTACAGCGGCGTTCATACTTGTGCTATCTTGAATGTCACCCATAGCAGATACAATTTCTTGTAAAAGCGGCATCGCTTCTTGTGCTTGATTGACGGCTTGACGAATCGTTGATGATGTCGAGTAAATGGCTGACGATACTTCCGATGAAATCGTGCGCAATTCCCCAACGTTTCGTTGCACTTCGCCGAGCGATTGCACTGTATGATCCGCAAGTTTCCGAATTTCTTCCGCCACGACAGAAAACCCTTTTCCGTATTCTCCTGCGCGTGCCGCTTCAATGGACGCATTTAACGCTAATAAATTCGTTTGATCGGCAATGCCGTTAACGAGCTGCATCACTTTTTCAATCGCGCTTAAATGTTGTTGTAAATGTTCAAAACGGTCGACCATGTTTGTAAATTGTTCGGACGTTTCAATAATTTCCCCAAACGCTTCCGTCATCATTTGTTGTCCTTTTTCCGCCCGCTC
This sequence comes from Anoxybacillus flavithermus, assembly GCA_002243705.1. GTDB lineage: Bacteria > Bacillota > Bacilli > Bacillales > Anoxybacillaceae > Anoxybacillus > Anoxybacillus flavithermus. The sequence continues at coordinate 2,533,675 of CP020815.1, forward strand.
AACAGACGTCGTCGTTTTTTCAGCGATAACTGTCGCCGCATGCGCCACTTCCGAAACGGCCGTCGTCATTTCTTCCGTTGCCGCTGTAACCATTTGCACGTCACTATTTTGTTGATCGAGCGCTTGCAGCAAGTCTTTAATAAACATAATTTCCGCATTTTTTTCCATAAGCTCTTCCGTTCCGCTTGCGATTTGTTCCATGAGCGTTTCTGTGTACACTTCCACAAGAAGCTGTTGCTCGATGTTAATCGCCCGCTGCAGCGCTTCCATCAGCGTGAGACACCGTTTCGGGGCAAGGGCTACTTTCGCTAACAACGTCGTTAAAACGAAGAAATTGAATTGGTTAAACGCCACGATCAATTTCCCGACGTTTACTTTTTCTTTTCTTAATAGATGGAAAAAGCGAAGCGATTCATCGACGTATGCACGGTTTCGCTCCATCGTAAAAAAGGCGTTCAAATACGATTCAATGCGCGCTTCCGTAATCGTTTTTGTCGCTTCCGGTTGCACTTGCTTTAATCCTTCATAAAAAAGATGAACCATTTCTTGTTTATGCGGTGCAATCAGTTCATCAATTTGTTTTAACTTTGCGAAATCTTCGGTCGTAAAATGGTTGTACGATAACGTATCAATAAATCGTCCGTGAAACGAATAGTCCGTTCCCTTTTCAAGCAGTTCGTTCAACGACGGACGAAGGCGCTTAAATAACATGCTATTCACCTCTTCTGTTGTCTTGACATATAAGCCTATTGTACTATATTAGTCTATCGCATGTCATTATCAATTGGTAAAGTAATATAAAACGTTGTACCAACGCCGACTTCACTTTCGACGTCAATGCGCCCTTGATGTTCTTCAATAATTTTATAGCTGACCATTAAGCCAAGTCCCGTTCCGCGCTCTTTCGTCGTATAAAACGGTTCGCCTAATTTTTTGATTTTATCTTTCGGAATGCCGCTTCCTTCATCACGGACAGCAATGCGTACCCCCTCTGCAACGTGCGCTACGGAAACGGTAATCGTTCCGCCTTTTGGCATCACTTCAATGGCATTTTTTAATATGTTAATAAACACTTGTTTTAGTTGTTTCGAATCGCAATAAATCGGCGGAACCGGCTCATATGTGGCTTCAATTTGAATGTTATGCATCGTCGCTTGTACGCTTAACAAATCGACCGTCTCTTGCATAATTTTTGCGACATCGCCTCGCTCGTAATGAACGGCTTGCGGTTTTGCTAATACGAGAAATTCGGTAATAATCGATTCAATGCGCTTTAATTCGGACATAATGACGTGAAAATACATATTATATTGTTCACAATCATTGCCGATGCTTCCTTGTAAAAGCTGAATAAATCCTTTTAGCGCTGTCATCGGATTGCGAATTTCGTGCGCAATGCCTGCCGCCAGTTGACCGACGACGCTTAACGTATCCGATTTGCGAAGTTGTTCTTCCATTTCTTTTTTCTCGGTAATGTCGCGCACCATCATCAAACCGACATGTTCAATAATGTTCGGTTTAAATGATAATTCAACGATTTTTTTCTTTCCTTCCCCATCTGTAATTGTAAATTGTTCTTCTTCCTCTCCATTGTTCAACCACGTTTGAAATTTATGCAAATCGCTGCTCCCGATAAATGTATGTAACCTTTTTTCCATCAACTGTTCTTTGGAAAGCGCGAAAATACGGCATGCTACAGGATTGGCATCAAAAATACGCTTTTCGTTATCCATTAACACAATGCCGTCCATCGCATGATTAAATACGTTGCGAAATTTTTGTTCTTGTTCGCGCAACTGTTTCTCCATTTTTCTCCGTTCACTTACGTTGCGAAAAATCGTTAAATGATAGCCGTTAATGGCCCCTTTTTTCGAAGTAAATTCAAGTTGTTTTTTCTCCCCGTTTGGCATATGAAACGTTAATTCCTCACGAATTTCTCCATCGCGGAAAAATTGCCGTAATACGTGGCGCACTTTTTCATCTTTTGCATCAATAAACTGCATTAAGTTCGCATGAACAAGGTCGTGAAGCGGCAATTCAAACGTTCGGCTTGCCGCTGGATTGGCGCGCAAAATATTTCCAAAGTCATCGCAAATTAAAATCGCCTCATGAGCTTGTTCAAAAATGGCACGAAATCGCTCTTCGCTTCGTTGCAAATTCATCTCCATGCTTCGCTTTTCCGTCACGTTGCGCATAATCGCCATAAAAAAGCCGCTATGTACGTTCGCTGTTAACGTCAGTTCAAACAGCTTTTGCATGCCGTCCCCTAAAATAAACGGAAGTTCGCTCGATACCGTTCCCGTTCGTTTTAATGTGAGCAACAGCTGTTCAAATACATCGTAATATTCAATCGGAATAAATGTTTGAATCGATAATTTGAATAGCTCTTCTTTTGAGACATTGACGCTCGCACAAAAGGAAGGATTCGCATCAATAAAGCGTCCTTGTTCATCAAAAATGACGATGCCGTCGCCTGCGCGATTAAACAAATCTTTAAATAACGTTTCGTTAATCGTCCGTTCACGCTCAAGCACTTTTTTTGAGGTAATATCGCGGATCATATATAAGTTAAACGGTTGTTCGTTATAGCGGCGCATAAATAGTTGCACATGTTTGATTTCGCCATCGGCTAAACGAATGATGAGCTCATCGTCGTATGCTTTAAATTTACGCAACATTTGTATTTGAAATCGGACAATATGCTCAGGTACGAGATATAAATATTCTTGAAAATTTTTTTGCAGCAATTGTTCTTTTGACGCACGAAACAAACGGCACGCCGCTTCATTTACGTCTACGAACGTCCCGTCATCTTTTACTAAAACGATCGCGTCTGTCACTTGTTGTAAAATAAAATCATACATATTGATTCGCCGATCGATCGCCTCTTTTTCTTGTATCGAAAGCTGAACGAATTTTGATTCTTCCATCATGCCTTGCAAACTCAAACGCATTCCCTCCCCACAAACTCCCTCTCCATAGTTATGATGTATATTCGCTATCTGTTTTTTTATTCCTTCTTAATATTCCGAAAATTTTACTAATCTGATTGGAATTAAAAAAAAAAGCAGCGCATCGGCTGCTTAACGATCGGTAATGACGATATATGTTGCTTTCACCGGCCCATGCACGCCGACGACTAAGTTCATTTCAATATCTGCGGAGTTGCTCGGACCTGTAATGAAATTGATGCATGACGGAACATGCTTCTCCCGAATGATGTGCGCCGCTTGCGTCATTCGCGGAACGATTGTACTTTTCGGAATAAGCGCCACATACGTCGTCGGTAAAAAGCTAATCGTTCTCCCTTGATCGCGGTTATTTAATAACACGACCGTTCCTGATTCCGCTAGCGTAATGTCGCTCCATGTCATGCCGATATTGGCTCGTTCCGCCGCTTCAATATTGTCACGTCCACGTGTAGCGTCCCATACGTACACATCTTCTCTCTGTAAAAAGGAGGAGAGCCCAAACTGTTCGTAGCGCTCATCGTTTGCGACAACGATCGGTCCACCGCCATGCGCAGCAATGACTTGTTGTAGCGTATCACGAAGCTCGGCGCTGTTTGTTTCAACAAGCGTCGTATGAATGCGGGTACATTGTTGTTTTAATACGTCGAGCAATTCATTTTGGCTGTATCCTTGAAACACCGTTTGTTGCGGTGCATGTTTCCACTGTGGGCGCTCAACAGACGTGCGCACATCGCGTCCAAGTCGTGAAGCAATTCGTTGTAAAAAAGCTTCCATTATTCGTTCCCCCTTTGTTTCAACCAGTCGCGGAACCGTTCTTTTTCTGGCGCTGGAAATTCACGAATGTCCGTCCACGCTTTTAACGGTCCGGGACCTTTCGAAATGCGGTCGTTTGTCGTAAACGGATTGACGGCAGTCGGGGCAATTTTTGAACCAAGCTTATATAACAGCGATGATGCCGCACCTAATCCGAACGCTTTCATCGCTAATTTTTCCGAAATCGGCGCTTTTCCTTCCCGTTCGACAATCGTTTGGCGATGTTTTAACAACAGTTCATGAAGCGGAATTTTTACCGGACATGCTTCCGTACAGGCGGCGCATAACGTGGACGCATACGGCAATTCTTTATAATCATCGTAGCCGCCAAGAAGCGGGGACAATACTGCCCCAATCGGCCCAGAATAAATCGAACCGTACGAATGTCCTCCAATATGACGGTATACGGGGCAAACGTTCACGCACGCTGCGCAACGAATACATTGCAACACCGGTTGAAATTCCGTCCCTAAAATGTCGGAACGCCCGTTGTCGACAATGACGAGATGAAATTCTTCTGGTCCGTCCACTTCCCCTTCCTCGCGCGGACCGGTTAATACGGTAATGTAGCTCGTCAATTTTTGCCCGACCGCACTTCTCGTCAGTAAACTAACGAGCACTTCCATTTCTTCAAACGTCGGTACGATGCGCTCCATTCCCATCACTGTAATTTGTGTTTTCGGCAATGCGGTGACTAAATCAGCGTTCCCTTCGTTCGTCACAAGCGTAATCGAGCCGGATTCGGCAACCGCAAAATTGCATCCGGTAATGCCGACGTCTGCGGTTAAATATTGTTGGCGCAACATCGCACGCGCATGAAGTGCCAGTTCTTCTGGCTTTTCTGTTTTTGTATACGCTAGCTTTTGTTGAAATACGTCGCGAATTTGTTCTTTATTTTTATGAAGGGCAGGTGCGACAATGTGCGATGGCGGATCGTGGTCATCGACTTGCAAAATGTATTCACCAAGGTCCGTTTCAATGACTTCACAGCCAAGCTTCTCTAATGCGGCATTCATATGAATTTCTTCCGTCACCATCGATTTGGATTTCACAATTTTTTTCGCTTGTTTGCTTGCAACGACGCGGCAAATGTAGTCGTTCGCTTCTTCTGCCGTTTGCGCAAAAAAGACGTGCCCGCCGCGTTTTTTTACGTTTTCGCTCAGTTGCATTAAATAATAGTCTAAGTTTTCAAGTGTATGTTGGCGAATTTCTTCTCCGAGCGCGCGCCATTCTTCCCAGTTGCCGAGTTCTTGAGCTGCTTCTAATCGGCGCGTGCGCAGCCGCTCTTGCGCCCCTGCCACTGCCCCACGCATAAACGTATTATGAATCCCCTTTTCCACCCGTTCGTGAAATTCTCCCGTGTTAATTTTCATCGCCATATGAATCCCCCCTATCTATGATTGAGCACTTCGGCAATGTGCATGACGCGAATCGGTTTGCCTTTTCGTTCGATGCGCCCACCGATATTCATTAAACAGCCACAGTCTGCACCGATTAAATAGTCGGCTTCGACTTGTTCAATACATTGAATTTTTTCATCCACCATCTGTTCCGAAATCGGTCCCATTTTTACTGAAAACGTACCGCCAAATCCACAGCAATTGTGCGCGTTCGGCAAAGGGACAACTTCAAGCCCTTTTACGTGTTGTAAAAGCGTAAGCGGCGCATCTTTGACGCCAAGTAAGCGCGTCATATGACAGGACGTATGGTACGTCGCTTTTCCTTCTAACCGCGCACCGACATCTTCGACTTGTAATACATCAACGATAAATTGCGTCAGTTCATACGTTTTATCAGCAACGCGTTTCGCACGCGCTTCCCATTCGCCGTCACCTTTAAAAATGTGCGGATATTCTTTAAACATCGTGGCACACGAACCGGATGGCGTCACGATATATTCAGCATGTTCGAACGTGCGAATCATATGTTTCATCGCTTCTTTCGCTTCTTTTACATAGCCGCTATTGTACGCTGGCTGCCCGCAGCACGTTTGCGCCTCTGGAAAATGTATCGTACAGCCGAGCCGTTCTAATAGTTCAACGGTCGCCTTTCCGACGTTCACGTGAAATAAATCAACTAAACATGTAACAAATAATGTGACGTTCATTCCCGATCCCCCTAAAGAAAACGTTTTCTTTTTTCACTTTACATCTTATTGCCAAATTAGTCAACCGGTCATCTGATGATTAAGAAAAGCGCAAAGCGCCCCAATTTCGCCTAAAGGCAGCCCGCATCCTGCGGGCAACGGCGACATGTCACCATCCTTTTCTCCGCGAAGATCGCGCAAGCCCCAGCGAGGAGGATTAGCCGCCGAAAGAAGGGGCGGAGCGCATCACACCGATGGCGCTTGAACACGGAAGGAGCACCTCCGCTATAAAGATATGTAGTTAGCAAGCACTTTTTCAACATGTCCTAAATGTTCTTTCATTCGCTCTTGGGCAAGTTCAGCGTTTTGGTCGCGAATCGCTTCAAAAATGGCGATATGGTCTTCAAGTAGTTGTTCTGTCGTCGCTTGTTTGGCAAACAGCCAAATGCGGCGCGTTTCTCGCATCGTCTCCATCATCATGCCCGATACGTTGTTCATTAAGCTAACTAACAACGGATTTTTCGTTGCCGCCGCAATTGCCATATGAAATAAAAAGTCGGCTTTTTCGCCAAGCTCTTCATCGCCGATCGCTTCGCGCATTTGCGTAAGGGCGCTTTGCATCGCACCCAAATCTTCTTCCGTTCGCTTTCTTGCCGCCACACCCGCTGCGCCGACTTCAAGCAGTTTTCTCACTTCTAATAAATGAGCGACATCTTCTTTATTCATGAGCACCGCTGCAGAAATCGGAAACGACAGCATCGCTGGGTCAAACTCGCGCACGTATGTGCCTTCCCCTTGTTTCATTTCAATGAGCCCCATCGCCCGAAGCGCAGTTAACGCTTCACGAATGGCTGCGCGCCCAACTTGGAAATTTTCAGCTAGTTGTTGAACGGAATCGAGTTTGTCGCCCGGCTTCAACTGTCCGGTTTGAATCATATGTAAAATCGCTTCCGCTACTTCTTCATATATTTTTTTCGGTTTAATTTGTTTGTACACTCTGTCCACCCCATCATCTCTTGTTTGCTCCCCCATACAAATAGAATATCATATCATATTTTTCTACAAAATAACTGTGAAAAATTTTTAAATATTCATATTGAAAAATGGTTGCGCTTACATTATGATATACTCATCAGATGATTGTATGACCTTATGACGAAAGGATAAGGAATGACGTCATCACATTAAACAAAGGGGGATGTATATGCTATCATTTATCGCACTATTGCCAATTTTAACAGTTTTCTTATTTCTCGTCATACTGAAGTGGCCCGCGAGCCGCGCGATGCCTGTTGCGCTCGTTGTGACCGCGGCGATCGCTTTGTTCGTTTGGGGGACGAACGTAAACGTCGTCGCTGCCGCTAGCGTCAACGGTATAAAAACCGCCATCGAAATTATGTTTATCGTATTTGGAGCAGTGTTGCTTTTAAATACGGTAAAAGAAAGCGGCGCAATTGAAACGATTCGCCAAGGATTCATTCACATTTCGCCAGACCGCCGCATTCAAGCGATCATTATCGCCTGGCTGTTCGGTTCGTTTATTGAAGGTGCCGCAGGATTCGGAACACCAGCAGCAATCGCCGCTCCGCTTCTCGTTGCAATCGGATTTCCAGCGATGGCGGCTGTATTAGTTTCGCTTATTATTCAAAGTACACCTGTATCATTCGGAGCGATCGGCACACCGATTCTCGTCGGGGTAAACACGGGACTTGCCAATCAAGAAGCCGTCATGAAAGCAATTGGCGATATGGAGTTTACAGATTACTTATTACAAATTGCCGCCAACGTCGGACTCATTCACGCGATGGTCGGGACGTTTATTCCGCTTATTATGGTCGGGATGCTTACGCGCTTTTTCGGCAAAAATCGTTCGTTCCGCGAAGGATTGCGTGTCTGGAAGTTTGCGATGCTCGCTGGTTTTGCATTTACCGTTCCGTACGCGATTATCGCAAACGTACTTGGACCGGAGTTTCCTTCATTGCTCGGTTCGTTAATCGGTCTTATTATTGTCGTTCCAGCTGCAAAAGCCGGACTATTTATGCCGAAAGATACGTTTGATTTCGAACACCGCAACAGTTGGGAACAAGAATGGATCGGACGTTTAAACAATGAACAAACGAACATCGCTCAAGAGAAAAAACGCATTTCCCTTTTCAACGCCTGGTTCCCGTACGTCCTAGTGGCGATTTTACTTGTCATTACGCGCACCGTAACAGAAGTGAAAGCGTTTTTAACAGGAGAAAGCGTCACCATTCTCATCGATAACTTATTCAACTCTGGCATTGCGATTAAATCAACGCCGCTCTATTTGCCAGGTACGATTTTCTTCATCGTTTCGCTCGTCACGTACGTGTTACATCGCATGGATGCAAAAAGCTACAAAAAAGCGTTTACCGATTCGTTTAAAACGGCATTAAGCGCAGGTTCGGCACTCATTTTCGCGGTACCGATGATCAACATTTTCATTAATACGAAAACAGATGAGCTGGCGAGCATGCCGCTCGTTTTAGCCGAAGGCGTATCGCATATCGCTGGTTCTTCATGGCCGATCGTGGCGCCGCTCATTGGTGCGCTCGGCGCGTTTATCGCAGGAAGCAACACATTTAGCAATATGATGTTCTCGCTTTTCCAATTCGGTACAGCAGAAAGCATCGGTTTATCGGCGTCAGGCGCTGCCGTTGTCGTGGCGCTACAAGCGGTTGGTGGCGCAGCTGGAAATATGATTTGCGTTCATAACGTCGTCGCCGCTTCCGCCACAGTCGGTCTTGTCGGTCGAGAAGGAAGCTTAATTCGTAAGGCGCTCATTCCGATGACGTATTACATTTTAGCGGCTGGTATGCTCGGCATGGGCTTGATCGTCGGCGGCTTTAACGTTTGGTTTGTCCTTTATGCCGTCATCGTCGTCGCATTCATTTTATTTATGATGTCAAACCGCGGCAAAACGAAACGAGCAGAAAACCAAATATCAGCATAATCAAAAAGGGTGTCCTGTAAAACGGATACCCTTTTTTACTCGATTATTCCTTACTCTCCTCGTCCATCAACAAATGATGAATATGGCACACAAATTTTTCAATAAAAGAGATGTACTGCTCTACCTCTTCTTTACATATGCGATGTTGTTCCTCTTCATTATGTGGTCGATCGGATTGATGGGCAATTTCATTTCTTCGGCGATATATATCATCTACATACTTTGCGACCGTTTCATGTCTCATTTGTAATGCTTGACACGTTTGAGCAAATATTTTTTCCTTCGAGATTAAAGAAAGAACTTCTTTAATCGCTTTACTCGCCATAAATGTTTTGTAGCTATGTCGAAAAATGATTTCCTCTGACAACCAGTCGATCGTCTCCGGATTTTTCAATGCCTCTTCTAATGTTTGAAGCGACACAATAAACGTCTTGTAGCTTTCTGTTTTTTGTACTTCTCCTGAAAACATTTTTAATAAACGATAACGTACAATTTCATGCATATAAAAATCAAGTGCACTCAGTGAACTACCCGCCACCTACGCTTCGCTTAGAGGTGGGGGCTTCTAAGGTAATCGCACCTAACGGTACGAAATTGACTTAGCGATCGAGCCTGTTCCATGCTCTATTTATGATTATGCTAACAATCGCAATCCTTCGCGTTTGATGTTGATAGCAGCGTTCCAATCACGGTCTGCCACAAAACCACAATCACAGCGAAATATACGCTCAGAAAGAGATAGAGACTCCTTTACTTGACCACAACATGAACAAGTTTTGGATGATGGAAACCACTTATCTATTTTGATAAGTTTTTTCCCTTGCTCCTCTAACTTGTATTGGAGAAATGTCGTAAACATGCCCCATGCATGATCAGCAACGCTTTTGCCGAAATGGAGGGCTTGTGACATTCCCTTCATGTTGAGGTCTTCGATGACCACGCAATCATACTGCTTCGCTAATTCGTATGATTTTTTGTGTAGAAAGTCTTTTCGTTGGTTTGCAATTTTCTCATGTCGTTTCGCTACTTTCAGACGCTGTTTGTGCCAACGATTAGAGCCTTTCTTTCTGCGTGATAGAATACGCTGTTCCTTCGCTAATTTTTCCAAGGATTGACGATAGAATCGAGGATAATTGGCTCTCTTACCCTCACTATCGACAAATAAACCATTCATGGAAAAATCTAAGCCGACAACAGCTTGCACTTCTTTTTGTACAGGTTGACGTTCGTATTCGGTGAGAATAGAAACGTAGTATTTTCCTGTTTTCGTTTTAGAAATGGTGCAAGACTTGATCGTATGATGTGACGGAATTTCCCGATGTTGCTTTATTTTCACCCATTTCAATTTTGGCAATTTGATATAACCGTCCAAAAGCATGATGTTTCCGTTGACCACGTTGGTTGTGTAGGACTGTTTTGCTTTGCGGCTTTTGAATTTTGGAAATTTAGCACGACCAGAGAAGAAGTTTTGGTATGCCTTTTGCAAATTCAGTTGAACATTTGCCAACGCAAGGCTATCCACTTCTTTGAGCCATGCAAATTCCTTTTTGTACTTGGCAGGAGTAGGGAATTTTTGCTTTTTCAAGGCTTCTTTGTCGTCTTTGAACTTTTCATACATTTGTATGCGTTCTTCAAGCATTTTGTTGTAGACGAAACGGACACAACCAAATGTTTTTGCAAGAAGTTGCTCTTGTTCTTGCGTTGGGTACAGACGGAACTTATATGCTTTGTTTGCCATATCGAATCACCTCACTTCATCCCTTGATTTTCTATATATTTCTTTATCACTTCGATGGGCGCGCCATCCGTTGTAAGTAAGCAAAAGCTTCTTGACCAAAAATATTCTTTCCACAGTTTTCTTTTGACTTGTGGAAAATGCTTTTTGATCAGTCGAGAACTTGCGCTTTTATAGGCATTGATGAACTTTGATCATTCACCATTCGAATGCGCTTTGAACAAAATATGCACATGGTCAAGATCGTGATTCCATTCGACCAAGGAAATATTGTAATTTTCACCCAGTCGAACAAACATATCTTTTGCATAGTCAGATATGGTATCATCAATTACCTGTCTGCGATATTTTACAACCAGAACAAGATGATCATACAACAGGAACATGGAATGGTTATTATTGTCTAATTTCATTGATACATCAGACTTTCATGTTTTTAAGACTGATTATATCATAACACAAAAAAAGAGAAACGTTAGGCTACGCTTAACCGGCATTCATCCCCCACTTTCACTTCGTTTAGAAGTGGGAGACTTCTTTCGGAGGGAAGTTAAAAAAACAACTTGGCTTCGTAAAATATCTTCTGCGTGCTGTCTTTTTCCGCTCTTCATCAACTCGTCATAAATAGAAAATTTCTCCCGAATCGACTGAATGTTATATTGAAATTGTTGAATAATGTCGATCGCTTTTTGTTCGACAGTAAACACGCGCCTTTTTTCTAACTGTCTTGATTCACGTGTCAAAGAAACATCTTTTAAAAATTTCTCTTTACTCATGAATATACTCAACCCACTTATTTAAAAAGTTCGTTTGAATAAGCGGAATGCCACCATACTTTCCTTTCATGTATCCTTTCTCAATATTTTCATCTTTTCGCACATGTTTAACGTCAGAAATAGAATATAAGTCCGTGCTTGCAGATGCACTGTTTTTTTCTGTAATCCATATTTGATCTCTCCGCAAAATCGTTAAATCTAACAAATTCGTATCATGTGTCGAAAAAATGAGCTGAGCGTGTTTTGGATTTAGTTTTGGCGTTTGGAACAGTTTAATGATTTGCAATACTAATAACGGATGCAAGCTTGTTTCCAATTCATCAAATACTAAACATTTACCATTGCTTAAAATATCAAGAATAGGTCCCATGATTTCAAATAAACGTTGAACCCCTCTCGATTCTTCTGATAGATGAATAGTCATGTTTGGATAAACAAGTTTCACTTCATAGTTTACATGAGAACCCTTCAGCAACAACATTTTTAGTTCTTCGGGCATATGTGGTGGTAAATCGCTATAAGAAAGTTGTTTTTTTTCTACTTTTGTTATTATGTTTTCAACGGGAATGTGGAAGTAATTTAACATATTCAAAAGAATATTTTTATTTGTTTCGTTTGTTGAGATTTGATCAATGGTATAATGTAGCCAACTTTCATTACTTGCAAACTGATTGACAACCAGTTCATTGCGTAAAAATAAAAACGCATGTTTCACCTCTTCGGCATTTGACCAAACACCTGCAGTCGCTAAAAAGAGACGATTTTGTCTCGTCTTTGATCTTTTAATTTCATCTAATTCTTTTTGGAATTTGTTCCCGAATATATATTGTTCCTCTAATCGTTCGAACACTCTCGCTTGTCTTCCATTTGGAAAGAAATATAAGTACTCTTCTAAAATTTTTTCTCGTGTGATTGAAAAACCATATGCATAGCGAACACCATTTACAATAAATTGCAATTCAAATACGCTTGGTCGATGTTCCTCTAATTTATGGGGAAGGATAGGGATATCATCTCCCTCATGAAACGAGTCTGCTTCATTAACTAAAAATTTAACAAAACCAATCGCTTGTAATACATTGGACTTTCCTGATCCATTAGCCCCATAAATAGCTACCAGAGGCAACAGTTGGATTTTTTCGTCTATTTTCATCGTACATTCTTTATGTTCCCCATCTTTCGTCGCAAGCATCGAAAGTGTCACTTTTTCACGTATCGACTTAAAGTTTCCACACGAAAATTGAATCAACATATGATATCCCTCAAATCATCGTTTTTTTCATCCACATTATCACACTTTAATTATATTTTATTCGTTATTTTTGTGAAAAATCCTCTAAAACAAAAAATAAAATTATTAATCATAACTGTTTTATATTCCTTCCTTTTTCCTTCCCTTCTTATATGATATAATGACTTGTTGCAGCCTACATGTAAAGGAGTCGTTTACAGTGCATATCATCTGTACAACGTTGAATGCGAAATATATTCATACGAACTTAGCAATTCGCTATTTAAAAGCGTACGCCCAACCGGAGTTTCATGTGGAGCTTGTCGAATATACCATTAAAGACCCTGTGTTAAACATCGTCACCGATTTATATCGCCGCAAACCCGATGTCGTCGGGTTTAGCTGTTACATTTGGAACATCGAACAGACGATTGAAGTGATTCAGCTTTTGAAAAAAGTGCATCCGACCGTCACAATCGTCGTCGGGGGACCAGAAGTGTCATATGACGTCGCTTATTGGCTTGAGCGCGTGCCGGAGTTTGATTATATCGTCATCGGCGAAGGAGAAGAAACGTTTAAACAGCTTCTGACAGCGCTTCAAAATGGCGATGATGTCGCAAACATCGCTGGGCTTGCGTTTCATCAAGACGGCAAAGCGATCATCAACCCGCAACGAAATAAAATGAACTTAGCGAACATGCCGTCACCGTTTCGCTTTCCAGAAGATATCCCGCATTTATCAAAACGCGTCACATACGTCGAGACGAGCCGCGGCTGTCCGTTTAGCTGTCAATTTTGTTTATCGTCGATTGAAGTCGGCGTCCGCTACTTTGATCGTGAAAAAATAAAGGAAGATTTGCGTTATTTAATGAAACACGGAGCGAAAGTGATTAAATTTGTCGATCGCACGTTTAACATTAGCCGTAGCTATGCGATGGATATGTTCCAATTTTTAATTGACGAGCACGTGCCGGGCGTCGTGTTCCAATTTGAAATTACTGCCGACATTATGCGCCCAGAAGTCATTGAATTTTTAAATAAAGAAGCGCCGCCAGGGCTATTCCGTTTTGAAATCGGGGTGCAGTCGACAAACGATGAAGTAAATAAACTCGTCATGCGGAAGCAAAATTTTGAAAAGCTCACCCGCACCGTCACGATGGTCAAACAAGGCGGGAAAATTGCCCAACATCTTGATTTAATTGCCGGGCTTCCGGAAGAAGATTACACATCGTTTCGCAAAACGTTTAACGACGTATTTGCGCTCCGTCCTGAAGAATTGCAACTCGGCTTTTTGAAAATGTTGCGCGGCACAGGCTTACGCCATAAGGCAAACGAATACGGCTACGTCTTTATGGACCGCGCACCGTATGAAATTTTGCGAAACAACGTGCTGTCGTTTCATGACATCATTCGCTTAAAACAAGTCGAAGATGTGCTTGAAAAATATTGGAACGATCATCGGATGGATGAGACGATCGAATATATCGTCACCCATTTGTTTGACACGCCGTTTGACTTTTTCCAATCGTTCGGCACATATTGGGACGAACAAGGCTGGGCGCGGATCGGACATCAACTTGAAGATTTATTCCGCCGCCTCTATTCGTTTTTACAAACGACAAATACAGACGACTTGCCAATTGTCGAAGCGTTGATGAAATACGACTATTTGCGCCATCAAAAACAAAAACCGCGCAAACCGTGGTGGGATGAAAAAACGGACAAACATATGCGCGCACGCGTATATGAAAAACTGTCCGAACAACCGCACCTTCTTTCACTAAGCGAAAAAGAACTATTTAAACATACGGTCGTTGAACTCATCCCGTTCGACTTGCCACATTATTTACAAACGAAACACATTCGCCATTGCCATATGGCGATGATCGTATACTTCAACCAAACGACGATGAAAGCAGAGACGTATTTTTTAGAAATGGAAAAGTAGGAGCCTCCACTCCTACTTTTTCTTCTTTACCTCTTCTATTAACTCCATCACTTTATGGGCATTGATGTCGCCTTGTTCGTGTCCGAATTCTTCCTTTAATATGTCGCTTGGAATCGGAATTGTTTTGCCTGCTTGTTTGTTTTTCATGTTCCTTGCCGTCCTTTTTTCGAATTTCGGTTTGCGCCGCGGCTCATATCTTCTCCGCCAGCGTATTGCGCTTCAAATTCGTCTTTTGGCATGCTTTCTGTCGGCGTTTGGTTGTTCGTTTTTGCGGCATCGTGTGTCACTTTGCGCTTCATGATCGTTCACCTCCCGCACGTTCTTTTTTGTATGCAATGAGTATAATGTCTTCGCCCGTTTGTTCACGCAGTTTACGCTCAAATTGTTGCACTTCGGCAATGTCGCGTTCATGCAACTGTGCAATTGGAAAACGCATATGAATCCCCCCTCACAAGTAATGTCACGCAAATGAACATATTTTATACACCATTGAGCCACATTAATGATGAGGTGATCATCATGGAAAAAGACAAAGAAATCGAATCGCCCATTTTCGATGAGACGCAACCGCATCAAATACACGCCCCGTCATTTAAAGGAACGGGCATCGAGATGAAGCCACCATTTGTCAATCGATATGGGGTTGTCATCGGCGATAGTAAATACAATTCGCCAAACTCCCCACTTCATGAATGGAGCGATGACATAGACCCGAGCGTGATGGCGGGTGATGAATGGGTACATCCGACAAACGACATCGGTTGGAATACCCCCGAAAATCGCGCCTTACTCGAAGAAAAACGGAGCGAACTAGCCCCGTTTGCTCATCCAGATAAAGACGTCGGATACGGGGCGGATTGACACATTCGCCCCGTTTTCGTCATACATTGAAGGAGCAATACATGACGAGGTGGCGTATATGAATGGATTCAACTCATGAAAGTGATAGGTGTCGGGATATATTCTTTTATTTATGAGCTAGAAGAAATGAAAAAAGGGGGATCATTTTCCCCCTGTAAATGAAATGCCTTTAATAAAATAACGGTTGAAAAATGCATAAATGACTAACACAGGCATGGTAAATACCATCGACGCCGCCATAATGTAGTTCCAATAACTAATGTACTGTCCTTTGAAACTATTTAACCCAAGCGGCAACGTGAACAGTTGCGGATCAGACAAAATGATAAGCGGACGCATAAAGTCGTTCCATGAGCCCATAAAAACGAAAATAGCTTGCGCGGCGAGCGCTGGGCGAGCGAGCGGCAACACGATGCGGAAAAATGTGCCGATGCGGCTTAATCCGTCTAACGCGGCCGCTTCTTCTAACTCTTTCGGGAAGTTGATGAAAAATTGACGCATCATAAAAATAAATGTCGCATTAATCATCGCTGGGACAATCATCCCTTGATACGAGTTCAACCAACCGAGCTGTTTTAAAATTAAATAGTTCGGAATCATCGTCACTTGCGCTGGAATCATTAATACCGCCAAAATGATCATAAAAATCGTCTGTTTTCCTCGGAACTGAAGACGAGCAAGCGCGTAACCAGCCATTGAGTTAAATATTAAATTCAACATTGTCACCGTCACCGCAATAATGACGCTATTCATAAACCAACGCGGGAAAAGCTCTTGTTCAATAAAAATTTGTTTATAATTATCAAGCGTAAAGTCTTTCGGAATAAAGCTGATCGAACCGCTTACAATTTCTTCAAGCGTTTTAAACGATGACGAAAGCGCCCATAAAAACGGAATCATCGTCACAATCGCATATAATACGAGAATCGTATATAACAATGCTTTGCCAAATCGCATGTCCTTCCCCCCTTAATAAAGCGACTCTTCTTTTGAAAATTTTCGTTGCAGCCACGTCGCAAGCAAAATGACGATCGCTAGCGCAAACGCAAGCGCGGCCGCATAGCCCATCGTTCCGAGCGATTTAAACGCATATTGATAAATCAGTAGGACGACGGTTAACGTGGCGTTGTTCGGTCCGCCTGAACCGCCCGAGAAAATGTATGATTGGTCAAATAATTGGAACGTACCAATTAATCCCATAATGATAACAAACGATGTGACAGGTTTTAAGTACGGCACAGTCACGTACCAAAATTTATGCCAAGCGTTCGCCCCGTCTAACTCTGCCGCTTCGTATAATGAATCCGGAATGTCTTGCAATGCGGCTAAATAAATGACCATAAAAAACGGTGCGGTTGACCAAATGTTCATAATCATAATGGCGTTTAATGCAACAGAAGGATCACCAAGCCAGTTGTATGTCGGCAAGCCAAGAAACTTAAGCACATGGTTGACAAGCCCATTTTGGTTATACATCCACATAAAAATAAGCGTCAACACAGCCGATGATGTTAACGTCGGCAAAAAGTAGACGATGCGGAAAAACTTTTCCCCTTTTAACCCCGCATTGAGCGTCGCCGCTAAAACGAGCGCTAACATCGTTTGCGTTGGCACGACGATCGCCACATATTTCGCTGTGTTCCAAAGCGCAATTTTGGCGCGCGTATCGTCTAATATGCGCGTAAAGTTATCGAATCCGACAAATTGAAAGCTCGCTGTTCCTAACAACTGCACTTTATGAAACGATAAATAAATCGCAAATAAAATTGGACCGATGACGAATAAAAGAAGAACAAATAACGTTGGTGATAATAACGTATATGCCGTTCCTGCTTCTTTCCATCGTTGACGACGAAACATATTTTCATCTCCTTTATCTCGTGCTATTCACCTCTTTCAAGTGAAGATTGTGTATCACTTCACTTGAAAGAAGGGAACAGCGAGGGGAATGTCCCCTCAGCCGTTACTTCGCTTCAATTTCTTTATTCGCAATGTCTTGCGCTTTTTTGAGCGCTTCATCAAGCGGTTGTTCACCTAAAAAGGCGCTGACAAATTGGTTGTTAAAGTTGTTCATAATAATCGGCAAGTTCGTCCCGTTTTGCCATACGGTTGCATACGGTGCTCCAGCAACGAGTGCGGCGCGCAATTCATCTTTATCATATCCTAATTCAGCCGCCACCGATTTACGAGTTGGCAACGCAAAACCTTTACTTGTCCAAATTTTCATTCCTTCTTTTCCTGTTAAAAACGAAATGAGTTTCCATGCCGCTTCTTTCTTTTGTGAATCTTTGTTCATGACGTACGCAACTGTATACGCCATCGTTCCTTTTTTGCCGTCAATCGTTGGTACTTCGGCTGTGCCGAACTCCGTATTCGGGAACGTTTCTTGGAGGAATGGAATCGCCCAGTTTCCTTCAATAACCATCGCTGCTTTTTGTTGTCCGAACATTTCGCCGCCCCAGCCGGCGCCTACTTCGCTCGGTTGTGCTGCTGATTTATCTTTTAAGCGCATATCAACGATCGGTTGCAACGCTTCAACCACTTTCGGATCGGCAAAGCTTGCTTTATTGTCTGTCACAACTTTGCCGCCTTTTGACTCCGCAATGTAGTACAAGCGCGCGAGCTCTGGCGCCGCTCCGAAGCCGTACACTTCCGTTCCTTTTGTTAATTTTTTCGCCGCCTCGCGCAATTCATCCCACGTTTTCGGTACATCTAATCCTGCTTCGGCAAACATTTTTTTATTGTAGAAAAGCGCTAACGTCGAATAGTCTTTCGGGAATCCGTATATTTTGCCATCTGGACCTTTGAATGCATCAAGAAGCGGTTTTTCGAAATCGTTTATATCAAAATCTTCTGTCACATAGTCATCTAATGGCTCGAGCACGCCTGTTCCAATCATCGCTGGCGCTTCGAACGCATCTAAATAAAATACGTCTGGACCTTCGCCGCCAATTAAGCGTGTTTTAATGACGTCCATATATTGATCGGAAATGACTTCATGTTTGACTTTAATGTTCGGATATGTTTTCTCAAATTCATCTAACGTTTGTTTCAACAACTTTTGTTCCATTGGGTTGCCGCCCCAACCAGCGATCGTCACTTCTACTTGTTCTTCTTTCTTTTCGCTTTTTTCTTCATTTTTCGCCGTTTTTTCTTCACCGCCACATCCTGCTAAAACGCTTCCAAAAAGCAACGTCGACATTCCAACTGCAAACCATTGTTTCTTTTTCATTTCATAAGACCCCTTTCTTATTCAATATAGTATATGGAAGGGAGACGAGCTCCCTTATTCCCGATGAAAAGCATGTACAATGGCATCGTATGTTAAATCGGCTGTCGTTTCGACGATATAGTCTGCTTCTTTTAACGCTTCTTTGTCGCCAACACCAATCGCAAACATGTTTGCTGCTTTAATGGCCGCCACCCCTGCTTGCGCATCTTCTACGCCCACGCACGTCGACGGATCGACACGTAACTGCTCGGCGGCCGTGAGGAAAATTTCTGGGTGCGGCTTGCTGTTTTGTACTTTTGCCGCATCGACAATCGTATCGAAATATTCCCGAATGCCGAGCCGTTCGACAACCGTAAACGCATTTTTACTTGCGGACGCTAAGCCGATTTTTATATGATTGCGCTTCAACTCACGCAATAAATCGAGCATGCCAGGAAGCAAATCGTTCGGTGTCATGCGCGCAATGAGCTGTTTGTAATGCTCATTTTTTTTATGCGCAAGCGCTTCTTTTTCCGCCGTCGTATAGCGGTCCGCTTGGCCGCCGAGCGCTAAAATGCGCTCGAGCGACTCCATGCGGCTCACCCCTTTTAATTGCTCGTTAAACGCGCGATCAAACGTGATGCCTAATTGTTCTGCAAGCTGTTTCCATGCGATAAAATGGTACTCTGCCGTATCGGTTATGACACCGTCTAAATCGAAAATGACTGCTTTTAGTTGCTTGTTCATCCTGTCAAACCCTTTCATGTCAGTGGAATTGTCACTTCATCTTTTACTTCATATACGGTACCGAACACATCAAATGTCACGGCATCGTGAACGTTCGTCACTTTTTTCACAACAAGTTGTTCATGCGTCGCCGTCACTTCTAATCGGTCGCCGCGCCAATAAATTGGGAACGATAGTTTTTTCCATTGTTTTGGAAGCTTCGGATGTATGCGCAATTTTCCATCCAACATGCGCACGCCACCAAATCCACATACGACGGATTGCCAGACGCCGCCGATCGATGCGGTATGCATGCCGTGGTCCGATGATTTCATATTCGGTCCTAAGTCGATGCGCGCCGCTTGTTCAAACAATTGATACGCTAACTCGCGATCGTCCATATCGCTCGCTAAAATGCAATGTGTCGATAAGCTAAGCGATGAATCGTGCAACGTTTTTGGCTCATAGTAGTTCCAGTTCGCTCGTTTCACTTCTTGTGAAAACTTGTTTTCTAGCAAGTAAAACAACACCATAATGTCCGCTTGTTTCGATACTTGAATGTTGTTTACTTGTTCGAGGTTGTAATCTTCAAAAATCGTGCCGACGCGCGTTTGTTTTTTATATTTCGTTAAGTCGATGATTTGTTTTGTTAAATATGTGTCATCTTGCGGAATGACGAGATCTTCTTCGCGCGGCTTTGGCAAGTAAATGAGATCGACTTTTTCTTTCCATTTTTTATACGCGTCATGTACGCCAATTTTTTCGTGCAACGCGTCAAGAAGTGCTGCATTCGTTTCTTTTAATCTTTCATAATAGCGAATCGCCGTTTCGATATTCCAATGCGCCATGTAGTTCGTAAAAGCGTTGTTGTTGACGTGCTCTTTATATTCATCTGGGCCGATGACGTCGTTAATGTGATATTGTTGTTTTTCTTCATTCCACTCTAAGCGGCTCGCCCAAAACGTTGCGGTATCAAACAACATTTCATATCCACAACGCTCCATAAAGTCGTCATCGCCTGTCACTTTGTAATATTGCCATACCGCAAAAGCGATGTCGCTCGTAATATGTTGTTCAATAAAGCCCGACCAAATTTTCGTCGCTTTTCCGGTGACAATATCGACAGCGCCCCATACCGGCGTCACTTCATCGCCCGTAAACGCTGATTCCCACGGATACATTGCCCCTTCATAGCCGTTCGCTTTCGCTTTTCGGCGCGCCCCTTCAATCGTGTTGTATCGATATTCAAGCAAGCTGCGCGCGATATGCGGAAACGTGTATGTGAAAAACGGCAAAATGAAAATTTCTGTATCCCAAAACGAATGCCCTTTATATCCTTCGCCTGTCAACCCTTTCGCCGCGACACCGAAGCGGGCATCATGCGCTGGCGTCATAATAATTAAATGGTAATGCGCAAAACGAATCGCAAGCTGGTCAAATTCGTTTTCACTTTCGATCGTAATGTTCATTTGTTCCCAACGCTTTCTCCATTCCGAAACGTTTTCGGAAAAGAGCGCATCGTACCCTTTTTTCGCTTCTTCCTTCAAGTCATTCAACGCCTCTTGCCGCATGACATCGAGGCTGTATGCGTCATGATCGTACTGTTTATCGCGGCTTGTGTATACGTTCGCCATCTTTTCAAACGTGAGCGTCTCCCCTTGCTTCACATCAAATGCGACTTGAATAAACACTTTGCGTCGGTCCATCGCCATGCGCGGCTCGACTTCGATTTCTTTTCCGTCAATCATATACCGATGCGTTGCATTCACAACAAAATCAATTTTCGATTCCGTCGTCGTTTGAATGAGCTGCAAATACGTTTTATCGAAGATGCGCTTTTCACCTTCGTGGAAATGTTGCGCCCCGCTATTTGTCATCTGTCCGTTAATGCCAGATGTCATATGAATATGCGCCTCGCAGTTGAGCGGTTTTATTTCCATTTTCATGCCGATGAGATGCAAGTTTTTTAGCGATACAAAACGGCGAAACGTCAATTCAAACTGCTCGCCGCGCGCATTTTCCCAAATGACGTGGCGCACTAATTCCGCATCTTTCACATTTAAATCGCGGCGATAATGAATGATTTTCCCTTTTTCGAGCGAAAACTTTTCGCCGTTTAACCAAATGTCTAACTCAACAACATCGGGTGCATTCGGCAGTTCCGTCACTTCATATTCATCAAATTGGTTAAACGTCCCAGCCACAAACAAATTGCGCACTTGCCCGACGTACGATTCTTCCGTCGCTGAACGAAGCCCCATATACCCGTTGCCAAGCGCCATAATCGCTTCACATTTTCCGAGCGCATACGGGTTAAATTGTACTTCCGACACAATCCAGTTTTTATACTCGCCTGTTCCTAAGTTGTATTGCAGCATTGTAAACTCCCTTTCCTCGTATGAATATCTTTTTTCCAAAACGTTTCGGATTTTACGTATGAAAAAAGGACTATCCTTTTTTCACCGGTGCCGTTGACTCGCGCTCGACAAGCTGCGTTCGCAACGTCACGACTTTCGCTTCATTTCCTTCGAGCATATCAATAAGCATACTCGCCGCTTCATAGCCCATTTGAAATTTATTTTGCGCCACCGTCGTTAAAGCTGGTGAAACGTATGACGCGAGTAAAATGTCGTCGTATCCAACGACGGATACATCTTCAGGCACGCGTAACCCGAGCTGTTTGAGCGCTTTCATGACACCGAGCGCCATTAAATCGCTCGCACAAAAGATCGCAGTAATGTGTTGATGTTTCGTAAACAGCTCATACGCTCGCGCTTCCGCTATTTCCTCTGAAAAGTCGCCGTTTACAATCCATTCTTTTTGAACTGGCACGTTCGCTTCTTCCATCGCCTCATAAAACCCTTGCAGACGCTGTTTGCTTACGAAAGCGTAATCGTGTCCGTTCATCATCGCGATGTGGCGATGCCCAAGCTCAAGCAAATGTTGCACCGCTTTTTTCGCCCCATGTACGTTATCGGTTGTGACGTATCCGACGCGATCAGACTGAATCGGAATGTCGATCAACACGCACGGGATGTCGCTTTCGACGACTTCCGTTAAATACGGATCGTCCGTTTTAATGCCTTGCAAAATGACGCCATCGACGCGCCGTTCGCGACATAGTTGCGAATACGTCTTTTCCCGCTGTTTCGTCGAATTTGTATTAAACAAAATGACATCATAGTCTGTTTTGGCGATGTAGTCGTTGACGCCTGTCATCACTTCAAACGTAAAATTGTCTTTCACCGCTGAGCGCGTCATCCCCGAAACGAGCAACCCAATCGTTTTCGATTTATTCATAACAAGGCTTCGCGCTAAAGTGTTTGGGCTGTAATTGAGCTGTTTCGCGATGTCCATAATTTTTCTGCGCGTCTTTTCACTGACATCCGAATAACCGTTTAACGCGCGAGAAACGGTCGTTACCGACACGCCAGCAGCTTTTGCAATATCTTTAATCGTTGTCACTTTCATTTCCTCCAAAACGTTTCGGATTCCTTGTTGATTTGAATTGTAACCGAACTTGAAACCGATTGCAACAAAAAATTTGTGACAAAATTCGTGGCATTTTGTCCAAAAATGCTCTCCCTTCCTCTCTAGCAGTC
Organism: Anoxybacillus flavithermus; assembly: GCA_002243705.1. Taxonomy (GTDB): domain Bacteria; phylum Bacillota; class Bacilli; order Bacillales; family Anoxybacillaceae; genus Anoxybacillus; species Anoxybacillus flavithermus. The sequence goes on from CP020815.1 coordinate 2,556,610, forward strand.
ATGCTATAATGAGAAAAAAGCAAAGTCCTGCGGTAATATGTCAAGGTGAAAAATCATCGAAATTGGAAATTCGATTGTCCGATGATCCGAAAAAAGGCAATACTTAAGAAGCCCAGCCTTGTCTGATGTCATTAACTGGGTTTTGATGCAAAATCAGTTAGATCGATACCCCTATCGATCTTCCCCCTTTCTTGGCGTGTAGATTTGACCGTTGCGTAGCAGCGCATCGATCACACGCACGAGTTTTCGAGCGGTGAGGACGAGGGCTCGTTTGTGTTGGTGCTTTGGTACCTCCTCATATTTCTTCCGGTAATAGGCGCGAAACGACGCATCATGCCGTTGTACCGAGTTGGCAGCCTCCACTAGGTAGTAACGGAGATAGCGATTGCCGGAACGAATGAGGGAAGTCTCCTCGGCTTGGAACCGACCGGACTGGTGCTTGGACCAAGTCAAACCTGCATACTTTGCTAAGGCAGCTTGATTGTCAAAGCGCTCGATTTGTCCAATTTCGGCTAAGATACCGGCAGCGTAAACAGGTCCGATGCCCGGAATCGTTTGTAACGTATTTGGAATGCCTTCCAAATGGCGAGTAATCGCTTTGTCTAGCTCTTTGATTTGCGCTTGAAGGCTACGAATGGATTGAATCGATAGGCCTAAAAGCAAGTCGATGGAATCCTCGACACACTTGGAAAGCCGATAGGACGAACGAGCCGCCTTTTGAATGGACTTGGCGATGCATTCTGGGTCGGCAAAGCGATTGCGTCCTTTCTGGCGCAAGAAGTCAGCGAGCTGTTGCACGTCCGCCTGACTGATTTCGTCTAAGCTAAACGACTCGAGAAGAAGCTCTAAGATAGCATGTCCGAATACGGAGCTGTCTACCTCTTGAGTAAACGAGCTGCACTTGTAAAACAAGTGTTGGAGGAAGTACTGCTTTTCTCGAGTTAGCTGGTGGACGAGATGATAGCGCATGCGCGTGAGCCGTTGAAGGGCGATAAACTGTTCCTGCATGACAGCCGTCACTTTCAAGCGGCCAAAGCGTAGCCGATCGGCAATGATCCACGCATCGATGCCGTCCGTTTTATCCAAGTCGGTGTAAGCTTCTTTAAATTTGCGAATGAGCTTCGGATTGATGGTAAACACCTTGACATTCCAAGACTTCAGCTCCTCCTGTTGGTGGAAAAACATCGCCGGATGCCAGCTGTAGACCGAAGTGGCTTCCATCCCGATGAGAATTTCGGATGGTTGGCGCTTGTTGGCCCACAGGAGGATTTGATCGCGAAGGAAGGTGGCGCCAAGGAGATGGTTGTCCGCCTTGAATTGCGCGCACGTGTTTCCTTCTTGGTCCATGATACACGTGTATAAGTCCGTTGAGCTCACGTCAATCCCGACGTAGAGTTTCATGAGATCACCTCCAATCTTAGTAGGATCGTGGGGTTAGGACTCTTCGGGATGCCCCCGGATCGCGCCTGTTGACCAGTCACCCTCGCGTATGAGAACTCACGTTGGGCCATGGGCTGCCTGGAAGCTGCTCCTTCCAGCATGGGAAGCCAACGGGAACAGCCTGCGGGTTAGAAGTCCGAACAGGAGCCGGGGAGACAGACTTTTCAAGTAGTCAAGGCTACAGGAGGAAGAAGAGTGTCCCCGATGATCCTCAAGATCATTATCCAAGAACATCGCGAAAAGTCCAACCCCGATGTGGTGCGATCCACGGGGGGAGGGGCGCGCCCCTCCCCCCGTGAGCAAATCACTCAAGCATATACGATTGTCAAGGAGCATATCCAACTGGAAATTCGATTTAAAAATCTTTCTAAACATACTATACGAGGAGGATCCATGATGAAAGGACGATGGACAAAGCGTTTTCAGAAAAAAAAGAAAACAGCTGAAGCGAACAAAACGACGACGATCGGGAAAAAATATGGGATCGTTTTCAGTTTTGCTACACTTTTATTTGTCAGCGTTTTCATTTTTGTTTTTTTACTCGTCAATAACTTAACGAACGTCGTCAAACAAGTGGAACAAAAAAGCGACCAAGCCATTTTAATTACCGACCTCGGTTCGTTATTTAAACAAAAATATATCGTTATTACGGACTATATGACAAATCCGCGTCCAGAGACGCTTTGGCACTACAACGATTTAACAGATCAATTCAACAAGAAAATGAAACAGCTAAAACCGCATATGCGAACAGAGGAAGCAAAAACGATTTACAATTCAACCATCTCGATTGAAAACCAACTAAACGACCTGCTTTATAAAACGATTCAACCTGCAGTATTGTCATATCGCGATCGTGGCGAACAAATTGATATTTTCCAAGTCATTAGCTTCCAAAATAAAGCGTCAACGATACGTGACATGAGCATCGAAAAGCTTGACATATTAAGAAAAATCGTCATGGATGACAGACACACGCTGACGACGCAAATGAACGATACGATTGCGAAAAACATGTTCATGATGATCATCACCGTCGTTGTGGCGCTCGTGTTATCGACGATCTCCCTAATCGTTGTGAGCCGAAAAATAAGCAGACGATTACAACAAGTCGTCCATGTTTGTCATGAACTTGCGCGCGGCAATTTACGCGTCGAGCGCTTAACGGATAAAGAAAATGATGAAGTCACGAAAATTGCCGAGGCAATGAATGAATTAGCAGACGGTCTTGAACAATCGATTGCACAAATTCAAGCGGCGGCAACATACGTCAACGACATGTCGCAAACGTTGCGACAAAACGCAGAAGCAACGACGGAAGCGAACGAACAAATTACACAAGCCATTCTTGAAGTAGCTTCCGGTGCAGATGAGCAAGTGAATGTATCGAAACAAACAAATGAAGCGGTACATGACGTGTCTGATGCGCTAACGACCGTTATGACGAAAGTATCTGAAACGACGAAACGAACAAACGAAGCAACGAAACGCGTTCACGAAGGAACGGCACTAGTAGAGCAAACGGTTGCACAAATGAAGCTCATTCGTGAACAAATTGAACGTCTCGCTAGCGTCATTGAATCGCTAAACGATAAATCAAAAGAAATTCATCAAATCGTCGGCTTTATTACGAGCATTTCCGATCAAACGAACTTGCTTGCATTAAATGCGGCGATTGAAGCCGCACGGGCAGGCGAACACGGAAAAGGATTTGGCGTCGTCGCTGAAGAAGTGCGTAAACTTGCTGAACAAACGGCGCATGCGGCCGGCAACATTCGCACCCTCGCTGAGCAGTCGCAAACGCAAACGGCGCACGCCGTACATGTGATGAATGAAAGCAGCGAATCGTTCCAAACAGGTCATTCGCTCGTCGAACAAGTCGGACACATTTTCCGTTCCATTTCGACCGATATGGCGCGCGTTCAAGCAGAAAGCGATACAGTGCACGATACGATTCGCGCCGTTGACGAAAAAGTAAAAACAATGACCGCATTTGCCGATCAAATTATTGACATTTCATCGCAATCGGCAAGAAACATTGAACAAGTGGCCGCAACGACGGAAGAACAAAACGCAACGATGCAAGAGTTGCTCGCTTCTTCGCAAGAACTCGCAAGCACGGCCGAACAGCTTCGCCAAGCGGTCGCACGTTTTCACATGTAGCTCGGACAACCGTCCTTCTTTTCAAGTGAAAGGACGGTTTCTTTTTTCATCTCGCTACGAAAGGAAGTGAATGCATGCTCTCCCCTCACCTTGCGAAAAAAATTGTGTCTGACGTTCGCCGCCTCATTGATGAGGATATTATTGTCGTCGCGACAAACGGCATTATTATCGCGAGCACCGATACGACGCGCATCGGACAATTTCATGAAGGAGCGTTTCTCGTTTGCCAAGAAAAGAAAAAACGGATTATAACAAAAGAAGATGAAAACGTATTGCGAGGCGTAAAAGCGGGCATCAACTTGCCGATTTTTTTTCACGGCGATGTGATCGGTGTCATCGGCATTACAGGCGATCCGAAAAAAGTGTCGCCTTATGGAGAACTGTTAAAAAAAATGACCGAGCTTCTTATTCAAGAAAACTATTACATCGAACAACTGCAACTCGAAGCACGGACGCTTGAAACGTTCGTGTTCGAATGGCTGCAAGCGCGTGAATGGTCGCCATCGTTTTACGAACGCGCCCAACTGTTTCATATTGACTTGCATGCGAAACGGCGCGTCATGATCGCTTCGTTAAAGGAAACAAAACAAACGATTTCCGTTGACATGTGGAAATACGTTCAAACCGTTTGGAGCGATGCACGTGACGTCATCGTCCGTTGGGGAAACGATCGCTTACTTATTTTACAAACAGACGATGACAAAGAACGAACGATCGCTAAAATCAAAACGATGCAACGCGCACTATTAGACAAATACGATGTGACGCTTCATATCGGATGCGGAAAAATGGGAGATAGTAAACAGGCGTATCATTCGTATAAGCAAGCCGAACGTGCCCTTCATATCGCCAAACAAACAGGCGACATCGTTTTCGATGAGGATTTACGATTGGACATGTGTTTAGAAGACATTTCGCTTGCGACAAAGCAAGAACTCATTAAACGAACAATTGCGCCGTTCATCCATGACGAACAACTGCTTCATACGTTACGTACATTTTTTTCTAACAACTTATCGCTCAAACAAACAGCCGAAGCGCTTCACATTCATATTAATACGCTTCATTATCGGCTAAAAAAAGTACAAGAATATACAAATTTAAACGTGCGCCATATCGAACATGTCGTCACTTTATATTTAGCCATTCGTTTTTTGGATGAAACAACAAAAAAATAAGATGTAAACGTTTTATTTTTATATATTCATCCATAGCGGGTTTTCCCGCTTTTTTTTATGCTTATAGTAAAAATGGGAGAAAGAAGGTCGATGACATGATCACTGAACAAGTGAAACGACAGTTCATTGACATCGTCGGTGCAGAAAACTACGATGATTCGAAAGCCGGACGGCTCGTTTATTCCTATGACGCAACACCAAACTTTCAATCGCTTCCTGATGCCGTCATCGCACCACGCAACACAAAAGAAGTGAGTGAAATCGTAAAAATTTGCAACAACGAACGCATTCCGATCGTTCCGCGCGGTTCAGGCACAAATCTTTGTGCAGGCACATGCCCAACGGAAGGCGGCATCGTCATGTTGTTTAAACATATGAATCGCATATTAGAAATTGATGAAGAAAACTTAACGGTTACCGTTCAGCCGGGCGTTATTACGCTTGACCTTATTCACGCTGTCGAAGCAAAAGGACTATTTTATCCGCCCGATCCAAGCTCGATGAAAATTTCAACGATCGGCGGCAACATTAATGAAAATTCCGGCGGTTTGCGCGGTTTAAAGTACGGCGTGACGCGCGATTACGTCATGGGGCTTGAAGTTGTACTCGCCAACGGTGACATCATTCGCACGGGCGGAAAGCTCGCGAAAGACGTCGCTGGCTACGATTTGACGCGCCTGTTTGTCGGCTCGGAAGGCACGCTCGGTATTATTACAGAAGCGACGTTAAAACTGATTCCAATGCCGGAAACGAAACAAACGATGCTCGCGCTTTATGAAGATTTAGAAGCGGCCGCTCGCTCTGTTTCAGCGATTATCGCCAATAAAATCATCCCGACGACGCTTGAGTTTTTAGATCAACCGACGTTACAAGTCGTCGAGTCGTTTGTCAACATCGGCTTGCCGACAGACGTGAAAGCGGTATTGCTCATCGAACAAGATGGACCGAAAGAAGTCGTTGAGCGAGATATGAAAGCGATGGCGCGCATTTGTCAGGAGCAACATGCCATTTCCGTCCAAGTAGCCAAAACAGAAGAAGAAGCAAATAACTTGCGCACAGCGAGACGTTCGGCGTTATCGGCACTCGCCCGTTTAAAACCGACGACGATTTTAGAAGATGCGACCGTTCCGCGCTCACAAATTGCAAATATGGTGAAAGCGATTAACGACATTGCGAAAAAGTATAACGTCACCATTTGCACGTTCGGTCACGCAGGAGACGGCAATCTTCATCCGACATGTCCGACTGATGTGCGCGACAAAGACGAACTGCATCGCGTCGAGCAGGCGTTTGAAGACATATTCGCCAAAGCGATTGAGCTTGGCGGCACGATTACAGGCGAACATGGCGTCGGCGTCATGAAAGCGCCGTATGTAGAGTGGAAGCTCGGCAAAGAAGGAATCGCGGCGATGAAGGCGATTAAGCAAGCGCTCGATCCGAACAACATTATGAATCCGGGAAAAGTGTTCGCCAAAAGTACGCGTAAACGGGTGGTGGTAACACGATGAAAAACGAACAGCTCGCAAAACCATTTCAAGCGCGCATGAATGAAGACGAACTACTAAACTGTATGCGCTGCGGTTTTTGTTTGCCGACATGTCCGACGTATATTGAATCTGGGTTTCAAGAGTCGCACTCGCCGCGCGGACGGATCGCATTAATGAAAGCGGTCGTTGATGGACTTATTGAACTAGACGAAGATGTCGAACGTTCCCTGCAACTATGTCTTGGCTGCCGCGCGTGTGAACCGGTTTGCCCTTCTGGCGTGCGCTACGGTCATTTGCTTGAAGAAGCGCGCGACATTATTGCACAACATAAAACGTATTCACCGATCGTCCGTTTCATTCGCCATCTCGTGTTTAAACAGCTATTTCCACATCCAAAACGGATGCGCATGTTGACAGCACTTATCGGCGTTTATCAACGTTCAGGGTTGCAGGCGCTCGTTCGTAAGCTCGGGTTGTTGCGCCTATTGCCCAATCATTTAGCGATGATGGAAAACGTGTTGCCAAACGTGCCGACGTGGAAACAAATGAATGAACGCCCGACGCATGTAGAAGCGCTCCCCATGCGCAAGCGGCGTGTCGCTTTTTTTCGTGGTTGTTTAATGGATACGATGTTTATGGACATAAACGATGCGACGATGAAACTGTTACGGCTTGTTGGCTGTGACATCGTCATCCCTGAGGCGCAAACGTGTTGCGGGGCGCTTCATGGGCATAGCGGTGAAAAAGCGGACGCAAAAACGTTAGCGAAACGCAACATCGAAGCGTTTGAAACACTCGATGTCGATTACATCATTACAAACGCTGGCGGGTGCGGCGCCTTTTTAATCGAATACGACCATTTGTTAAAAGACGATCCTGTTTGGGCGGATCGTGCGAAAGCGTTTGTCGCAAAAATAAAAGATGTGTCCGTCATTTTAGTGGAACTCGGCTTTCATAAGCAAGGATGGCGCTTGCCAAACCAAACGGTGACGTATCAAGATTCATGCCATTTGCGCAACGTCATGAAAACCGCAAAAGAACCACGCCTGTTGCTTCAGTCGATTGCAGGCGTCGAGTTTCGTGAAATGAAAGATGCCGATCGGTGTTGTGGGTCTGCAGGCATTTATAACATCATCGAACCCGACATGTCGATGCAAGTGCTCGACTACAAAATGGAACAAGTAAAACAAACGAAAGCGACGACGATTGTGACCGCCAATCCCGGCTGTTTACTACAAATGAAGCTCGGCATTGAACGGGAAGGACTCACAAACGTACGCGCCGTTCATCTCGTTGAATTGCTTGTAGAAGCTGTAGAAGCAACAAACGAAAACGACCAACTACTTAAACAAATCGGATAGGGTATGGACATTCATGCCCTTTTCTTTTTTAATCGTTCTTCTAACTCGCGCCGCTTTTGTTCGAGTTCCGCTTCGTTATACGTTCTCCGCTCATATTGCGTATAGTCGATATGTAGCCATTCCGGAATCCATTCCGTTCGCACCGCTCGTTTTTCTTTTTTTATGCGACCATGCTTCTTCCAATTGCGCAAAATCCCCTCGGCATATTTCCACGTTTTCACTCCGTTTTTTAACGCGATCGTTAACGCTTCGAGCACCCATTCCGCTGACGTTTCATTCACCCATAGCGCCATTTGTTCACCGACATAGCTACTGATCGTCCCGAAACCGTTTTGTTCATAAAAATAAATGATGTTTTGTAACGTATGATCTGTTGTTATATTTGTTTGTCTGTTCATATTGCGACGTGCGTCTTGGCAAGTTGACGCGTGCGACACGTCATGTTGCATCGTCGTTTGTTCATGTTGCGCGTTCGTTTCATCATTTTGTCTCTCTTCTTCACCGTTCATAACGTTCGCAAGCACATGATAATCAATGCGATACCATTTCGTTTTATCTAGTTTCGAGCGATACCTTGACACGACAATTCCTTTTTTCTCAAGCCGGACGATCGTGCGCCGAATCGTGCTTTCTGACCAAAACGGAAACTGTTTTTTCCATCCTTCGTATGTGTTATATACCCATGTATATCCATCGTACGTATGCGTGCTTTTTTCGAGCCAATAATGAAGCTGTTGTAAAAATATGCTTTCATTTAATCCAAGCTTTACCGCCACAGTCGGTAATACGAACAACGGATCATCATCGACTAACCATTTCATCTCCATCCCTCCTATATCCAACTATCGCTTGACGTGCGATCGTTGGTTAGGCGAAAAGAAAAAAGAGAATGCGATGCATTCCCTTTATGGTTCTGGTGTAAATGTACGTTGTGCAAGTTCGTTGTCGAGCATGAATAGCGAGTTGCTGTCGTTTTCGATGCGTTTGAGCTTTTGAATGAGCGTGTCAAATAGCGATTCCTCTTCCACTTGTTCGTCGATAAACCATTTCAAAAAGTTCATCGTCGCATGTTCACGCTCATCTAACGCTAAGTCAGATAGTTTGTAAATGCGGCGCGTCACTTCTTTTTCGTGAGCGAGCGCTTTTTCGAAGCAGTCGCGAACGGACGTAAATTCGTTGTTTGGCGAAGGAAAACCTGTCATAATCGCGCGTTCGCCAAGCGCGTTAATAAAGTTGTAAAACTTCATCGCATGGAATCGCTCTTCTTCCGCTTGCACTAAAAAGAAATTTGCGAAACCATCCAATCCTTCCGCTGAGCAATATGCCGCCATCGCCATATACGCATGTGCGGAATAAAATTCAAAATTCATTTGTTCATTCAGTCCGTTTAACAATTTTTCACTTAACATAAATCTCACTCCTCCTCCTCTCATTATAACAAAAAAAGGAGGAACGTGCCTCCTTTTACTCGTTTTGCGCTTTTTTCAACGTTTGAATCGCTTCTTTCTGTTGTTGTGTTTCTTTTCCTGAGAAAAACCAGCCGCCAGCTGCGATCGCTAAAAGAACGATCCAGAAAATCGCTTTCCATAACGCCGAATGGGCGAAATGTTCGGAAACGACTGCTAAGCTTGGATGTGCAAGCGTATATACGGCCAATTTCACCCCAACCCAACCGACGATTAAAAATGCGGCCGATTCTAGGCTTGGGCGTTTATGCAACAATTTCACGAACGCATTTGCTGCAAAACGCATAATGATGACGCCAATTAATCCACCGGCGAAGATGACTAAAAACTTTCCGCCGTCCATGCCGCCGATCGCTCGTAAATTTGTATCCGGCAACGTCATCGCTAAAGCGACCGCCGCTAAAATCGAATCGATCGCAAACGCTAAATCCGCAAGCTCGACTTTCAATACCGTCATCCAAAAACCTGACTGCTTTTTCCCTTCTTTATGCGAACCGTCTCGATGTTTATTGATAAAATGATGCACGGCAATAAATATTAAATACAACGCGCCAAGCGCTTGAACTTGCCAAATATTAACTAAATAAGAAATGACGAACAGAGCCCCAAAACGAAGAATAAACGCGCCGGCAAGCCCGTAAAAGAGCGCCCGTTTTTGTTCCTTCTCTGGCAAATGCTTGACCATGACTGCCATCACAACGGCGTTATCGGCAGCTAAAATGCCTTCCAAACCGATTAAGACGAGAAGCACCCAACCGTACTCTAACAATAATGATACACCCATCCATGATCCCTCCTGTAATATGTAGTTTCCCCTCGTCCGTCGGCAACAATCATATAAACGCAAAAAAGACCTTTGCCGAACGGCAAAGGTCTCGCTAGACACATAGTCGTGCCAACAAAGCCGATGGACAGATGTCCATGAATTGACGACTTTGTTTTCAGGCAACGCCTGAACGCTACTCCCCTTTGTGAAGGAAAACGATGTAATTGTAACTTCATTATAAAAGTATCGGCTTGTTTTGTCAATCGGTTAACTTACTTGTTTTTGCGCGACGTTCGTTTCATTTAATTTACTATGTTTACGACCGTACAAGAAGTAAATGACAAGACCAATTGCTAACCAGCCGCCAAAGCTTAACCACGTCGTTGCTGGAAGCTGAAGTGCTAAATACGTACAAAACGCGACCGCAAGAAGCGGAATGACCGGTACAAACGGCACCATAAAGCTTCGTTTTAAGTTCGGCTCTGTTTTGCGTAAAATTAAAATACCGATCGCAACAGTCGTAAATGCAAATAACGTTCCGATATTTGTTAAATGCGCTAATTTATTTAACGGAATGACCCCTGCAAAAATAGAAACGGCAATGCCTGTCACCCATGAGTTAACAAGCGGCACTTGTTTCCGCTCGCTCACTTTCGCAAACAATGACGGAAGCAAACCGTCGCGGCTAATCGCATAAAAGAGGCGCGTTTGTGCATAAAGCATGACAAGAAGCACCGTCGTAATGCCTGTAATCGCACCGAGCGAAATAAATCCCGCAACCCAATCTTGTTGAATATAGTTTAACGCAAAAGCAACTGGATTTTTGACTCCCAACTGATCATACGGCACAATGCCTGTCAAAATAAGCGACACCGCAATGTAAAGCAACGTACAAATGGCAAGCGATGCGATAATGCCGATCGGCATGTTGCGTTGCGGATTGCGCACTTCTTCCGCCGCTGTCGATACCGCATCAAACCCTAAGTAAGCGAAAAACACCGTCGCAGCTCCTGCCGCAACACCGGAAAATCCAAACGGCATAAACGGCGTCCAGTTTTCTGGCTTCACATACCATACGCCAACCGCAATAAACAATAAAATGACCGCCACTTTAATAACGACCATCACCGCATTAAAACGAGCGGATTTTCTCACCCCTTGCGTCAATAAAAACGTAATAAGCAAGACGATGACAATGGCGGGCACATCAATAAACGTCCCGTTTGCTGGATCGTAAGCGCTCGTTAATGCTTTCGGCAACTCAATGCCAAATCCCGCAAGCAATCCTTGGAAATAGCCAGACCAACCTGCCGCAACAGCCGAAGCTGCCACTCCATACTCTAAAATTAAATCCCAACCGAGCATCCAAGCAATTAATTCCCCAAATGTCGCATAGCTGTACGTATACGCGCTTCCTGACACCGGAACGCTCGATGCAAACTCCGCATAACAAAGCGCCGCAAATACGCACGCCAATCCAGATAAAATAAACGAAAGGACAAGCGCTGGTCCCGCATGTTCGGCAGCCGCTACCCCCGTTAAGACGAAAATGCCCGTCCCGATAATCGCACCGATGCCAAGCATCGTTAAATCAAATGCGCCTAATTCCTTTTTGAGCGTTGCCCCATTTTTTCCTGATTCGCTCATAAGCGCATCAATGGACTTTTTCCGAAACAAACTCATCGTTGTAAACTCCCCTTACTTGTTATGTTTATTTTATACTTTAACGCCCAAAATCGTTAAAGACAATACTTTTTCGCTATTTCGCAATATTTTTATTTTTCTAATAACATAAAGCTAACTGTCATCGTCGTTCCACGCCCTTTTTCACTTTGAATGCGCCATGTTCCGTTCATCGTTTCAATGATGCGAATCGACACCATCGCCCCGAGCCCTGTCCCTTTTTCTTTCGTGCTGAAATACGGCTCACCAAAACGAGCAAGTTGCTCTTTCGTCATCCCTTCCCCTTCATCGCGCACAACGATCGTAACCGTTTTTTCATCGGCGTAGGCATCGACATATACCTTACCGCCATTTGTTGTTGCTTCAATGCCATTTTTTATTATATTTAAAAAACATTGCCGAAAATATTGTGCGTTTCCTTCCATCGTGGCAGGCATGAGTGTTGCGACAATTTGTACGCCATACATGTTCGCAAACGGACGCAACATGTCGATCACTTTTTCTAACTCTCGCTCCACATGAAACGTCTCCATTTTTTCAGGAAACGGCTTCGCAAACGTTAAATAATCGTCAATGATCATGCAAGCGCGGTTTAATTCCTCGAGGGCGATATTCATATATTGCTCTTTTGTTTCCGCTGATATGTCTTTTGCTTTCATCAGTTGCATAAAACCTTTGACGACTGTCAGAGGATTGCGAATTTCATGAGAAATGCTTGCGGCAAGCTGACTGACGACTTCCATTTTCTCCAACTTGATCGCTTTTGAACGAATAAGCAACGCCTCTCGCAATGTTTCAATGATAAACACAACGAACAACACCGCAACAGGAGGAACGAGAATAAAATCGACAACGTACGATTCCGTCACTTGAAAATCGGAAATGGCGACCGCCAACACCGTTGCTGCAATCGCCAAAAGAAACGTCATCGCCGCCGAAGCAACGAGCCTCTGCTTTCTTGTAAGCTGCTGAAACAACGGAGAAAACAAGCTGCCGCATAGACACATCATCACATATACCGCAACCGTAATAAACTGATATCCATACATCATAAAGCGCGCCACAAGCAAAATAAGCAATAGTGGCACGCTCACCGTCCATCCGCCGTAAAACGTGCCGATGAGAAACGGCACTTGCCGCAAATCGTGCACGCAATCTGGTGCAATATAAATCGGATATTTCATACATAAAATAAGGGGAACACTTAAACATGCGATGAGCAACACATGTTGATGCGCCTTTTTTTGTTGAAAAAAACGGACGTGATCGTACAAAAAGTAAAAGAAAAAAATGCTTACTAAAATGTAAAATAAGTTGTTTAACACATGTTGGTTTATATATGTCATTTCTTCACGCTCCCACATCGTTCATCCAATCTCAGTTTCGCGAAAACTTTTTCCGTTGTCAATGCAGCAACATCTTTGAAAAATGATCACGTTTCTATTATGATAAAGATGCAAACTACATAGTGGAGATGGTCATATGAACGATCGGCGTTATTTGCCGCTTTTATTTATTGTCATGTTTTTTGTCATGGTTGGATTTGGCATTATTATTCCAGTCCTTCCGTTTTACGCTGAACAAATCGGGGCTACCCCAACACAACTCGGCTGGTTAATGGCGGTATATTCGTTTATGCAATTTTTATTTGCGCCGATGTGGGGACGGCTGTCTGATCGTTACGGACGCAAGCCGTTTTTGTTGCTCGGCATTTTTGGTTTAGCGCTTTCGTTTTTCTTGTTCGCCTTAGCGACAAAACTTTGGATGTTGTTTGCGGCGCGCATCATCGGCGGCTTTTTATCAGCCGCAACGATGCCGACAGCGATGGCATACGTTGCCGATGTGACGACCGAGGAAAATCGCGGAAAAGGCATGGGCATCATCGGCGCAGCGGTCGGGCTCGGCTTTATTTTCGGACCAGCCATTGGCGGCGTGTTTTCGAAACATAGCTTAACTGTTCCGTTTTGGGTTGCAGGCGGTTTATCGCTCATGACTGCCATATTCGTTTTCTTTTTCTTAAACGAGTCGCTTTCGAGAGAGAAACGATCAGACGGTGAGACGAGACGTCCATCTATCCGAACGGCGCTGCGAAGCGATGTGTCGCGCCTGTACATGTTGCAGTTGATCGTCACGTTTTCGCTTGCGGGGCTGGAAGCGACGTTTGCGTATTTTGCGGCTCAACGTGCCGGACTTGCTTCTACTGAACTCGGTTATATTTTTATGATTATGGGACTTGCTGGGGCGGTCGTTCAAGGAGGACTTCTTGGCAAACTTATTCAATCATTCGGCGAAGGAACGGTCATTCGCGCTGGACTATTTCTTTCCGTGCTCGGCTTTTCGCTCATTTTATTGATCCATAACTTTTGGACAGCTGCCCTATACTTAACGATTTTCGGCATCGGTAACGGCGTCATTCGCCCATGTGTATCCGCCTTATTAACGAAACATACGACCGACGGACAAGGAACTGCAACAGGGCTGTTATCATCGTTCGATTCACTCGGGCGCATCGGCGGACCGGCAATTGCAGGCTGGCTATTTACATTGAAGCCGAGCTTGCCGTATATAACGGGCATTGTGCTTACGTTCGTTTCATTCGTCCTGTTTCAATCGTTTCAACACACCATGATGCAAAAAGGCTCCGTTTAATCGGAGCCTTAACTAATTTCCTCAGCTAGTTTTTCCCGCTCGTGCCTTGCGATCATCGGTCCATTTAACAAATCGACGTCGACAATATAGCGCGGACGTTGTTTCGTTTCTTTATACACTTTCCCGATATACTCCCCGACTAAACCGATCGCCATGAGCTGCAAGCCTCCGACAAGCCAAATGGACATGATGAGCGACGTCCAGCCCGTCTGCGTATGGCCTGTCATTTTTAAAAATAGCACATATAACGCAAATAATACGCTCACAACAAACGAACAAAAACCGAGAAGGGAGACGAAACGAATCGGCATCATACTAAACGATGTTAACCCATCAAACGCAAAACGAATCATTTTCATGAATGGATATTTCGTCACTCCTGCTTTCCGCTCTTTTCGGTCATAATATACGGCCGTCGATGGGAAGCCAAGAAGTGGCACAACGCCACGTAAAAACAGATTCACTTCACGAAATTGCGCTAGCGCTTCGACTGCCCTCCGGCTCATAAGGCGATAGTCGGCATGATTATAAATCAACTTCACCCCGATGCGATTCATGAAGCGATAAAACACCTCAGCCGTCCATCGTTTCATATACGAGTCAACGTCGCGCTTTTTTCTTACCCCGTAGACGATGTCGTATCCTTCTTGAAATTTGCGCACAAACTCGCGAACGACGTATATGTCGTCTTGTAAATCAGCATCCATCGTCACAACGCAATGCGCCAGTTGTTTAGCGGCAATCATCCCCGCTAACAGCGCATGTTGATGCCCTGCGTTTCCCGCTAGTTTAATGCCTTTTATTTCTTCGTAGCGCAAACACGCTTTATAAATGATCGCCCACGTCTTGTCGCGGCTCCCATCATCGACAAACACAATTTTACTTTCCGAAGAAATGAGATGTTCATCGATAAGTTGTTGCCGCAATGCCCGCAACTGTTCGATCGTCTCCGGCAACATCTCCTCCTCGTTATAACAAGGCACAACGATTGCTAAAACGGTCATGTCGTTTTCCCTCCTTCTACTTCGTATAAATAAATCGTCCATGCTGATTCTTTATGGTGAAACGTGCGCAATAGCTTGAGTTGATTGTCTTTCGCATTGTCAATCGGCAAGGCGGAAAAAACGTATCGCCCGCCCATGTCATATAAAACGTCCGTATGAAGCTGCAAGTGGCGAATGCGTTTGTTTGATCGTTTCGTAAACATATATTTTTTTCCAAGTTCCGCAACAAACACATAACAACGCCCGCCCCATTCATCGAAATATTCCTTTAACTTTTTATTTTTGTTGAGCTCGCTCGCAATGATTTGACGAAATTGATGTTTGTACGAAAGCGGATAAAAATTGTTGTACGTATCTAACGTGTAAAAGCCGTTATATTGTGCAATCGCTGGATGTATGCCGATGCTGACGACGCGATACGTATGAACGGGCTTTCCGATATATTGTTTGACGTCATTAAACTGTTTTTCCGCATAAAAGGCACGAAACGTTGGTTGATCGCGATAAACAATTTGTTCATGAAACAACAGCGCCACGACAAGTTGAGCCGCGAGCGCAAACAAAGCGATGCGCCGGTCCGATGCACGCCACATGATGCGAAGCGACAAAGCAAACAATACGTAAATGATCATCGGTCTTAAAAAATGATAGCGTGCAAAATTAAAGCGATCTAAAAACGGAAACGCTTCTGTTACAGGAAGCCATCCTTTGTAAAACCAAAACGCATACCAAAGCGACAAAATGAAATTGAGCACATGAAGCTGCCAAAATAGCTGTTCATTCCGCCACCATTTTCGTTTCCATACGATATATAGCGCGATAAACGTGACAGGTAAAATAACGAGCGTATGAATCGTCATCACATGCGTATGACCGAATATGTAGTTTTTGAATGTTAATCGTAGGGAGCGCCATAACGACAGACGGGCATGGAAATATTCATCGCGGCTCGTCGGCTCGGTCGCAAATAAAAATGAATGAACGAGCCGATATTCAATGGCTAAATAAAGGGCGGTCATATATACGAGCGCCAGCAATAACGGCATATTCGGACGGCGGCGCCACGCATCAACGATCCAAACTACAAACATCGCGCTTAAAAAAAAGAAAAAACCGAGCACGAAGCTAGAATAGAGGGGGAGAAGCGTGAGTACGACACCATTTTTCCACGACCGATCGCCCGCGCGAATGTTAAGTAACGCCCATAACGCAAGCGGCATGCCAAGCGTGCTAAGCATCCCTGATGGCCAAAACGGCGTCAAGGCAAACGCAAGCGCCACACCAACGCGAATCCATTCTGCCGTCGCTTCTCGCTCTTTCAATACGTGCGTTTTCAACAACATATACATGCCGATAAACGCGAATACACGCGTCAACAGCTGGCTAAGCCCGTAGGCATAAACGGAAGGAAAAAGCGCATGAAGCCAGACGATGCCGCTAAATTCCGTTCCGTATGCGTTGCGTGGCAGTCCGTTAATGACTTGCGGAATCGTCGCATGAACGGAACCGAACAACTCACCGCTTCGTGCAAGCACACGATACCAAGCGATATTTGAATCTAAATTATCGTGCACGCGCATGTGGGCATCTTCACCAAGAAGAAAATACGGCAATGCGTGCAAACAAACGATCATGATACCAAATGCGAACAGTTTCATAGCGTCCCCCCATTCGCCATTATTTTTTAACAATAGATGAAAAATATGCATGTCGTTCGAATAAACGAACGGATAAAAAAATAGCCATCGACCATGCGATGACTACTTTTTCATCACGATTCCATATACGCTCGGGTGAAAATGAACGAGCTCCACATGCGCAAATGTCGCTTTCACCTCGTCCATGAGTTGCTCGGACGGAATACGTTCATGAATCGGCGGACCCATTTCACTTTCGACCGCTTCCCATTCGATGAATATAAACGTACCGCTTGGCTTCATAATGCGAGCGACTTCTGTCAATACCGCCTTACGATCGTCAATTTCATGAAGAACAAACGCCATCAATCCTTTATCAACCGATTGCGCTGGAATTGTTGTTGCGGTTACATCGCTTAGGATGTAAGAAATGTTTCCGACCCCTTCTTTTTCTGTGTGTTGCTTCAGTAAGTCAAGCATTTCTTGTTGCACATCAACCGCATATACCGTTTTTGCCGTTTTAGCGATCGGCACTGTAAAATACCCATTTCCTGCCCCTAAATCCGCGACAACATCATGTTCGCTTATATGCAATAACGAAACGACGTCCTCTGGCGCAATCAACTCTCTCCTTTTCGGATTCAACAACTTTTCTGCTTTCGAATGATGAAATCGATGCCCTGCCATTTGTCATCCACCCTTTTCTTTTATACCTATATACGTATTTTACTTCATTTTTCGATGGCTGTCATCCGTTTAAAAAAGTTTTTTACTTTACAAAAGTAAGTAATATACTTTAATATAGTTACATATATTTTTTCACTAAAAATACCGAGGAGGAATCGTCATGGCAAAAGTACTTTATATTACTGCGAATCCAAAACAAGAACAACAATCATTTAGTTTATCTGTCGGGCGTGCGTTTTTAGAAACTTACAAACAACATCATCCAGAAGATGAAATCGTTGAACTACATGTATATGATACGGACATTCCGTACATTGATGCTGATGTATTTAGCGGCTGGGGCAAACTGCAACAAGGACAAGCGTTCGAGCAATTAAGCAAAGATGAACAACAAAAAGTGGCACGTATCAATGAGTTATGCGAACAATTTATGGAAGCTGACAAATATGTATTCGTCACACCGATGTGGAACTTTAGCTTCCCTCCAAAACTAAAAGCATATATTGATACGATTTGTCTTGCAGGAAAAACGTTTCAATATACGGAAGAAGGTCCTGTTGGGTTATTGAAAGGGAAAAAAGCGCTTCACATTCAAGCGCGCGGAGGCATGTACTCCGAAGGTCCGGCAAAAGAAATGGAATTTGGCGATCGCTATTTGCGTGCTGTCCTCTCTTTCATCGGCATCACAGACGTCGAAACGATTGCCGTGGAAGGTATGAACGCATTTCCAAACGAAGCAGAAGCCATTAAACAACAAGCGATCGAACGCGCGAAAGACATGGCAAAACGGTTTTAGATGACATAGAGGTGTCTTGAAACTTCAAGGCGCCTCCCTGTTGTGCTTTTTACAACTTTAACAAAAATCCCTATTGTAAACTACTGTCATTTTACATCACTAAACGTTTCCATTCACCTATCGAAAAAAATATGCCTTTCCCATCGAAAATTGAATTTTCAGTCCACAACATTTTCTTCCTACCGTTTTTTTCGCCGATTTTCACAAAAAATGTGTCTAAACATTCAATTCGCTTCCATACCGTCTTTCACATCCGTGAAGATGAAGAACAATTTCTTTGGAGCGAGCACCTTGAATTTCATGTACTCGACTTGTCACAATTTATGGTAAAATGGAAGAAATATCGGAGAGAAGTGAAGCAATCGCCCGAATGGCCATGGCTGACGATGTTATCGGCGGTCGATAGCCGAACAAAACGAATGGACGAAGACATGTTTCGCGAATTGGAGGGAATCGCGATGACAGAACGAGACATTTTAGAAGCGTTAGAAGAATGGCAAAGTTTAAGCGTTGACCCAGAAAACCGCTACGCATACGAAATGCGGCTCAAATGGCTGCTTGACCAACTTTCAAACATTCGCGGCAGTCGGGAAGAAGGGTTGAAAGAAGGGTTGAAAGAAGGATTGAAAAAAGGACGAGAAGAAGGAATCAAAGAAACGATCCGAAAAATGAACGAAAAAGGAATGAATGTGGCAGAGATTGCACATATACTCGATATGACGGAAGAAGATGTGCGGGAACGGTTGAGCGAGTAGTCTTGTTGTTTCTTAAAGAAATGCCCTTGCGAATAAGCAAGGGCTTGTGCTATTGCCTCATACTTTCCACGCTTTTTTTCTTTCGCCACGGTCACATAAAGGAAATGATAAAAACAAGCATTGTCACTGCCAATTGGAAATATACTGCATAATGTCTAATTTCATGATTGCGAACGAACATCGGGTTGCTTAGTGCTAATTCTTTTTGCGTTTCTAATATCTCCATATTAGCCATCATGAGTTCATCGACAATAAAAATCCCGACAATCTTCCACGATATTTTGGACAGAATACAACATGGGATTGATTGAGATACACAATTCCTTTTTTATGGGTATATTTCTTGTTCTCTAAAAGCAATCACCTCTATATAAAATACACCATAAATATTAGATAAATGAAACATATCTAATAAATTAGTTCAAAAAAAGAGGGTTTCCCAAAAGTAACGGGGCACCCTTTGTTATACCTATATATACGCAGGGAATATCTTTATAAAACTATATATTGTATCTTCCTTGGAAAAAGGCGACCTTTTGAGTCAGCCCCATCTTCCGTAATCGCAATCCTTCCATGTCATCTTACACAAACCAACTAATAACAAATACAACTAAGAAACCGACGAAAGCGATGATCGTTTCCATTACTGTCCATGACTTTAACGTATCTTTCACTTCTAGGCCAAAGTAGCGATTCACAAGCCAAAAACCAGAGTCGTTGACGTGTGAAAGAATCGTTGCCCCTGCCGCAATCGCAATGGTAATTAACCCCAATATTGGCCCTGTCAAGCCTAGCGTCTCAATAAACGGTGCCATTAATCCGGCAGAGGTGACCATTGCCACCGTTGCTGATCCTTGTGAAATGCGGACAAGCGCTGCGATAATAAATGCAAGAACGATTGGTGGTAACGAAGATGTTGCCATCATATCAGCAAGCACTTTGCCGACGCCTGAATCGACTAAAATTTGCTTAAACACTCCACCAGCACCTGTGACAAGAATGATAATTCCCGCTGGTTCTAACGCCTTTGTCGCAATATCTTGTACTTGTTGTTTAGAAAGACCGCGCTTTCGTCCTAAGAAATAAAAAGCAAGCAACGTAGCGATCGTTAAAGCAACAAACGGATGTCCTAAAAACGTGAAAAACGATCGAAGCGTACTTTTTTCTGGCAACACAACACCTGAAACTGTATTCATCAAAATAAGCAACAACGGAATAAGAATGATCGTTGCAATTAAACTAAAGCTTGGCAAATCTTTTTCATCCTCATGTTCTTTCCATTCCATGTATGGCGGAATGGAAGCATGAATTTTTTGTGAAATATACTTTCCAAATAGCGGTCCTGCCACAATCATCGCAGGAATACCTGCAATAAATCCAAATAAAATGACCCAACCTAAATCAGCCCCGATTAAATTCGCCACCGCAATCGGCCCAGGCGTTGGAGGGATAAAACTATGCGTCACCGCCAAACCAGCGAGCAAAGGAATGCCATAATACAAAAGCGAACGACCTGTCTTTTTCGCCAACCCGTAAACGATCGGCACAAGAATAATAAAGCCAACGTCGAAAAATACAGGGATCGCAACGAAAAATCCCGTAATTCCAAGCGCCCACTGCGCTTTACTTTCGCCAAACTTTTTCATTAACGTTTGTGCTAAACGCTCTGCTCCCCCAGACGCCTCAAGCATTTGACCGAACATCGCACCTAATCCGACGACGACAGCAACAAATCCAAGCGTTCCCCCCATTCCGTTTTGAATGGACTCGATCACATTCTTTAGTGGCATCCCTGCCGCAATGCCAACGAGTAAGCTAACGAGCAATAGCGCAACAAACGCATGCAACTTCGAGCGAATAATAAGAAATAATAACAAACTAATTCCAGCGATAACAATTAAAATTAACGAAGACGATGCCATATTCTCCGCTCCCCTTTGTTTTTTATTATCCAGTAAACGCTTACATTTACTAAACCGATTTAGTTGTGAAGTAAATCACCCCCTTAGTTATACATATTTACTTTGAAACGAAGAGATGATTGGAAACTCATCTTTTAACTTCATATATAATCTTGTATACAAATCAAATAGTTCCGCATATATCGCTGTATGTTGTTCATTCGGCTCATGGCGCGATGAAATACGCAACCACGATTTTACTTCTTGAAGCGATGAAATATCACCTTGCGCATAAAGCGCTAGTGCTGCTGCCCCTAGCGCAGAGGCTTCATGCGTCTCTGGGACGAGCAACTCTTTCCCCATCATATCGCACAACATTTGGCGCCAAAACGGCGATTTCGCAAATCCGCCCGACACCCGAATTTCTGATAACGGTCCGATGACATCCCGAACCGCAAGGGCAACGGAAAAGACGCTCATACAAACCCCTTCCATGACAGCACGAATAAAATGTTCACGCTTATGTTGCAAACTAATGCCGAAAAATGTCCCACGTGCATGTGCATCCCAATAGGGTGCTCGCTCCCCTGACAAAAACGGTAAAAATAACAACCCTTCTGCCCCTGCGGGTACACGTGCCGCATATTGCGTCAATAAATCGTACGGATCGATCCCGAGCCGTTTTGCGACTTCTTTTTCTTGCGCCCCAAATTCATCGCGCAACCATCGAAGTAAAATGCCGCCATTATTTGTCGGCCCCCCAACGACCCATTCATTTTCCGTCAACACATAACAAAACGTCCTCCCTCTTTCGTCCGTTTTTGGAACGGATGAAATCGTTCGTACCGCACCGCTTGTTCCAATCGTAATTGCCGCCTCATGAGGAAGTACTGCGCCGACCCCGACGTTTGCGAGTACACCATCACTTGCGCCGATAACAACAGGCGTATTTCGGGAAATTCCAAGCTGTTCCGCCCATTTTTTGTCCATCCCCCGTAGTGTATATGTCGTTGGGACAAGTTGCGATAGTTGCTGACGATCAATATGAAGGAATTGCAAAATTTCTTCATCCCAATCAAACGTCTGTAAAGAAAATAAGCCGGTAGCTGAGGCAATTGAATAATCGACAACATATTGTTGAAACCATTGGTATAACACATATTCTTTAATAGAAATAAACTTATGTGTGCGTTCGAATACGTGTGGCATATGCTCTTTAAACCACATTAACTTAGCAAGCGGCGACATCGGATGAATAGGTGTTCCTGTTTTTCTATATATGTCTATCCCTTTTTCACTTGCTCGCAACTGTTCAGCTTGCTTGTTGCTGCGATTGTCCGTCCAAATGATACAATTCGTCAACGGGCGATGATGATCATCGACTAGCATGAGCGAATGCATCGCTACACTCAGCCCGACCGCCTTCACTCGTTCCGATGAAACGCCCCCTTTGTATATCGCCCCTCGTATACTTTGCATCATCGCTGAAAAAAGGACGTGAGGGTCTTGTTCCGCCCATCCGGGTTGAGGATGAAGCATCGGATATTCAACCGCATGCATCGCTCGAATACGCCCATCTTCTTCAAAAATGACAGCTTTTGTGCTTGTTGTACCAATATCTACTCCGATGACTACTTGGTTACTATCCATCGTTATCTCCTCTTTTCTTCGCTGAATCCCTTTCTATTAACTTTGGAGCAAACCGAAACATTTGTGGCGAAGTCTCGCCATTCATTTGCATAAACAACCGTTCTGCCGCCTTTTTTC
This sequence comes from Anoxybacillus flavithermus, assembly GCA_002243705.1. Taxonomy (GTDB): domain Bacteria; phylum Bacillota; class Bacilli; order Bacillales; family Anoxybacillaceae; genus Anoxybacillus; species Anoxybacillus flavithermus. Next base: position 2,579,350 of record CP020815.1, read on the forward strand.
CCATCTCAAACGTCGGTTGGGCAATCGTTGTTAATGAAGGGGTGTAAACAGATGCGAATGGAATGTCGTCAATGCTAATAATCGCTACATCGTTCGGAATCGTGAGTTGATGGTTTTTAGTGAATGTCAATACTTCCATTAACGTTAAATCATTAATCGCAAATATCGCTTCAGGCAGTTTATTTTGATGAAGAAGCACGTCTAATCGCTCCGAAATATGATTCACTCGTTCAGCGATAATCCATTCTTTTTCGACAGGAAGACGAGCCTCGCGTAATGCACGCTGAAATGCTGCGATCCGTTCCACTCGCGGAACGACATGAGGCGCAAACGGCGGTGCGACAAGCCCAATATGTTTATATCCTTGATCAACGAGGTAGCGTACAGCTAACTGCACAGCTCGTTCATTATCTAATAAAACCGCATCTGCGTCGACTCCCTCAACGGTTCGGTCAACAAATACGAGCGGGAGACGCGCTTCAATCATTTTTTTATACAAATCTACGTTTTTTCCTGTTGGGAAAATGATAAAACCATCCACTTGCTTCGCCCATAGCATATCAATATATTGTCTTTCTTTTTCAGGATCATCATCTGTATTACAGACGATGACATGAAAACCATGTTGTTGGCACATATCTTCAATCGCTCGCAACACTTGCGTCGTCAACATATGTAAAATGTTAAAAACGATAACGCCGATCGTCGCTGTTGATTTTTGCTTTAAACTGCGAGCAATGACATTCGGGCGATACTGTAACTGCTCAATCGCCTCTGCAATGCGCTTTTTCGTTTCCTCACTCATATATTCATATCTTTTGTTTAAATATTGCGACACTGTACTTTTTGAAACATTTGCTAGTTTCGCTACATCAGCCATCGTAACTTTTCGCAATGCATTCTTTCCCCTTTACTAAATCGATTTAGTTCATAAACCGGTTTAGTGGTATTATACATGAAAATGAAAGCGTTTTACAACGTTTTTTTTAAAGATACAAAAACAGTTATTTTGATTCGTCATAATTGTTGATTCGTTCAGCCCAACACATTTGCCATACACTCGGTTTGTTATGAAACGTGCCACAACAATCGAGATGTTGAAAATATAAAAAGCCAGCGCCGAACACGCTAGCTTTTTACGCCGATGTTTTTGTCGGGAAACGCCCGTTTTTTTCATCTGTTTGTACATACGTTTTTTGAACGTATGGAGACGTCATAAGTGAAATCATCGCACTGTAATTAACCGCAAAGCGAATATGGTCGCCGACTTGAATGTCGGTACGTGTGGCATCAATAATCATATGATCGCTGCTTGAGCCGATGATATCAACGGGCGCAAGCGGCGTTAATCCGTTGACGTTTACATCTTGGCGACCGATGCCGACGATGGCGCGTTTCATCATGCCGCGCTCTGGAAACGTCGGCGCTTCGCCAAATGCATTGCGGCTTTGTACACCGTACGGAACAGACGGTTTCGTTTTCACTTCAATGACTTCTGCCACGAGGCAAAACGCATCTTGATATAGGCCGGGGATGGCTGCGCCACGAATCGTTTCACGCCCTAAAAAAATGGCTTCACCTAATCGTAAATGGTTAATGCAACCGGCGTCTGCCGTTTGTTTTAACCAATAATAGTTCGCGGAATTGCCACCGGATACGTACGGTAAAAATAACGTATACTCTTTTTGAATATGTTTCGCAAGTGACGAAAGCTCACGCATTTTTTGCTCTGTCGGAATAATGCCGCCAAAGCAAGCAAAATTCGCCCCAATCCCAGCAAGTTGAATGTTCGGCAACTGACGTACTTGTTCAATAAACGCCGGCACATCTTCAGGCATAACCCCTTCGCGCAAGTCGCCCATTTCAACCATAACGATAATCGCATGCGTTTTATTTTGCTTCACCGCTTCTGCTGAAATGGCACGCACGACGTCGATTTCCGATTGTGCGCTCACATCGACATGTCGAACGACTTCGCTTACTTCGCTTAACGCAGGCGTGCGAATAAGCATATATGTGGCTGGAATGTGCGTTGATTTTAACTTTGCGATACGTTCAATTTTTGTGTCTGCTAAGCTTGTCACGCCACTATCGACAAGGGTGCGGGCAATTTCCACATCTCCGTTTACCCCTTTGACGACAGCGGTCATTTGAATTCCTTTTTCTTCGCACCATTTTTTCAACGTTTTAGCATTATGACGAATTTTCCGCAAGTCAATTTCGACTCTCGGCGTCATGATACGGCCACCTCATGTTTTTGTAGAGATGGGAAATAGTCAATGAGACGATCAACGACTTTGTCGGCTCCGTATTTTAATACATCGGTGACAGGCATACGGAATTTTCGTTCGTACTCGTCAATTGTTCGTTTTAATTCGTCATCTGTCATACCTTCATGGTTTAACGTAATCGCAACAACTTTTGTTTTTCCAAAATGTTCAATTAATCCAATTTCACTTTCGACCGTAGGCATTTCGACAAACGGGAAATCGCCAAGCACTTTTCGCTTCGGTGGGTGTTGTAAAATAACGGCTTGTGGCCGCGCCCCTTTTAAAATGCCAGCCGAGCTGACGTACGCTGGATGGCTAAGCGCCCCTTGCCCTTCTACGATAATCATGTCCGGTCGTTCTGTTTCATATGCGCGCACAACTTCACGCTCAAGTTCGCCGATCATATATTGGAGCGGAAACGCATCCATCGCAAATCCGTACGAAGCGCCTTGAATTAAGCCTGTTTGCCCTGTCGCAACAAACGCGGCTTTATAACCACGCTTTTGCATTTCTTTTGCGACGATCATCGCGGTCGTCCGCTTTCCGCACGCGCCGTCTGTTCCGAGCACCGCCACAACGGGCGTTTTCACTTGCAAAATACGTCCCGTAAATAACGTCCATTCTTTTTTCGGACGCGGTTTGCGAATATCACGAATCGTGACTCCGTAGCGCTTCGCTAGCGCCATCATTTCTTCATCTTCTGTCAAAAACTCTTGAAGTGGATTAATAATATGCATGCCTGCTTCCATGGCTTCGATGATCACTTGACGTTCCTCTTTTTGAAGAAAAGCGTTCGCTGGAGCAATTCCTAAGATGAAGTAGTTCGGTTTTTCTTTTGCGGAGGCTATTGCATCTTGAAGGTTTTTACAAATTGGAATGCCATTTTTCTTTTGATCAAGCACTTCTCCCGCATCTTGACCAGCTTTTGTTGAATCAATAACTGCCACGATTTCATACAATCCCGAATCGCGCACAAGCCCATTCGCTGTTTTTCCATCCATGGAACCGAATTGATGTTCACAATACACAATGGCGTATTTCTTCATCAGAAATCCCTCCATTTCGTTGTGAAATCAATATCTCCATGAAAAAAAACATCTTACTTTACCACAATCGGAAAGAAAGATGTCTTCTACTTCATATTATAGCGAATTTTGAAGAAAAAGTAAAATGGTACTTGTCAAATATACGAAAAAAGCCAGCACATAAAAGCTGGCGTTTCCATTTCTCATAGGTACGATACAAACGATTAAACTTGAAATGAAAAAACATGGCCCAATGACGCCATGTTTTTATCGGAACATCATATCGTCTTTGCGGGCGACGCCGGTTTTGTATGCAGCTTTCATAACGGCTTCGCGCACGCGTTCTGCGACTTTGTTGTTAAAGACGCTTGGGATAATGTACGTTTCGCTTAATTCTTCTTCGGTGACGACAGAAGCGATCGCTTCGGCTGCAGCGAGCTTCATTTCTTCGTTAATTTCAATGGCGCGGCAATCAAGTGCTCCGCGGAAAATGCCCGGGAAGCAAAGGACGTTGTTGATTTGATTCGGATAATCGGAACGTCCGGTTGCCATGACGCGCACATACGGTTCCGCAAGCTCTGGATCAATTTCTGGCACAGGGTTGGCCATCGCAAACACGATCGGGTCTTTCGCCATCTTTTTCACATCTTCTACCGTTAAAATACCCGGTGCCGACACGCCGATAAAGACGTCCGCTCCAACGATGACATCGGAAAGCGAACCGCTTATATTTTCTGGATTTGTGAGTTGCGCATATTCGTTCCAATACGGATTGTCGTATTGTACGCCACGATGAATCGCCCCTTGACGATCAACACCGATAATGTTTTTCACACCCGCTGCTAACAATATTTTTGTGCAGGCGATGCCTGCCGCGCCGATGCCTGTTAAAACAACTTTAATATCTTCAATCTTTTTATCTACAATTTTTAACGCATTGAATAAACCTGCAAGCAAGACAACGGCTGTACCGTGCTGGTCATCATGAAAAACAGGAATATCGAGCTCTTGTTTCAACCGCTCTTCAATTTCAAAACAACGTGGGGCAGCGATATCTTCTAAATTAATGCCGCCAAACGCCGGGGCGATCGCTTTGACGATTTGCACAATTTCATCTGTATCTTTCGTATCTAAACAAATCGGAAACGCATCGACGCCCGCGAGTTGTTTAAACAACATCGCTTTTCCTTCCATGACCGGCATCGCCGCATGCGGTCCAATGTCCCCAAGTCCTAATACTGCTGTTCCGTCTGAAATGACCGCCACCGTATTTCGTTTAATCGTTAACGAATACGCTTTTGTTGGATCTTCGGCAATCGCCGTACATATGCGCGCCACTCCCGGCGTATATACGCGCGCCAAATCGTCACGCGTTTTAATCGGAATTTTCGATTTCACTTCAATTTTTCCGCCGATATGCATTAAAAACGTGCGGTCAGAAACGTGAATAACTTTCACGCCTGTCGTTTTTCGCAACGTATCGACGACAACGTCGGCGTGCTTCGAATCAAGAACGCTCACCGTAATATCGCGCACGGTATGCGTTTTGCTTGAAGAAATGACGTCAATGCCGACAATATCTCCACCAGCTTGTCCAATGGCGGTGGCAATGTCGCTAAAAGAAACGACGTTTTTCGCAAATTGTAGTCGAATCGTAATGTGCATGTTTGCTCCGCTTGACATGTTGTACCCTTCCTTTTCTCTATCGCTTCATGTTATTTCCCTGCAATGCCCGGACTTGTCATCGCATACGGGTCTAAAATATCATGTAATTGCTTTTCATTCAACAAATCGTACTCCAAGCATAGCTCGCGCACGGATTTTCCCGTATGAAGCGCTTCTTTCGCGATGCGCGATGCCGCTTCATAACCGATGTACGGATTGACAGCTGTAATGACGCCGATGCTATTTTCGACGTGTTGCTTCATTCGCTCTTCGTTCGCTTCAATGCCAGCTAAACAATAGTCTGTAAACACACGAAAGACGTTGTCCATCATATGAAGCGACTGAAGTAAGTTAAACACAAGCACCGGTTCCATGACGTTTAGCTCTAGCTGTCCTGCTTCTGACGCTAAGCAAATCGTTTGGTCATTACCGATCACTTGAAACGCCACTTGGTTGACGACTTCCGCCATAACCGGATTCACTTTCCCTGGCATAATCGACGATCCCGGCTGACGAGCAGGCAACGTAATTTCTCCAAGCCCTGCCCGCGGACCAGACGCCATGAGACGAAGATCGTTTGCGATTTTCGACATGTTGATCATACATATTTTTAAGGCAGCTGATACTTCTGTATACGCATCTGTATTTTGTGTCGCATCAACGAGATGTTCTGCGCGCACAAGCGGCAAGTCGGTCAAACGAACGAGATGAAAAATGACGCGTTCAATATAGACCGGATCGGCATTTAATCCCGTTCCGACCGCCGTTGCACCAATATTGACTTCGTACAAATGTTGGCGCGAATGGGCAATGCGCTCCATATCGCGCTTGACGACGCGACGATACGCTTCAAATTCTTGTCCGAGCCGAATCGGAACGGCATCTTGTAAATGCGTCCGTCCCATCTTAATGACATGATCAAACTGTTTCGCTTTATCGGCGAACACATCGTGCATACGTTTCATCGTCTGAAGTAATTGGTTCACCATCTTTAACACTGCAATATGAATCGCTGTCGGGAAAACGTCGTTTGTCGATTGCGACATGTTGACGTGCGTATTTGGGCTAATGATATGATAATTTCCTTTTCGCTCTCCTAACCATTCGAGTGCGCGATTCGCGATCACTTCGTTCGTGTTCATATTGATCGATGTTCCTGCGCCACCTTGAATCGGGTCGACGATAAATTGATCGTGCCATTGTCCTGCGATCACTTCATCTGCCGCTTTTACGATCGCTTCACCGATGCGACGATCAAGTTGCCCCGTTTCCATATTCGCAAGCGCCGCCGCTTTTTTCACGATCGCCATCGCTTGAATGAGTTCGCGATGGAGACGATACCCGGTAATCGGGAAGTTTTCTGCGGCGCGCATCGTTTGAATGCCGTAATACGCATCGTATGGAATTTCTTTTTCGCCAAGCAAATCTCGTTCAAGTCGTACTGCTTTTGTTTCTAACATCTATGCATCCCAACTTTCTTCATGTTTTGTTGTCATGTCGTTTGCGATTGGCGTTTCCATCATGTTTTTAATTTCCATCAAATTGGTCGTTTTTCCTAACGCCCACATCAGTTTCGGTACGATCGCTTCCGTATTCATATCTCCTGATAAAATAACTGTATTTTGCGCCACTTTCCGTCCAACTTCATATAATGTTAAATCTTCCCCTTCTTCTAAACATTGCGTCGTAATGACAACTGCCATTCCGTCGTCGATGAGTTGCTTAATTTTCGGCAACAAATTGCGCCCTTGAAACGGTACACCACCGCTGCCAAAGCTTTCAATAATCACCCCGCGGTATAAGTGGCGAATGTAATCGAATATTTCTGGTTTTGTCCCTGGATGAAGTTTCAATAAAAACACGTCCGGGCAAAGCGACGAATCAAACTGCACGTGCCCATTTGGCTTTTGTAGCTCATATTGATAATGAATCGTTTCTCCATGAATATAAGCGACGTATGGATGGTTAATGCTTTCAAATGCGTCATAACTTTTCGTCCGCATTTTGACTGCTCTCGTTCCTAAAATGACGCGCCCATCGAAGACGACGAACACCCCTCCGACGTCTTCACACGCAAAACGGAGCGCATCGCGTATATTTTTTTTCGCATCCGTCTTCGGAAATCCGATCGGCACTTGTGAACCGGTCAAGACGATTGGCTTTTGGCTATTTTGAAGCATATATGACAACGCGGCCGCCGTATACGCCATCGTATCTGTCCCATGTGTGACGACGAACCCATCGTATTGGTCGTAATGTGTATAAATCGCCTCCGCAATGTCTCGCCAATGTTCTGGCTGCATATTCGTGCTGTCGATGTTCATTAAAATTTGACTATGTAATCGATACGGCTGGTTTTCGATCGTAATGTAGCTTGTTAATTCTTTTGCGGTTAGTTTCGGTGTCAATCCTTCTTCGCTCGGCACCGAAGCAATTGTGCCGCCTGTCGCAAGCAACAAAATTTTTTTCATCATCGTCACCTCAAATATGGCGATTTTAAGTCATCTATTGTATTCTTTGTGTCATGTAGTGTAAACTATAAATAAAATCGTTCGCGATTCGCGTACTTTTATTTTCATTATATGCAGAAAAAAAGAAAATCACAAGTGTTTTTATTCGTTTTGCGAACATTGAAAGAAAGGGAGAGACACGCGATGATTTCCAAACGATTATCGGAGTTGCGAAAAAAGAGGCAATGGTCATTGCAATATATTGCCGATCAACTCAATATCGCTAAAAGCACGTACGCAGGCTATGAATCAGGATATCGCCAACCGTCGTTAGAAGCAGTGAAAGAACTCGCTATTTTGTTTCGTACAACAACGGATTATTTGCTTGGGGTAACAGATCAAGAACAGCCAACCATTGAGCTAACGAATGCGACGTTTCATATGACCGTAGACGGCGAACAGTTAACGGAAGACGAAGTGATGCAGCTTGTAGCTTTTATTCGTGCGAAACGCGAACTTGAAAAACATAAAAAATAGGCGCCACTAAACGCCTACTGAACGATCCGTGCAACATCCATGGCTAAGTGCTTAACAGACGCATACGGTCTATCAAGCTGCAACATGCGTCGCAACACGTGGCGTGCTTCTTTTGTGAGCGATAGCTCCTCTTCCCAGCTTTTTTCTTCGCCCTCTTTTGGCTCGTAAGCCGAATATAACAAAAACAGTAAAAAATGACCGAGGGCGTATATGTCGCTTTTTACATGAATGCTTCGCCTTAGCCGCTGTTCAAGCGTGAACAACCGTTCGTTTTTTTCATGTAAAAAGCGCGCAAGACCGAAATCAAGGACATACACAACCCCATTACGAAAAACGATGTTCGGAATACGCAAATCACGATGCACAATGCCGTGCGCGTGAATGTATTGCACGACACGTAACACATCCGCCAATAGCGAAAACGCTTCTTTTTCATCGTACGTTTTATTTTTTTGAAAAATAAGCGTCTCGATCGTATCTCCATCGATATATTCCATGACAAGATGCAACGTGCCGCGCACGTCAAACGAATCGTACAACTTCGGAATTTGTGGATGATTGAGCTTTTTTAAGATATGCGCTTCTCGTTCAAACGATGCCCGCCGTTTCTTTGTTTTCGTTCGCTTCATTTGCTTTAAAACGACGAGCTCCTTCGTTTGTTCATCACGTGCCACGTATGCTACCCCGTAACTTCCTTCGCCAAGCTGCTTTTCAATGACGTATCGACCGTTTACAACCGTTCCGTTTCGATATGGCTGATGGAAAAAAATCATGAACTGCCAAAAAAGCTTGAGAAGATGCTGTGGCTACGGTGTTTTTTCTTGTAATGCTTATAACCGTATTGCGACGGATGGCGATGCGGACGGTACGTATAACGATCGCTGCTGCTGTAACGATGTTTATGCATGTTTTTGTGTAAAAGCAGTTCAAGCAATTTTTTTAACATTGTTATCCTCTCCTTTAAATCGGATAGCTTACTATACGGGAAGCAAGAAAAAAAGTTTCACCGTTTACTACATATCCCTTGCGAAATAGAAAAAATTTTATGAAAATACAAAAGAAGGGGGGATGTATATGTTTCGGCACGGTATAAAATCAGGAGTCGCCATCGCGATCGGATATGCGCCTGTAGCGCTCACGTTCGGTTTGTTAGCAAAGTCCACAGGGCTTTCCATCGTAGAAACGACGCTTATGAGCATGATTGTATTTGCAGGGGCAGCCCAATACATTTCGCTCAATTTACTATCTCTTGGCACCGGTCCGTTTGAAATCATTTTGACGACGTTTATTTTAAACATTCGGCATTTTTTAATGTCCGCATCACTCAATGAAAAGGCAGAACACGATCCGCTTTGGAAAAAAGCGCTATATGCGTTCGGCATTACGGATGAAACGTTTTCTGTCGCTGCGATGAAAGAAGGAACCGTCTCTGCTTCGTATATGTTCGGACTCATTTTCATTTCCTACAGCAGTTGGGTAATCAACTCTGCGATCGGGCATATCGTCGGCGCTTATTTACCAGAAAGTGTGCAAGTGAGCTTATCTATCGCCTTATATGCGATGTTTGTCGGGCTGTTAATTCCTGCTGTTAAAACGGAGCGAAAAGCGCTTTGGCTTGCGGTTTGCGCAGGCGCCATCAACTGCATGCTTTTATTATGGCTTCATGTTCCAAAAGGATGGGCGATCGTCATCGCAACGATTGTGTCAGCGATATTCATCCAATGGATTGGGGAAAAAAGAAAGGAGACAACATATGCACAGTGACATTTTTTTCATTATTCTCGGCATGGGCATTGTCACATACATTCCGCGCATGCTCCCGTTGACCGTTTTTCATCGCATCAACTTGCCACCGTTTTGGCGCGGTGTATTGCGCAACGTCCCGTACGCTACGCTTGGCGCTTTAATCATTCCGGGGATATTTCTTATTCAAGACGATCCGTGGTTCGGTATCTTCGGTTTTACAAGCGCTGTTCTCGCCTCTTGGCTCGGTGCGAACGTCATGGGTGTCGTGTTCGTCTCCGTGCTTGTGTTAACCGTATATACGATCATATAACAAAGGTGTCCAACATGCTCGGACACCTTACATCTTTTACACTTGCTTTTTTCGAAAAACGACAATAACGACCCCGATAACGATCAACGCTCCACCAATCCAAAATGAAGCATGTAATTGCTCATGTAAAAAAAGCCAACCGAACAAAGAACCGACAAGCGGCTGGAAAAAGAAAAAGAGCGAACCGATACTAGCATCCATCATTTCCATCCCTTTATTCCAAAGAAAAAACGCCCCTGCGGTTGATACAACGCCGAGATAAACGACCCCAAGCACAACAGGAAACGAAAAAGTTACAGGCGTCACTCGCCACCATTCCCATACCATCATCGGTGTTGTACCAATCCATGCGACAAAAATCGCATAAGTCGTCATGACTAATACCGGCAGGCGATCCGATGCGATTTTGACAAGCACCGATAAAAGCGCCCACGTTACTGCTGCTCCAACGAGTAGCACGTTTCCAAAAAACGAGGTCGTCTCCCCTCCACCAAATCCAACAACGACAACAACCCCTGCCGTCGCAAGCAGAAGCGCACTTAGTTTTCGTAACGTTAGCGCTTCATTTAACATCCAACGAGCAAAAATGACAATGAAGGCAGGTGTTGCGGAAGTAATGAGCGAAGCCGTATGCGCATCCGACCATTTCGTCCCGACAAACTGTAATGAAATAGAAACGACATACCCGACGATCCCAATCGATATGATATGCTTCCAATCTTCTTTTTCTTTTGGCACCGGAACACGTTGCACCTGTAAAATTGCCCATAATACAAAAAAAGCAATTGCATAACGAAACCATACGAGCGTAAATGGCGGAACGTAATCGAGCACATATTTACTTACGACATACATGCCACCCCAAATGCTCGCAGCAAGCGACAAATACAACGAACCGAAAAACGTTTTTCTCATCTCTTTCCCTCCGTCTTTTTTCTTTTTTCCACAAGACGGAACGTGCGCTTGCCCCGTCTTAGAAGCAAGCATCTGGTTGATCGTTTTCAAACAACATCGTTCTTCCCTCCTGTTCATTTGTTATTTCTTCATTGTATCAAATGTTTCGCCCGCTTTTACATATCACTTGGTTGTTTAAATCATATTTTTACTAGTTCATCACCAAAAGATGTACTTGCGCCAGCCATTAAAGAATCAACTCCTTGATAGGACTAGTTTTTTGCTATGTTGAACCGTTTACTGGACTCATTTTTCTTGTGGATTTAATGACAAAAGTAAGCAAACAAAATGCCAATTTGACTCACAACTTCCGCAATTAAAATAAAAACGACCAACTTACTAATTTCGTTTTTTCGACACCTGACCAACTAAAATTAGCTTTTCAACAATTATCAAGAAACTTTAAAGTAAAAAATAACCCTTTCTGAAAGAGAAAGGATTATTTCAAGTCAGATATGTTTCTATTTTCGCTAGGCATTCATCAATTATTTTATCTATTTCTTCAATTTGTGCATCTTCTGGATTATACTTCTTTAAAATTTTTAGATGACGAGCTTTCCAATCCAATGATTTAATTTGATCAGTTAAAACTACCCCTGTTATTGGATAGCCATCGCCACCAAGAGATATTCCTTCTTTTGGTAAATCCACTTCGAAAGGGTAACCCTTCTTTTGAGTGGTAATCGGACAAACAGCTATAAATCCTGTTGCTTGATTGAATTCTTTAGGCGATAAAACAATCGCATTCCTTCTCCTAGCCTGCTCATGCCCAGCTTGTGGATTGAAGTTTAAAACAACGAAATCGCCTCTCTCTGGTACGTCTGCTGACATTAAATCAATTCACGCCCTTCTATACCGAAATCAATTTCTTCGTGTCGATTTTCAGGTGTAATCTGTGATATTAGTTCTTCCAGTGTGTATTTCTTACGTGTTCTTTTTGGTTTTAATGTGATGATCCCTTCATTTCCAATCACATTTAATTCTATTTCGGAACCTTGTTTAATCCCTATTTGATCAGCAACATCTTTTGGGATACGAATGCCCAAACTGTTTCCCCATTTTTGAGCAACAACTGTAGACATGTAGTCCCCTCCTTTACTTTGGTTTATTTTGCTTTCTAAATGTTCCTTTGAGTTCATTATATCACCCCCCAACCAAAATGTATATACATAGTATATACAATCTTCCGAAAAATGATAAACCTGATTTTCCTACAAAAACTAAATAACCCCATTTGAGAGGGTTATGTGCAAGGTGTTGAAAAAGTATGTTGTCCATAAAACTATACTAGCACCAGTATCATATTGTCCAAACTGATGAACATAAACCCACATAACAGTAAAAAGAAGCCCAGGCAAGAAACGTAAACGCCTGGGTGTGACAGTAGCGATCATTCATAATGAAATATCTTCCAATCTTTATGTAAATTGTAAATAAGGATTAATCTAAGGAAATGTTCTACCTTATGAGTGATCCTCACTTTTCTTTCTTCACTAAGTCTATTTCATTAGTTGAAAACAGAATTTAGTTAAATTGCAAATGTTGATTTCCGTAAAAAACACGAAGAATAAAATCACGGGCTGGGACCTTCATATTCATTCATCGAACTTCCCTGTTTGATAATCAAGAATAGCTTGACGAATCTCTTCTTTTGTATTCATGACAAACGGTCCGTATGCGACAACGGGTTCATTTATTGGCTCACCTGCATACAGGAGAATGCGAAGTTTTTCTTTAGCAGTGATTTTAATTTCGCTCTCGGAAGCTCCGTCCGCTGAACTTAAAAATAACACTTGTCCTTTATGTCCTTCTGTTTCATCGATCCCAAAAGTTCCGCTTCCTTCTAAAATATAAAGAAAGCCGTTATAACTTCCCGGCAAATCTTGTACAACACTCGCTCCTGGCTCTAGCAACATTTCTACCATCGTAACAGGAACATGATTAAGGGTTGAAGCCTGTACTCCTTTTGATGAACCAGAAAAAACTCGAATAATAGCCCCTTCTTCTTTACGCACAGGCATATCCTTACTTTTTAAATTTTGATAACGAGGCTCAGTCATTTTTTTCGCGCTCGGCAAGTTAATCCATAACTGCAGGCTATGCACAGTAGAACCAGGTGCTGGGTCTTCTTTATGAATGACACCTCTCCCAGCTGTCATCCATTGCACATCTCCCGGCTCCAGTTTTCCATAACCTGCTTTATTGTCAAAATGTTCAAGCACCCCATCAATCACATATGTCACCGTTTCAATGCCGCGATGCGGATGAAGATCGAACGTTCCTCTTTGAAAAAAATCTTCGGCAAGCATTAAGAACGGGTCGTATTCTTGCCAATTTCCCGGTTCTAAAACAAAACCATTCTGGTGAATTGGGCTGTTTGTTTGGTACTGCACTGTCTTAATACGACGAATGCCTCGTTGTGCTTTCATAAGGCTCTCCTCCTGTTTCTAGTTGACGTTGTTTAGTTTTGTTCTATTTTATTTTCGTAACATATTTGAATTGAAAATGTTTAATGTTTCCATCGCTATATCCTTGCCAATGGATTCATTCAATCCTTCCTAATCAATTCAATAAAATGGTAAATAATCCTTGCCGTTAACCCCCAAATGACTTTATTTTCATAATAATAAAAGTGCTCATCCATTTTTCGGGCGCGCCAATTATAATTTTCTCCGTTCGGAATCCTGTCAAACGGAAAATTCGCTTCAGGTTCTACTTTGAAGTGGACGTGATAAACTTCCGGCGCCGTTTGTTGAAAAAAGGATAACGGAACAGTAAATATTTCAGCGACTTCCTCTTTATTCGGTTTCATCTTGTCAGGATGACTAATCGTAGCAACAAATGGATAAATGATCGTGTCAAAAGGAGACACGATATAATCTAAAGGAAAAATGTTAATAATGCTCGTTTTTTCAATCCCTAATTCTTCGACTGTCTCCCGAATGGCTGCTTCTTGGGCATTTTTGTCATTTAGATCAATTTTTCCACCGGGAAAGCAGATTTCTCCAGGCTGCCTGTTTAAATGAAACGCTCTGACTTCAAATAAGACGTGAAGCTCATCGTCTTTTTCGATTAACGGTAAAAGTACTGCGAATTTACCGAACTGTTCATGTCCTAACAAAGTCGGTGTTCGATTGCTTAATTTGTCAATGATTGTTTTATATTCTATTATTCCCCCTCATTTCCTGCTTCACCTTCATACTTAATATATGTTTCCGCATCATCCATCGCAATCAAAAATGTGCCTCTTCATTGCCAAATAAAACATTATTACATACAAATGTTTTACATCACGTTTGAGAACGAATGGAAACAGCGTTTTCCTTGTTCATTTTTTACAGAAAAATTTTTATCTTCCCCTTGAAATGTTAAATTGATCGGTACCAGCATGATACAGTTCGTAATAAAACCCTTTTGCTTTTAACAATGAATGATGGGTGCCTTTTTCAACAATGCGTCCTTCGTGAAGCACAATAATTTGGTCAGCGTTTCGAATCGTATTTAAGCGATGGGCGATGACAAAACTTGTTCTCCCTTTCATGAGCCGCTGTAACGCTTCTTGTATTTTCAGCTCCGTTACTGTATCAATACTGCTTGTCGCTTCGTCTAAGATTAAGATGGACGGGTTGGCTAAAATCGCTCTGGCAATCGCCAAAAGCTGTTTTTGCCCTTGGCTGATTCCGCTTCCTTCTTCGTTTAAAACAGTATCGTACCCGTTTGGAAGCTTCATAATAAACGAATGGGCATTCGCTAATTTGGCTGCTTCTTCCACGTCTTTGTCACTGGCATTTAGCCTGCTGTAACGAATATTTTCTCGAATCGTCCCTTGAAAAAGGAACGTATCTTGTAAAACGAACGCTATATGCTGTCTAAGACTCGCTCTTTTAATATGTTTGATATCGTAGCCGTCAATAAACACCTGTCCGCTATCCGGGTCATAAAAGCGGGAAAGAAGGTTAATAATCGTTGTTTTTCCTGCTCCTGTCGGACCGACTAATGCCACCGTTTCACCAGGAGAAATATGAAAATGAATCTCGCGTATCGTCTCCTGTCTTTTTTCATATGAAAACGAAACGTGGCGAAATTCCACTTCTCCTTTTATGTTTCGTAAATGAATGGCCTCTTCGTTGTCTTCTTCCTCTTCCATATCGATAATTTCAAAAACTCGTTCCGCCCCGGCCATCGCCGACAGCAACATATTAAATTGGTTGGCAAGGTCGTTAAGAGGCCGGGTAAACTGTCGTGAATATTCCGCGAAAACAACGATGACCCCAATTGAAATGAGGCCTTTTAACGCAAGCACTCCCCCTATCCCGGCAATGATGGCAAAGCTGATATTGTTTAATACGTTCATCAGCTTTGGAATAAAACCGGAATACGTCTGCGCCCAAAAACCGGATTGTTTGAGCTTTTCGTTTTTTTGTTGAAATTCAGAAATCGTCTGTCTTTCTTGTGAAAACATTTTGATGATTTTTTGACCAGAAATGGATTCTTCAATGAAGCCGTTGAGCTCTCCTAAATTGCGCTGCTGTTCTTTAAATAACATCCGCGTACGGTTCGTAATCCATTTCATGCCAAAGAACATCATTGGAACAATTGTTAACGTCAAAACCGTCAGCAGCGGACTTAGCGAAACCATTACAATAACCGCGCCAACAAGCGTAAGAGTGCTTGAGAACAATTGAATAATGGAACTATTTAATGTTTGGCTCACATTTTCAATATCGTTTGTGATTCGGCTCATGAGCTCCCCGTGTTGCCGTTCTTCGAAAAAGCGGATTGGGAGTTTATGAAACTTTTCAAACAGCTGTTTTCTTAACGAATAAACCGTCTTTTGAGCAATCGCAATCATCCAATAATTTTGCAGAAAAAGAGACAGAGAGAGAAAAAGATAAACTCCACCTAATATCATGAGCGACTGAATGAGCCCGTCTTGCTTTTTTACGACGATATGTTCATCAATGATTTTTCCAATGAAATAAGGGCCAAACAGACTTAAAAAAGAGCTGAAGACAACCATGAGAAGCACAAGAGCCAACATTCCTTTTTGCTTTGAAAGGAGTGTTGCTATTCTTTTTAATGTTCGAAACAATTTGTTTGCTTTTTGTTCCGATGTTTTTTTCCAATGATGCTGCGGCCTCAACATATGTATTTCTCCTCGCTATTAAGCTGTGATTGCACAATTTTTTGATATAGAGCACAGCTTTTCGATAAACATTCGTGATTCCCTTTGGCTAATAAAGCCCCTTCATCGAGAAGTAAAATCGTATCCGCTTTCATGGCCGTACTTACCTTTTGGGTCACAATGAACGTTGTACATGTATATGATTTCAAAGATTTCAATAATTCCGCCTCTGTTTTTAAATCGAGTGCACTTGTACTGTCATCTAGCAGCAAAATTTTCGGCTTCCGTATAAGCGCTCTTGCGATGGAAAGCCGCTGCTTTTGGCCGCCGGAGAGATTCACACCTTTTTGTCCAACAATCGTATCATATCCGTTTGGCAGTTTCATAATCGTTTCGTGAATTTGCGCATGTTTCGCTGCTTCTATCATTTCTTCCATTGAAGCGTCTTCTTTCCCAAAAGCGATATTTTCTTTCACCGTTCCGGAAAACAATAAAACTTCTTGCGGAACAAAGCCGATTTGTTTTCGCAACATTTCCTGATTCATGTCGCGAACATCGATGCCATCAATCAAAACCCGACCTTTATTAACATCATACAACCGCGGAATTAGTTGCAATAAAGAAGATTTTCCCGACCCGGTCGCTCCTAAAATGGCAATCGTTTCCCCGGGATGGGCAATAAACGAAATATTTTTTAAAACGGGAACTTGAGAATTTGAGTATTGGAAGTGAACATCTTCAAATATGACTTTGCCTTCTTTGATCGTTGTTTCATAATTAGTTTCTTCACGATCTGACAAATCGATGTTTACTGCCAGCACTTCTGAGACCCGCCGCGCCGATGCTTTGGCTCGGGAAAAAACGATGAGAATAAACGTAAAAATCGATAAAGCCGAGGTAATACGTGTAGCATAGTTAACAATCGCTACCACCTCTCCTGCTTTTGCGCTGCCTATTTGAATGTTTATATCACCAAACCAGAGAATAAGGATAATCGCTATGTTCATAACGAATAACAGAACAGGCATTGAGAGTTCCATGGTTTGCAATGATCGAATGGTGCGGTTCATCAAATCTTCATTCACTTTTGTAAAACGCCGCTGTTCATGTTCCCCTCTCATCATTGCTTTAATGAGTTTCATTCCCGTTAAATTCTCCCGCATCACTTCATTGACTTGGTCGAGTTTTTGCTGCACCATTTTAAATAATGCCATCCCTTTATTCATCATCCATATAAGAAACAATAATAAAATCGGAACCGTGAAAACTAAAATAAGCGCGAGTTTAAAATGAACATAAAGCGCCATCACCGTACCGAACAACACTAACAGCGGCGCCCGCAGCATAATACGCAAACTCATAAACACGGTGTTTTGGATTTGCGTGATATCGTTTGTCATTCGCGTAATTAAAGAAGACGTCGGGAATTGATGAAAATTAGAAAAAGAAAACGATTGAACTTTTTCGAATAAACGATTTCTCAAAGCAAACCCGTAATTTTGACCAACGTAAGCAGCCACAAAAGAGTTGGCGATTCCAGCCATAAAAGCAATAAGGGAAGTGCTCATCATGATGCTCCCCCACTTCCAGACGACAGAAAAATCGTGTTGCAGTATTCCGTCGTCAATGATTTTTGCCATCAGCAATGGATGCCACAGCTCAGTAGCTAATTCAATAAGCATAAGCCCCCATGCTAGTATCATCCATTTCGTATATGGTTTTAAATACGCTAGCACACCAAACATGTAAAACCCCCAAACAAAAATTACTTTTCACTTTATTCTAACTTTTTTCAGTCTCTTTTTACATATTTTTACTTATGATTCTAAAAATCAAGAAGCGGGAAATCGTTTAAAAAATGTTGCTGGAGAATACCATAAATACTTGAATCCTTTTCAAATTCAGTACTCTTACGATTTGCTTACTGTTAAAATATCTATTCTACAAATCAACTCAATTTCCTTGTTTAACTAAGCGGTTCTCAATCGAAAAAACGAAAACTATTTGAAGTGTCGTCACCTCTTACATAATTCTTATACTGGTATTATGTCAAGAAAATAGACATGTAAAATCGAGAAAAACTTTAAAACCCTACTACCGCACTTCGTTTGGTGGCCCCTTGAGAAGGAGAACGGTTTGGTAAACCCTTCCCCTCCTCAAGAGGAAAGATACCCCTTATATCGTGACTTTGTGGAGAGAAGAGTTCACTGCTTTTTGCCTTGCTGATACATCTTCTCATATGCCATCGGAGATATGTACTCTTTAGCGGAATGAATTCGCTCGGAAAGACACCAGCCAACGATTTTACGAGAAAACAAATCCATGATGGATGCTAAATACAGCTAGCCTTCTTTCGTCCAAATATACGTGATATCCGCCACCCATACTTGATTCGGCTCATCTGCTTCAAACTGCTGATTCAATAAGTTGGGATACACAGGCAAATGATGTTTCGAGTTTGTGGTTGCCTTATATTTTTTCTTTGTTTTTGAACGAATATCACCATCTTTCATGATTCTGGCGACCGTTTTTTGAGATACCTTAACCCCTTGTTTCTGAAGGATTTTTGTGATTTTCGGACTGCCATACGTTTCTCTTGAATCGATATGAATCTTTTTGATTTGCTTTTTCAATGCTTCCTATCTTTTCTTTTGTTGACTTTCTGGTCGTTTGGCCCATGCATAATATCCACTTCTTGAAACGCCTAAGACTTCACACATCTTCGCCACGTGAAACTCCTTTCTATGCGTATGAATGAATGCATAAATTACTTCTGATTTTTGGCGAAGATGCTCATGGCCTTTTTTAAGATCGCGTTTTCCTCCTCCAGATCCCGAATACGTTTTTGAAGTTCACGCTTTTCACGATCTTCTGGCTTGAGGTTTCCACTCCCCACAAAGCTATGCTCAGCATCTTTTTTATAATCTGCTACCCATTTATGAAGCGTTTTTGGCGAAATATCGAGTTGTCTTGCGGTTTGAGCGACCGCCTTTCCTTCCTCAACCACTAATTTTACTGCATGTATTTTGAATTCTTTATCAAAACGTCTTGTCATTATAGACACTCCTCATCATTGATAGATTTACTGTACATTTCTCTATTCGTTGTGTCTATAATCTAGACTAACATCACATCTATATTCATCAACGGTTAGACTACCAAATTAGCGCATCGCCCGCACAGAGGAAGAACTTCACTTATTAAAAACACATCATTGACAAATAAGACTGCCCTAAAAGCAAGCATCGAAATGAAAAATAGACCTCGCTTGAACGGCAATGCTCGGAAGAGGTCTATTTTTCGTATTCATATACTTCATCTTTGTTTCTGATACGAGGCTCCCTTTTTATAAAGTGAAAAAAGTGTTTGCGGAATGGCCTCGATGACATCTGTCGCAAGCACATCCATTGGTGAATGCTCCTTCTCGACGAGCGCATCCGCCGCTTTTCCATGCACGAACACGGCATTGCAAATTGCTTCTTGAATGTTGTCGTGCTGCATGATAAACGCAAGAATGATTCCAGTGAGTACATCGCCGCTTCCACCTTTTGCTAACGCTGGATTTCCGCTTGTATTCACGTATTGCTTTCCATCTGGAGTCGTGACAATGGTGTAAGGTCCTTTTAACACAAGGTAAACACCATTGCTCATTGCAAATTGCTTTGCAATGCCAAAACGGTCTCTTTCGACAACGTCAATGGAAACGCCAAGCATTCGCGCCATTTCTCCAGGATGCGGCGTTAAAATCGTCGCTTCTGTTCGTTCACGTATTATCGAAACATAATCGTTCCAAAAATATAACGCATCCGCATCAAGAACGACTGGAACATCTTGGAATAGCACCTTTTGGACAACACTTTTCGCTCCCATCGTTCTCCCCATGCCCGGTCCTGCGGCAATCGCGTCAACATCCAAGGTGATCAAATCGATTTCCCCGGCGAAGCAGCCGTTCAACGATGAACACGGATGATACATCACCTCTGGAATATGGGTGGCGACAACGGGATAAACATCATCCGGAACAGCCATTGTCAGCAATCCAGCTCCGCTTCTTAAAGCCGCTTTTGCGGTCATAATGACAGCGCCTGTCATATTTCGCGAGCCGCCAATTACAAGCCCTTTTCCATAAGTACCTTTATGGGACGAACGCTTTCTTATCGGCAGCGTTCTTGCAACAGCCGCTTCACTCCATAGTCGGCGAAACTCGGCATTTTTTTCTAGAGAAAGCGGCGGAATACCAATATCTACTACGATTAATTCACCATAGTAATCAGCTGTTGGAAAAGTATATGCACTTAGCTTTGGATATTGAATCGTAATCGTTACATCCGCCTGAATCGCTGTTTCCACAGCTCCGCCGTCCGCCGGAATTCCGCTTGGTACGTCAATGGCATACACAACAAGCTCCTTTGCTTCGTTCACTTTTTCAATGATTTCTTTATATGGAGAGCGCAATGCCCCATTTATGCCAATTCCAAGCAAAGCGTCAATGATCACGTCATAATGACGTAATTGTTCGATAAATTCCTTCTCATTTCCTATGTAATTCTTTACTTCATATCCCGAATTTTCATAGATTTCAAGTGCTTTTTTCGCCGCGCCTTTTACCTTTTCCTTTGGCGGTATTAACCATAAATCCGTCGTATAACCATAACTCTTTAGCACCCTTGCAACAACAAACCCGTCGCCGCCATTGTTTCCTGTTCCTGCTAATACAGCGACGCGCTGAGCAGGTTGAATTCGTTCCAGCAAAACTGTAGCGACAGCTTGTCCGGCATTTTCCATCAACGATTCTTCACTCATGCCGATTTGCTGAATGGTATATCGATCAATCGCGTACATTTCTGAAGCAGTCACAACGCGCATGAAGATCACCCCGCAAATGTTTAATCTCATACAAGTATTTTAAATTTTGCTGAAGAAGCATCAGCAATTGCGGATTTGAGCGAACAGCAACCTATTGAAGGGAAGCAGAAATTGCAAAATCAATTGTCAACAATCAAATAGAAAAACGCTTTAAACGTTTCAGCTTGTCGACTTTGTCGACAAGCTGAAACAAAAAGACCGAGATAAATTCGGTCTTTTTGTGTGTCTTCTTCAACTATTGCATTATTCTTTAACTTTTAGCAATCGCAAGCTGTTTAATGTTACGATTAATGTTGCTCCCATATCGGCAAATATCGCTAACCATAACGTTAACCAACCAGGCACAATTAACAGTAATGACAATGCCTTAATCCCTAAAGAGAAAGTAATGTTTTGCTTAATAATCGCTAAAGCTTTGCGGCTCAATTTAATCGTATATGGCAATTTACTTAAATCATCAGACATTAAAGCAATATCGGCTGTTTCAAGGGCTGTATCGGTTCCAGCACCACCCATTGCCACACCAACGGTTGAAGCTGCAAGAGCTGGTGCATCGTTCACACCATCTCCAACCATCGCAACACTTCGATACTTGTCGCGAAGCTCTTTGATGAAATTCAGTTTATCTTCTGGAAGTAAATCGGCTTTAATATCGGAAACCCCGACTTGTTTTCCGATGGCTTCGGCTGTTCTTTGGTTATCTCCCGTCAGCATCACCGTTTTTTCAATACCGACTTGATGCAGTTTTCGAATAACCTCTTTGGATGATTCTCTTATTTCGTCTGCCACGGCAATTAACGCCAGAATTTCTTTTTCCGTTCCTAACACCATGACCGTTTTCCCTTGTGTTTGAAGATCTGTAATTTGTTCTTTTATTTTTGATTGGATACCATTTGGAAGAAGTTCTTCAAAAAGACCTGGACTTCCGACATAATACATTTCGTTATTTACTTTGGCTTTTACACCTTTACCGGTAATGGATTGGAATTCTTCAACCGATACATCATTAAAATTCAATCCATCTTCTTCTGCTTTTCTTATAATGGCGGAAGCAAGTGGATGTTGTGAGCCTTTTTCAATGGCTGCTGTAATGGTCATTAGTTCATTTTCATTGCCATTATAAGTGACTACATCGGTGACGGAAGGAACACCTTTTGTTAATGTTCCTGTTTTATCAAAAGCAATCACTTTTAAGTTTCCTGCTTCCTCTAAATAAATACCACCTTTAATTAACACACCGTTTTTCGCTGCATTTCCAATGGCAGTTACAATCGAAACAGGCGTGGAAATAACCAACGCACACGGACAACCAACCACTAATACAGCTAGACCTCGATAAATCCATTCGCTCCAATCAGCACCCATAAATAATGGCGGAATAACGGCTAGTAAAAGAGCAAAAATGATAATGGCTGGTGTATAGTATTTGGCAAAACGATCTACAAACGCTTGAGAAGGTGCTCGTTCTGCTTGAGCTTCTTCCACTAAATGGATGATTTTCGAAAGAGTTGTATCTTCCACTCGTTTTGTAACTTTTACTTCCAATAACCCTTCTTCATTCAATGTTCCTGCAAAGACTTCATCACCGACTGTTTTGGTTACTGGAACACTTTCTCCCGTAATGGCAGCCTGATTTAGCGTAGATGTACCCTTGATGACGATTCCATCCATCGCTAATTTCTGACCAGGCTTTACGATCATAATATCTCCGACTTGAATATCGTCAACAGGGACCATCATTTCTTCATTTCCGCGACGAATTAATGCTTCTTTTGGAGCAATATCCATCAACGATTCAATGGATTGACGGGCTTTATCCATGGAATAACGCTCTAAGGCTTCACTAATGGCGAATAGAATAACAACCGTTGCACCTTCTCCCCATTCACCAATTGCTGCAGCTCCTAAAATCGCCACTGTCATCAGCGTATTCATATCAAAATTCAATCGAACTAGGTTTTTGAAACCTTTTATAAATAACGAATATCCACCGATTAAAATTGCTGCAGCATATCCAATTGTCGCAAAGATATGCTCTTCTCCGTATTGCTTCCCTAAAAACCAACTGATCACAAGCAAAACGGCGGAAATGTACACTTTAATATTCTCTTTTTGCTTCCAAAAAGGTTCACGCTTGACTGCTTTTTCTTTATCTTCCCGAATCTTTAAGTTTTCAAAAGCCCCTGCTTTTTCTAATTCTTCGATGGTTGTTGTACCCCAAACGGTAATTTTAGATGCTCCAAAGTTTACTTTAGCATCTTGAACACCTGGCAATGCTTTTACGTTATTTTCAAACTTTGCTGCACAGTTTGCACAAGTAAATCCTTGAACACGGTAGGTTTTCGCTTCTGATTTAGATAATTTTGCTTGTTGTTCAGACATGGACTTTCACCTCTTTCTCATGTGCTAACGCAATCATGATTAACTGCTTAATATGGTCATCATCCAGCGAATAAAATGCTAGCTTTCCTTCTTTTCGATACTTTACAATTCCTTGTTTATAAAGGATCCGTAAATGATGGGAAGTGGTTGCAACAGAAGCCCCAATGATATTGGCAATATCACATACACATAACTCTTCATCTTGGCAAAGTGAATAGGCAATTTTTGCCCTATTTTCATCTGCCAGTGCTTTAAACAACAGGACAACACTGGATATATCTTCTTTTTGCAATTCCCCTTGTATTCGATTGACTTTTTCTTCGTCATAACAATAAATTTCACATGTATCTTTCTTACTCATCAATTATCCCCCTTTCATATTCAAATTTCCGTTTGAATATATTATACATCATTCCTTTTATTATTCAAATATTTATTTGAATGAAAAATAAAAAAGAATTGGATTTAAAAAAATCAACCTAATATTTACCAGGTTATTCATTTAATTAGCTACATCAAAAAATTCTATTAGATAAAAACAATAAACCTCATTATCCGCAAGAAGATAATGAGGTTTATTATGGTACCGTCAAGAATTTTGTGTAATGTAAGATAGATAGGGTATCTCTGAAATGGATTTAGAATAGAGGGGGGATATTTCCTCCACACATAAGACTGAATATTCAGTCTTATGTGTGGAAAGGGAGAATCCTTTTATTTTGTTTATTTACAGTATTTGGTTAACAATAACGT
This sequence comes from Anoxybacillus flavithermus, assembly GCA_002243705.1. Lineage (GTDB taxonomy): Bacteria > Bacillota > Bacilli > Bacillales > Anoxybacillaceae > Anoxybacillus > Anoxybacillus flavithermus. The sequence continues at coordinate 2,603,433 of CP020815.1, forward strand.
TCTTCAAACATTCGTTGAAGGGCTTCATGCGCTTCGGCAAATCCTCTTAACTTTCGCCCTGCCCATTTCTCATTAAAATCTTGAACAGTCAAATACACGACTTTTTCAGCGGCTTCTAAACTGCTCAAACTGTTCATCGGCTTTAGGCGTTTCCGAATCTCCTTGATCGTTCGTTCGATGGCATTCGTCGTGTAAATCACACTTCGAATACTGCTTGGATAATCCATAAATGTAAGGAGGACATCCAACTCATTGGCCCAAGATTGGACTTCTCTCGGGTACTTGCTGGACCATTTCGACTCAAACTGTTGAAACATCTGTAACGCTATCTTCTTATTCGGCGCGCGATAAATCAGCTTGAAATCCTCGGCCACTTCGAATTGGTCTTTTTTCCGAACACGGCTGAGGGTGTTGCGGACTTTGTGCACGACACAACGCTGCACATCTGCTTTCGGATAAACCGAGCGAAAAGCTTCCTCCAGCCCCGGAAGACCATCGAATACGCCCAGAAGCACTTCCTTGACGCCTCTTTGGTAGAGGTTTTGAAGAATTTCCTGCCATACATAGGCACTTTCTTGTCCTCCCACGAAGAAATCAAGAATTTCACGATATCCTTCTTCGTTCACCCCTAACACCACATAAATGACTTCTTTCTCCACGGTTTCGCGACGAAGTTTTACGTATAAACCATCCAAATATAAGACGGAATAACGCTTGTGCAGTGGACGAGTGTGCCATTTCTCGATGTCTTCCTTCACTACATCGGTAATACGGCTGATCGTTGCAGGAGAATAGGCATTGCCTCAAATTCGTTCAATAAACTTGCCAATTTCACGCGTACTCATGCCACTTTGATACATCCTGATGATGGCTTCCTCAAGCCAGCCGGTGTGCCGTTGGTAAGGGGCAAACAACTGTGTTTGAAATTCCCCATTTCGATCTCTTGGGACCAAAAGGCCTTCAATCCGGCCATATTGCGTATCTAGATTTCGTTGATAGTAGCCGTTTCTCATATTGGATGTGTCCGCCTGTTCGATTTCGAGGAAATTTTTTATTTCTTCCCGCATGATCAGTTCTAATTTTTCCTTTACAAACTGACGAATGACACTTTCCAGTTGATTTGCCCAGTCTACATTCGGTATACTTTTAGACATAGGTAGGGTTCTCCTTTCTCTGGAATGTGTTTTTGTCCAAATCAGAGAATACCCTACCTTTTTTCTTTTGGTCTATATAAGTTGAAACTTTGTTTTACATCCAGTAGAGCGCTCACCGCATTCTATCAAAATGACTTGTTATGAAGGAAAACAGAATCGAACAATCGGAAAATCTTTATTGCAACTTATATAGTAAAATGCTTTACACAAAATTTTATACATCATCACAGGATTTTTGGCTACAAGTTTTTTATTAATTAGATACACAGGATTAAAAAGAGGCTATCGATCTTTTTTCGATAGCCTAAAAAACAGTTTAATTTAATCTTTATACCTAGCCGTCAAATCTTTTCTAGTTCGTCTGTATAATATAAGGACTGTGCTTGTAATCACTAAAACAACAGATAAAACTTGAGCCACTTTTAAATTGTCTGTTAGCATTAAACTATCTGTTCTCATCCCTTCAATAAAGAATCTACCAATCGAATACCATATAACATAAGTCAAGAATACTTCTCCACGTTTTAAGTTTAAACGTTGTAATATCAATAAAATCAGAAACCCTATCAAGTCCCATAGAGACTCATACAAAAATGTTGGATGATAATAACTTCCTTCAATGTACATTTGATTAATGATAAAATCAGGAAGATGAAGTCTTTCTAAAAACTCTCTTGAAACGGGTCCTCCATGTGCTTCCTGATTCATAAAGTTTCCCCAACGTCCAATTGCTTGCCCCAGTATAATGCTTGGTGCTGCGATATCTGCCAATTTCCAAAAACTCAAATTCCTTTTCTTTGCAAAAACGACAGTTGTGACAATAGCACCTATTAAAGCCCCGTGAATGGCGATTCCGCCTTTCCATATAGCTATAATCTCATTGGGGTGTTGCGAATAATACGACCAATTAAAGATGACATAATAAATTCTGGCACATATCAAAGCTATAGGGACAGCCCATAATACAAGGTCGGTAAATACCTCTTTTTGTAATCCCCTTTTTACTGCTTCATTAGTAGCAATATACAATCCTAACAAGAGCCCTGTACCAATAATAATTCCGTACCAATGAATACTTAAAGGTCCTAATTCCAGCGCAATTGGATTTAAAGGTTTAATGGTTTCCATTTGCTAAAGTCTCCTTTCTGACCTTTTTTCCATGAATTTTCTTCTAATATAGCAGCTAATATAGCTAGTCTTGATTTCGTTATTTCTGCTGGTATGCCCATCGCTCTAAGACGATTTACGATTTGAAGAACCCGCTTTTCCTTATTCATTTTATTCTAACCTCATTTGGCAGTTTAAAGTTATTTACCGATATCTTGAGTTTAGCAGCTAAATGATTTCATTCTTGTACTTCTTCTGTTAGTGAAGACGTTTCAAAAGTAAAGTTCTTGATTTATATTCTCTTTAATGCTTGTGATTGAAACAAATATTGTCCGTGTTTAACGCCACCTCTTGCAAATAGACCCTCATTTCATTTGTAGCTTTTACAATTTGTTAAAATACAGAAGCAGTTTCTGCAATTAGATGGATGCCGATTGCGACTTCTTTCTGTCCTTCCACAATAGAATTAACTGTTTGACTAAGATCATAGACGATTTGATTAAAAACTAAAGAAATTTACTTTGCAGATCTATCAGATTGTTTAGCTAACTTTCGGATTTCCTCTGTAACTTCTGTAACTACGAAAAACCTTTTTCCGTACTTGTCGGCTCTTGCTGCTTCAATTTTTGATTCTTACAGTTTTCATACCATCCTCCTAAACCAACGATTCTAATAACCAGATAAATATATCTTAATAAATAAATTTGCAGAATTTATGTAGAGGAAATAATAAAAAAATATCCCTCTTCTTTAGAAATACCGCCAACCTATTAAGTTGACGGTTCATCACTCATTTATTAATTATTCATTGATTGCATGTAATAATCTGATCTTGTAATTCCTTGATGGGATGATGATTAACATATTTATTTTAATAATCCGTTGACAGGTACGAAAAATAAAAGAGCACCCAAAAGCTGAATTTTAGAAGCTTGGGTGCAAATAAGAAGACAGGAAATCACAAATTAATCAAATTAGATTGATAGCAGCTGCTTGTCTTTTTTATATACATTTGTAAAATCGTATTTCTTTTCCACATATACTTGGTGCCAAATCATAAAGATAAGAACGGTCCAAATTTTTCGGCTGTGATCTGCCTTATCGCTACAATGCTCGTCTAGTAAACGGTACAATAGATCTTTATTAAATAAATGATCTGTTGCACTTTCTTTTATAATATTTTTCGCCCAATCATGCATTTCATTTTTTAACCAATGACGAATTGGCACCGGAAATCCTAATTTTTTGCGATTTAAAACATGATCTGGAACAATTCCTTTTGCTGCTTTTCGTAGAATATATTTCGTCGTTTTGTTTGTCGTTTTCATTTCCGGAGCAATTTTGGCGGCTACTTCAAATACCTTTTTATCTAAAAATGGAACCCTCAACTCTAATGAATGGGCCATTGTCATTTTGTCCGCTTTTAATAAAATATCGCCTCGCAGCCATGTATGAATATCAATATATTGCATCCGGTTTACAGGAGGATAATGAGTTGTTTCTCTATAAAAAGGAGCTGTAATATATGTATATTCTAATCCCCTCTTATATCCTTTTAGCAGTTCTTGTTTTTCTGTCTCGCTATACATTTTCGCATTGCCGATATATCGTTCTTCCATTGGTGTTGTACCGCGCTCAATAAAGCTTTTTCCTTTTATTCCTTCCGGGAGTAGCCCTGCAATCACTCTCAAAGCTGATTTAACCGTACTTGGCATTCGCTCAAAAAGTTCCAATGACTGTGGCTCACGATAAATGTTATAACCGCCAAATAACTCGTCAGCTCCCTCACCGGAAAGAACGACCGTTACATGCTTTCTTGCTTCCCGGGCAACAAAATAAAGCGGTACTGCCGCAGGATCGGCAAGTGGATCATCCATATGCCACATAATTTTCGGTAATTCCGCCATATATTCCTCTGGTGAAATGACATAGCTAATATTCTCAACACCCAGCTTTTCCGCTGTTTCTTTTGCCACATCAATTTCACTGAAGCCTTCCCGCTCAAAGCCGACAGAAAATGTCTTGATATTAGGATTGAATTGTTTAGCAATTGCTGCAATGAAGGATGAATCAATTCCTCCTGATAAAAACGAACCTACCGGCACATCGCTGCGCATATGCACTTGCACGGAATCGAACAGCGCGTTGCGAATTTCTTTGACAAGTTCATCTTCTGATTTGATGATAGGTTGGAATTGGGCTTTCCAATAGCGATGAATGGTTAATTTTTCACCGATTTTTTTCTTAATATAATGACCCGGTTCTAACTTTTTAATACCAACAGACATCGTCATCGGTTCAGGTACATATTGGAATGTTAAATAATGCTGCAGTGAATCATAGTCTAATAAATCATTTTTAAGAGCGAGCAAAATACTTTTCTTCTCGGAAGCAAAAAACGTACGGTCGCCCTGTTCCATGTAGAAAAATGGTTTTATGCCAAACGGGTCACGTGCCGCAAAAATTGTTTTCTCTTGTTTGTCCCAGATGACGAAAGCAAACATACCTCGAAGCTTTTCTACAGCTTTTTCTTTTTCAGCACTATAAAGAGCAATAATGACTTCGGTATCGGAATGAGTAGTAAATTTATATCCCTTTGCAAGCAATTCTTCTCGCAATTCCACATAGTTGTAGATTTCCCCATTAAATATGATCCAATATCGCTCATTTTCATAGGACAATGGCTGATGCCCTGCCTCAAGATCAATAATACTCAAGCGTCGAAATCCAAAATTCACGTATTCATCAAAAAAATAACCATCATCGTCAGGACCGCGATGAGTAATGATATTATTCATATCTTGAAACGTTTCTTTCCATTTTTCATCGATGATTCTTGGACGATCATGAATGCAACCAATAAAACCGCACATTATGTTGTTATTCCCCCACTTTATCAAATTTAAATTTTATAGATTGTATCAAGGTTTGAGCTAGCAAAATATTATATTTTAAAACTTAATAAACTATGGGTTCCTGTAAATGAACTTTTAATATAAATTATTCCTCCTGAAACCTGCTTGCGATATTTTCATTCCTCTAACATATTAAAACAATAAAATGTGGAGAAATTATGGATTTTTTGAGATTGTTACATAATTACATGATAAGAATCATCTCCATTGTTTCTGCATATTTAGTCGATAATATAAAAACAGCATGTTTAACAAAGAGGTTGCAGCTGTCATGTTAGGGATTATATTTTTTTCAGCTTTTATGATTGTTTCACTTTCTATTTTTCTTTTGCGAAAGCCAACCAATGAGAAGTTATATAAACTAGCAATAGGGTCCTATATCGCTTTTTTCCTATTGTTTTTAACTCTATTTGTCCATTATGTAAATTCTGAAAATATGGTCGATGCTATAAAAAATCTAGTACAGAAAACATCATATAAAAATAAAGTTGAAGAGAGAAATCCGTCATCTAGACAGTCAAAAGAACAAGTCTCGGTTAAATCAGTTCTCATTGATGCCCCCATTCTCTCGCAACTTCCAGAACTACCAAGGGGGTGCGAGGTAACAAGTCTGGCAATGCTTTTGAATCACGCGGGAATCAATGTAGACAAGATGACACTAGCGAAGCAAATAAAGAAAAATCCAACCCCTTATCGAATACATAATGGAAAAGTATTTTATGGACATCCAAATGAAGGGTTTGTTGGTGACATGTATACAATAAAGAAACCGGGATATGGTGTCTATCATAAACCTATAAAAGAATTAGCCGAGATTTATTTACCAAACCAAATCGTTGATTTAACAGGACAATCATTTGAAGAAATATATAAGTATTTGTCTGAAGGTACCCCAGTTTGGGTTATTACCAACACAACCTTTCGTATACTTCCTCCGTCTGAATTTATTGAATGGCAGACCCCGCAAGGCCCTATAAAAATAACATACCGGGAGCATTCCGTGTTAATCACCGGATATGATGAGAAATATATTTATTTTAATGACCCATTGACAGGTACGAAAAATAAAAAAGCACCTAAGTCTGAATTTATTCAAGCTTGGATACAAATGGGCAAACAAGCTATTACCTATAACCGCAATTAACCGGTTATAGGTAGTGGCTTATCTTTTTTATTTCAAAATGTAATTTGACTCCTATTAATGTCAAACAATAATTTAATCTTCGAACTACTTCGTGTGAAAAAAATATAATTTTTCTCCATAAATTTTGCACATTTATTTTTTATGATGATGTTACTATGACTTACATCACAAGTTTATGGAGGGAAAGCGATGAAGAAATTATTGTTAGGAACTGTTTTGGCAGGAGTTGTTGCGATTGGTGCAGCTTGCTCAAATAATTCTTCGATGCAAGGACACGACATGTCCAACATGAATACAAAAAAAGAAAATACTTCTAATGAATCCAGTAAGCAGCAATTACCTTTGGCAACCAATACAGAAGTATTATCTGGGAAAGAGATTAACCTTACTGCTAAGGAAGCATTATTACAAATAAATGATAAAGTAAAACTTCCGGTATACACGTATAATGGATCGGTACCCGGTGCGCAAATCCGCGTAAAGCAAGGGGATAATGTGAAAATTGTTTTAAAAAATGAATTGCCAGAACCGATCACGATTCACTGGCACGGCTACCCTGTTCCAAATAACCAAGATGGAGTACCGGGTGTCACGATGGACGCCATTAAACCGGGTGAAACGTTTACGTATGAATTTACAGCAACCGTGCCGGGAACGTATTGGTATCATTCCCATCAAGAAAGCGCGAAACAAGTGGACAAGGGATTATACGGTACATTAATCGTAGAACCTAAGAACGAGGAAAAAGTAGATCGAGATTATACACTTGTGTTAGATGAGTGGATGAGCAATCCGGATGAAGGAAATATGGATATGAGTGGTATGGATCATAGTAATATGGGACATGGAAATAGCTCCGATGACAAAGAAATGGATATGAGCAGCATGAGCCATGATATGAGTATGTATGATATTTTCACGATTAACGGGAAAAGCGGTTCCGCTGTCAAACCTTTAAAAGTGAAGAAAGGCGAAAAAGTACGGCTCCGCCTTGTAAACGCAGGATACATGCCTCACAAGCTTCATCTGCATGGCCATGAGTTTAAAATTGTCGCAACAGACGGGCAGCCGTTAAAAGATCCGCAGCCAATCAAAGATGAACTTTTAAATATTGCTCCGGGTGAACGTTATGATATTGAATTTACAGCGAATAATCCGGGAGAATGGTTATTAGAATGTCACGGTGATATGAAAGGTACCGATGACATGAAAGTGAAAATTCAATACGAAGGTGCAACAAACAATATGGACAAAGCAAATGCAAAAGAGAACCTTCCTATCGTTGATATTACAAAATACGGAAAACATGAATTAGGTCAATTTACATTAGACCAAAAATATGATGTAGAGTACACAATGGATTTAGGAACCGCGATGCGCAAAGATGGCATGGTCTTCACGATTAATGGTAAAACGTATCCTGAAACAGCACCTGTCAATGTGAAGACAGGAGATCTAGTAAAAGTAAAAATAGTGAACAATTCACCTACGGATGTACATCCGATGCATTTACACGGACATTTCTTCCAAGTATTAAGCAAAAACGGCAAGCCGGTCACAGGCTCTCCATTGATAAAGGATTCCTTAAATGTAAACCCTGGTGAAGAATATGTCGTCGCGTTTAAAGCGGATAATCCGGGAAATTGGATGTTCCATTGCCATGACTTGCACCATGCTTCAGCCGGAATGGTCACAGAAGTAAAATATACCGATTACAAATCGGACTATATACCAAACTCTAATGATACAACAAATAAACCTGAATAACGGTATAGTATAGTAAGTAAAATCCCCTCCAAAACTTGGAGGGGATTTTAATGTTACTTCACATCGTAACCTTGTTCTTCAATTGCTTCTTTGAGTTTTTCTACACTTACCTTTGTTTCATCATAATCTACATCGACTGTACCTTCTTGCAAATGTACTTCGACGCGGCTGACTCCATCTAACGTTTGAAGTGCATTTGTCACCGCCGCTTTGCAATGTCCGCATGTCATTCCTTGTACTTGTAATGTAATCGTCATCATCCATTCCTCCTTAAATGTTTATATTTTCACGCGTTTCAAACGAAGCGCGTTTGTCACAACCGATACAGAGCTAAATGCCATCGCTGCCCCAGCGATCCAAGGTTCCAACAGCCCGAGAGCGGCTACAGGAATGCCAACTGTATTATAGAACAAAGCCCAGAACAGATTTTGCCGAATGTTTTTCATTGTTTTGCGGCTTAACTCAATCGCTTTCGGAATATGGGCTAAATCCCCACCGACCAAGGTAACATCGGCCGTTTCGATCGCGACATCCGCTCCTGTGCCAATCGCCATCCCAATATCCGCTTTCGCAAGAGCTGGAGCGTCATTAATTCCATCACCGACCATCGCGACTCGTTTCCCTTGTTTTTGCAATTCCTCGACGATTTTCGCTTTGTCTTCCGGCAGCACCTCTGCATAGACATGATCAATGTGCACTTGGTTTGCGATCGCTTCCGCTGTCCGTTTATTGTCTCCCGTTACCATGTACACTTCGATACCCATTTGTTTTAATGTTTGAATCGCTTCTTTGGAGCTTTCTTTTACTGTATCCGCGACAGCAATGATGCCGGCAAGCTGTCCATCGATGGCAACGAGCATGACTGTTTTCCCTTGTTTTTCAAGCTCTACCATTTTATCTTCATGCACAGAAATCTCTACAGAGCGCTCCTTCATCAATTTTCGCGTTCCAATAAGGATGCTTTTTCCGTCAATGACAGCTTCAATTCCGTGGCCGGTAATGGCAGAGAAATGCTCCAATGGTTTAATAGAAATTGCTTGTTTCTTCCCGTATTCAACAATCGCATGAGCCAACGGATGTTCCGAAGCGCTCTCGGCTGAAACGGCATAGTCGAGCATGTTTTCTTGGAATTGTAACACATCTGTCACTTCCGGTTTTCCTTTTGTCACTGTTCCTGTTTTATCCAGTAATACGGCATTGATTTTATGCGTTCCCTCTAGGTACTCACCTCCTTTAAAGAGAATACCATGTTCTGCCCCTTTGCCTGTACCGACCATAATCGATGTCGGCGTGGCAAGACCGAGCGCACAAGGACACGCAATGACAAGAACGGCGATGGCCACTTCAAGCGCTTTTGCCAAATCACCCGGCGCAACAAAGAAGTACCATATAATGAATGCAACGACAGCAATTCCGACAACAATCGGTACGAAAATGCCGGAAATGGTATCCGCCATCCGCTGAATCGGGGCTTTCGACCCTTGCGCCTCTTCAACGATTTTAATGATATTGGCCAGCGCGGTATCTTTTCCGACTTTTTCGGCACGAATGGTCAGTACGCCATTCGTATTCATCGTCGCCCCGATCACATAGTCGCCTTCCTTCTTATCAACTGGAATCGATTCACCAGTAATCATCGATTCATCTACGGAAGATGCCCCGGCGATGACCGTACCGTCTACCGGGATTTTTTCTCCTGGCTTGACAAGAATCGTATCGCCGATCACCACTTCCTCGAGCGGAACCTTTCTTTCCTCCCCATTACGGATGACAGTCGCTTCCTTTGCCTGCAAGCTCAACAGCTTAGAGATAGCTTCTGTTGTTCTCCCTTTCGCAAGATCCTCAAAGTATTTGCCGACAAGCACAAGCGTAATCAAGACGGCACTCGTTTCAAAATATAATCTTGGCATATATTCAGGATTCCCAAGCGTCCGAAAAGCTTCATACAAGCTGTAAAAGTACGCGGCTGATGTTCCAAGCGCCACTAGGACGTCCATGTTAGCGCTCTTGTTTCGTAACGCCCGGTACGCCCCGACATAGAAGGGACCGCCGATGTAGAACTGAACGGGTGTAGCTAAAAGAAGCTGGAACCACGGATTCATCAGCAGATGCGGCATCGGCAAGCCTATATCAAACGGCATATGGGCAAGCATCGTATAAAGCAGCGGCAACGATAAGATGATAGAAATCGCGAGTTGCCGTTGTTTTTGTTTAAGCCGCTCTTCTTTCCGGCCAGCATCGTCTTGTTCTTCGTTTCGAATCTGCCCCTTGTACCCAAGCTTTTTGATTTTTTCTAAAATGTCTTCGACAGATGTAACGCCTTCCTTGTATTCGACAACAGCACTGTTTGTCGCCAAGTTTACAGCAGCGCTTGTCACACCTTCCATCCGATTTAACCCTTTTTCAATCCGTGTCGCACATGCCGCACATGTCATTCCTTCAATATCAAGCGTCACTTTTTCTGTCGCAACGCCATACCCCAAATTCTCAATTTTCGTTTCGATATCGGCGATCGTTTGCTTCGATGGATCATATTTAATCGTTGCTTTTTCCATTGCCAAATTGACATTGGCTTCTACTCCATCCATCTTATTTAATACTTTCTCAATCCGATTGGCACACGCGGCACATGTCATGCCGGTCACTCTAAGTGTGACATGCTTTTGTTCACTCATAATGCTGCCCACTCCTTTCACTTTGAGAACTGTTTAATGACATCCATTAATTCGCGAATGGATTCTTCTCCGCTTCCTTCGCGAATCGCTTTCGATACACAATGGCCAACATGACGTTCTAGCAAGTTCAATCCTACTTTATTTAACGCTGCCGTGATCGCTGAAATTTGCACTAAAATATCAATACAATAACGATTGTCCTCCACCATTTTTTGCACACCGCGCACTTGTCCTTCAATGCGCTTCAAGCGCTTGATAATGCTTTCGATTTCCTGTTCCGTTCGTGGAACCATTTTTTTATCCAAATTATGATCTTCACAATGGTTCATAAAACATCACCTCTTCAATTACATTATACCGGTAATGGGTATAAAGCACAACTAGGATATCTCACAAATCATGTTCGCCAACAATCCATAATAAACACTAAGTAGGAAAATCCAATTTTCCACAAAAAATTCACAATTTTATTTTACAGTATCGTTATCAAGATTGAAGAGAGAGGATCGATCAATATGAACGATATCAATGTATTTCTAGCTTTCGGAGCGGGATTACTGTCTTTTATATCCCCTTGTTGTTTACCGCTATATCCAGCTTTTTTATCTTACATTACTGGGGTATCCGTTGATGAAATAAAGAAAGAAAATGGGATTCTTCAAAAACGCGCAATACTCCATACATTCTTTTTCTTGCTCGGTTTTTCCGTCATCTTCATCGCTATTGGTTTTGGTACTTCTGTAATAGGAAAACTATTCGTTGATTACCAAGATTTAATCAGACAAATTAGTGCCTTGTTCATTATCTTTTTTGGTCTCGTCATTTTAGGTGTATTTTCACCTTCCTTTATGATGAAAGATAAACGGTTAGTTTTCCGCAACAAGCCTTCCGGTTATTTTGGCTCTATTTTAATTGGCATAGGATTCGCAGCGGGCTGGACTCCCTGCACAGGTCCAATTCTTGTATCAGTGATCGCGTTAGCAGCTACCAAACCGAGTGCAGCTATGTTATATATGTTCGCATATGTATTAGGGTTTGCTGTACCTTTTTTCATCATGTCATTTTTTATCAGCAAGTTGAATTGGATAAAAAGATATAACGCTGTCATCGTCAAAGTCGGAGGGGTTCTTATGATTATCATGGGAATTATGCTGTTTTTTGATTGGATGACAAAGATCATTATCTTTTTTACAGGTTTGTTTGGTGGGTTCACAGGTTTTTAATATACTCCCGAAATCCCCCTTGAGTGAATAGCAACAATTCTTGTTACTGTCCACTCAGGAGGGATCATTATTTAGTTTTTATTGAATATTCGAGATCATGCGATCCATCGTTTCATAAGACATAGGACCTATATACTTATCTCTAATAACCCCGTTTTTATCGATGATATACGAAGTGGGGATCGTTATTGCACCGTATAGATTTCCAATTTCCCCTTGCTCATCAAGCACAACTTTAAATGTCACTCCCTTATTTTTCACAAAATCGTTCACCGCATCAGGACCTCTTTCGCTATTCGTTAAGTTGACTGCTAAAATTTCTACATTGTTATTTTTATTGTTTTCGTAGAACTTTTGCATTTCTGGCATTTCAGCTCTACAAGGCGGACACCAAGTAGCCCAAAAATTCAATATCACCGTTTTTCCACGCAAATCAGACAATTTTATTTTATCCCCTGTAATTGAACGTAATTCAAAATCCGGGGCAACTTCTCCTTTATTCGTGCCGATTTTTCCCGAATCCAATGAAGTAGACACGATCGGCTTTGGTTTGATCTTTCCTTCTTCCTGTTGATTGTTAAAAATAGAAGCTACAGCAATACTTACCATCATCACACCTAAAGCGAGTTGGGTCATTGCGTTTCTCCGCCCCTTGTTCTCGTCCCCAAGAGCCGCTTCTCTTTCTCGCCTCTCTAACCAATATGAAATACATATAAAAACGATAACGAGAGAGCCATACAACCATACTTCTTTTGATATGATTCCTGTATTTACAAAATATTTTTTATACAGGGCTAGTTCGAATTGAATGAGATGGAACCATATAAGAAGTTGCAATAAAGTTTTTTGAATTTTGACTCGTGATGCTACTATAAAAAAACAAATCGCTACTATTGCTTGCAAAATGATGAAATAATTTTGGGAATTTTCCATTACTCGAATCCATGCAAAAGTACTAAAATAGCCAAAATATACCGGAACTACTGCTCGTGTGTAAGAAGCCACAGGAATATTCTGCTTTTTTACGTATAACCAAGTATAGACCGTGATAAAAACAATCCCTATACTAATGCCAACATATCCCCCGTTAAAATAAAGGATTGTCATCGGATTTTGTAAAACTGAATTCGGATGTAAAAAGACATAACTAAATTTCCAAATGAGTACACCGTTAATAAAACTGTTAAAAATTAAATCCATGATGTTTCGTTCTATTTTTAATATCTTAATGCCGTAATAAAACATAACATAGCTAATCAGTAAGCTGCTTACGAGCAAAAGATTTTCGCCTTGAACTACAATATTGCCGAATTGCAATACGCATCCCTCCAAAATTTTATGTAGTTGGCTTATTATAAATAAAAAATATGAATTTATTATGGAGATAAAAAGAAGTTGTTGACAATGTAATCAACAACTTCCTTCATCTATATGAAATGAAAAAAGGGGGGAGCAATGGTAAATCGCATCTCCTGTATACAATATAACGACTACAATTTTTTGGATAGCTGTTCAAATTCATCTAAAGAGATCTCTCCTTTGGCTAATCGTACTTTCAATATTTCTATCGGAGAGAGTTCTTCTTTACGATCATTGATAAAACGATGTAAGAGATAAAAACCAATGGCAATTAATACAACCCAGAATAACATGATCCCAACCATCATAAAAGAACCTCCAAACATCATTGAGTTTCCCTCCTTTTCCTAACTTTAAAACCAATAAGTGATCGTATCTAATATACCAAGTAAAACCATCACGATTCCGGCTGTTTTCTGAACAATCCCCCCTACTTGTCTTCCTTTTTTCATTACAGTGCCGCTAAATCCTAAGTACCAAAGGATAAAGATAAAGAAAATAACAGGTACAGAAGTTCCAACGGCAAAGATGCTCGGTAACAGTACCCCATAAGACGTTGAATAGACGAGAGGCATGAGAGTGACAAAAAACAGCACAAACATCGTTGGACAAAAAGCTAATGAAAAGCCAAATCCCATGAAAAACGAACCGATTTTTCCTTTTCGCCATCTCTCAGGCACTTTGAACAAGGTAACGTTCCAATACATTTTAAAAAGCCCTAACAAATATAAGCCTACAAGAATGAGAATGGGACCAACGAGCTTTCTTAACCACGGAAAATACAATGTTAGCGTACTTTGAATCTCTTTCCCCATGAGCCAGACAATCAAGCCTAAACCGGAAAAAGCAACGATTTTACCGAAAATAAATAAAAGCAGCTCTTTCCAAGCCATTCCTTTTTGCAAAGACTGATTACTGTATAATGTGATCGCTCCTAAATTACTAGTGATTTGACACGGAGCCATCGCTCCTACGATGCCAAGAAGAAAGGCTGACAAAATAGGAATCGCTGTCATGCTATTTGCCATATTAAGAAACGGTTGACTTAGAAAGTTACTGATTTGACTCAAGAACGAATACACCCTTCTTCTCACCTTCTTCTCTATCTGATGTCTATATTGTAGCAGTGAATTTTGTAGAAATTGTGGAGCGATATATTTTCAGTAAGCAAAAAGACATGCACCCGCATGTCTTTTTATATTTTTCCTTTCGATGCTAGTTTTGTCCAGCTTTCACCGTTATTTTTTGTCATGAAAATATCCCCGTTCATCGTCGCAATCACTATTTCGTTGTCATTTGTTGGATTAGAGGTGATATACATAATATAATCTTTTTTATCCAATGCAGGAACAGAAAGAACTTCCTCTTGTTTTGTGTCTAATGATTGTTTGATTAGGATAGGTTTATCGTTCTCTACAGCTGCAAATACAATGAATTTTTCTTGGAACGCAAACGTCGTCGTATTGATTTTTCGAGTAAACCGTTCAAACGTATTCCCATTATCTCTCGAAACAAAAATTCCTTCCGATGTACTAATTCCGACCATATTTTCGTCCGTTGGATGGGCAGCAATCGTTCCCGCTGCAGTTTGCGGCAGGCCGTTCAATTGACTTGGCGACCACGTTTTGCCGTCGTCTTTACTGTAAAATACCCCTTGTCCGAGCGTTTTATTTTCTTCTTGGTTCACAACATAAATGGTATGGCTTTTATAGCCAACTGTCATATAATGAAAATCAGATTCTTTATAAAATCCTAAATTCATCAATGTTTGTCCATTATCAAAACTTTTCACAAGACCAAGTGGATTTCCTAAAGATGAACCTTCTTCCGGATGCCCTGATGAATAAAAGCCGTCGTCTGTAGCCGAAAAGCCCATATAATCATGCTTATTAGAAATCGTTTCATACCACTTATTATTTTGGTAAATGAATAAACCTTCATGTGTAGCAAAGTAAATCGCATTTTGGTTGCCTGCATAACCGATTCCATGTAAATGCTCGATCTTTCCTTCTTTTTTTTCTTGAAAGAAAGGATTATTGGTAACAGATACATTCGATTTTGCTTGTTCTTTGCTTGTAATAAAGGCCTGCTCTTTTTCGTTGGATGATGAACAAGCGCTTAGAAGAAGAATGGAGAATGTAATGATGATTGCTTTCGTCATTTTTGTCATGGTCGCCTCTCCTTTGTATAATGTAGATTTCGCACATTTTATAACAGATATTTGCAGAATGTATGGAATTGCAAACCCCTTTTTCATTCGTTTAAGCCTTTTTTCGAGTGATTTTCTTCCAAGTAAATATAAATAAAAAAACAGATAGAAGTGTCGATATCACTTTCCCTTGCCATGTCCAATTCATCACTTGATAAACCGAATATGCCTCTAACAAAAGTGCTGGCAGCTTTCCAAGCGAGCTGGCAATGATAAAGATCAGTAAGGAGGTGTGTCCGATCGCTGCCACAAACGTCACAAGTCCCGACGGAACAAAAGGAAGAAGACGCAAAGACAAAATAAGCGAAAAGGCTTCTACCCCTTCTGCCTCAAGCAAACGTTTCACTTTCGGATAGGAAAACCATTTCGTTTCCGAAAGTTTGTGAAATCCTTTTCGATATAAAACGAAAGAAACAATCGCCCCAACAGCTTCCCCTACAAACGATAAAAAGGTGCCTTTCCAAAAACCGAATACCGCCAAGTTAGCTGCAGTGAGAAATACGCTCGGTACAATGCCTAAAATACTGATCACGATATTGATTGCAATACTAATGAGATAAGCAACGCTTTCATATGTATGAAACAGTGTAATGAGCTTCTCTTCCATTTCTTTTTACCTTATCCCCCCATTTATATCCTACACCCCAAACGGTCTGCAAAAATTCATCGATTGGAAAACCAGCTTGGCGGAGCTTTTCGCGAATATTTTTCACATGCGAATCGATTGTCCGTTCTTCTGTATTGGAGTTATACCCCCATAATGTCACGATGAGTTGCTCTCGGCTAAATACTCGGTTTGGATTTTTGAGAAAAAGTCCTAAAATGGCAAACTCTTTTGGCGTGAGAAAAATATCGTGCCCAGCATATTGGACTTTATGTTGCGCTTCATCCCAAACTAAGCCGTTAAACTCGAGTTTCGTTTGTTTTCCTACAGAACGGCGCAATACCGCCTCGATCCGAGCGAGCAGCTCAGATTCGTCAAATGGTTTTGTAATATAATCATCTGCTCCGATTTTCAACCCTTGGACAACATCTGTCGTTTCCCCTCTTGCTGTTACCATAATAATTGGGACATTCGAAAACTCTCGTATTTGTTTGCACGTTTCCCATCCGTCCATCTCTGGCATCATCACATCAAGCAAAACAAGGTCCGCTTTATTATTTTCCAAATAGCGGATCGCCGCTACTCCTGACTCGCATTTCACACAACGGTACCCTTTCGGTGCAAGATACAGCTCTAATAAATCCAACATTCGTTTTTCGTCATCAACCAATAAAATCGTATACATCATCATCCCCCCTTGGCAATGTAATGATCATGTTTGTCCCTTTTCCGAATTGGCTCGTTGCGGAAATCGAACCGCCGTGCGCTTCGACAATTTCTTTCACAATCGCCAAGCCCAATCCCGTCCCTCCACCTGTTCTCGATCTTGATTTATCCACCCTATAAAATCGTTCAAAAATATGTGGCAAATCTGCTTCAGGAATTCCTATTCCTTCGTCGGAAATCATGATCATCACGTTCTTTTTCTCCATTCTTACATCAATGGAAACGGTAGAACCTTGATGAGAATATTTTAACGCATTGTCCAAAAGATTCATCATCACTTGCTCAAAACGCTGTCGATCAATATGGACAGTAATGTCTTCATCACAGCGGTAGACAAGCGACATATTTTTCGCCTGAAACGCGGGATACATTTTCACGTATACTTTTTTTAAAAAAAGGCACAGTGGAGTTGGCTCTTTCTCGATTTGAAACGAATGTTGATCCATTTTCGCAAGCTCAAACAAGTCTTTCACTAATTTTTGCATATGCTCTGCTTCCTCATAAATAATGGACAAATATTTTGCTCTTTCTTCCTCCTCGAGCGTTGGCCTTCTTGCAATGTCCGCATATCCTTTGACATACGTGAGCGGAGTACGAAGTTCATGAGAAATACTAGCGAGAAATTCGTTTCTTTCTTTTTTTAAGTATTCTAAATCCTTTGCCAATGTTTGAATCGCTTTTCCTAACTGTGCCAACTCATCTTCTCCTTTTACTTGCAGGCGGACAGAAAAGTCCCCCTTGCTCAGTTTTTCGGTCGCTTGTTTCATCCGAATGAGCGGAATCGTAATGACTCTTGATAAAAAAGCAATCGTCATAATGGTCAAAAAGACGGAAAGAATGCCCACGACTAGAAAATGATGTTTTAGCCTATCAATCATGTTTTGAATGGAAGCCGTATGCTGAAACATGTACACATACCCTTTGATCTTGCCGTCAATCCGAATCGGGCTTACTGTCGAAATATACGACTCTCTTTGCCAATTTTTTTGCACAATCATTCCGCCATAGGGAATGTTTTTATTTGATTTTTTTATTACTCTTTTAGCAAATGGTAAAATATGATCTGAAAAATATAGTATCTTCCCCTTGTCATTGGTAATAACGACGTCGGTCTCCGCTTCCGACTCCATCATGGTGACATGTTCTAACGTAGAAGGGTGATAGCTTTTTTCCAATACATCACGGTGATTGTTCCCTCTCGCTAACAGCTGCTCAAATTCTTCATTAATTCTAGCGTTAACGAGTGTCACGTATAACGACGCAAATAAAACCGTTTCGATTCCTAACACAAAGACAAAAAATAATATCCCTAACTTAAACGAAATTTTTCGCACTTTTGTCCCTTCCTTATAAGAGCTCATTATTGCTTTTATGTAGAGCGCTTTTTATTTTACAACATAAATTTGCAGAATCGATGGATTTTACAGTGAAAAATACACACGAATATTGCCTTGCAAATATCATACAACAATAGGCGGACGAAAAAAAGCACCGTAGTTTTAAGCCTACAGTGCTTAAATATATTTGATTAAACCTTGCTACATCATATGATTGTTCATATGTCCTTGTTTCATCATTTGTTGATTCGTTTTGCTATTATTCATCATATGTTCCATCATTTGATCCATATTTTTAGTATTTCGACACTGTTCATACATTTTTTGTAATTGTTCCTCTGATAAATTTGGATGCATTTGTTTCATCATTGGCAACATTTCTTTCCAATCATTATTATCATTTTTATTTGCTGCAAAAACAGCTGTAGCTAATACAAAAGCTGAAACAAGTACGAGCAAACCTGAAATAAATTTTTTCATTTTTTCAACACCTCCATCCTTTTCTGGTTTTAGAATAAAGGAAAAGTATGGAGAAAGTGTTCATAAACATTTACAAATTTTTGTCGCGAATTATCATTAGTAATTAGATATTTTCAAAAATCGATTAGAATTTCTAATGGCCTAATGGCTCTGTCATCATAATCATACTTTGTTGCTTACATGTTTCTTAAACAACATGAATCATTACAAATTAGCTTGTAGAAGTTGTATGTGATGATATGCGAATAATTCAAGAACCTTTGATGTTAGTTGAATGCCATATGTTTGCATCATCATATTAACACCACAAGTTTCAAAAATAAAAAAAACAGCTTGCTCGGCTTGCAAGCTGTTTTGCGTATATAGATTTACGTGCTTCTAATGCCCTGCATGTCCTTCTCCGGTTGCCGGAACAATTTCGAGCTTTTCATCGATGATTCCTTGCGTTTGATAAGGGATGGAGCGGAATGTGCCAGATAAAAATGCATGGTTATACGGTCCCTCTGTTGGCTCAACAGTAAAAGTTGGTTTTAAACGAGCTAAAAATTCATATACATCCGTCGTTAATGCTCCATTCTCTAGCCATATTAAAGGTGCGTGCTTTCCTAGATGAGAAAATGGCGCAGCCGCAATCGCTAGTTCAGGGGTTTTCGTTGAAATAAATGATACGCCATGCCCCGGATTATTTAGCCCCCAGCCAAATTTTGTTTTTTCATCTTTATAAGTAGCAAAAGAAACGGATTGTTGCACCGGTGTATCGCCTGCGATTCGGACAACAGTGCCAAATGATTTTAGTTCGTTTTCCACTTCTTTAGAGATTACTGATTCGGGACCTAAAAGGTATATATTTGCTTTTCCTTTTCTTTGCTGTAACGCCTCTTTTGTTGGCTGTGGAATTTCATTCGAAGAGACGTACAGTAACGGTTCTTCCATGTGGGCAATCCAATTGGCAGCTATAAGAGTGTACAATTTTGCCTTATCTTCCAAAGAACCAATAATCACACTTTGTGGAGTCTTGCCGGCAATGTCGCTGTAAAATTGGTCAATTTCTTTCGCAAACGCAGCTGGATCTGTTTCACTAATTTGTTTCATCTTAAAATTCTTTAATTTATCTAGTTCGCTTTTCTTGAGATTTCCCATCACTGTGATTTGCGTACCGTCAGCTGTGCCTAAAGGTTGAAGACGGTTTATTTCCTTTAAGACGGCATCCGGTATTTTTTGATCTTTTGTAAATAAAACAGGACCGTTGTTCGGATGATGAATTAAGTCTACACTTGCCAATGCGATTTGCCAACTTTCAACGGGCACTAAAATAATTCCGCCGGGCTGGTTTTCTTTATGAGTGGCAGGCCAAACCGTTTGTGAAACCATGACGGATAACTCAATAGGATCATCCGTGTTGATACGAGTAACGTTTTTCGTCGCTGTTATCATGATGTTTTGGTTCGCTAAACGGTTGAAAGAACTCGGTGGCTTCGCGAACTCCATTTCATTTGTTTTGTTATCTTTGTCTTTATCATTGGAGGACATATCCATATTTGCATGATCCATTTCTTTCGAATCATGATCCATCTGATTATGGTCATTGTTTTGATTGTTACATCCGGTAATGATAAAGATAGGTAGCACAGCTACTAGGACTCTCCTAAGTAATTTACTGATCATGTGTAATCCTCCCTGAAAAAATCTTTTCTTTTTATATTTATCCCCATTCGTTATTACTTTTAAACTTTTCCCAAATTCCATAATAAAAGGCTTTTTATCAAAAGATTTAAACAATGTTATTTTCGGTTTATTTTTAGCAGCTATTTATCTGCATTCATCGATACAGGATATCACCCTTTTTTCAATGTCCTCCGCTAAGTTTTTCAGTTCTTCATGATTCATCATGCTGATCAACGTGGTTGGTTTTGGCATACCTATTTTTGTTGTTTCATTCTCTTTATACACTACGATTTTGCATGACAGAAAATAACCTGCTAATAAGTTTTCAGAAAGCACACGCGCTGCTTCTTGCGGATTACATATTTCCAAAATCACAAATGGTATTTGAGAAAGTTAAACCCTTTTTCCTGCAGCTTTTCCGTTACACTAAATTCATTCCCACAAAACTCCGAACCCTTCTCTTTTTAAACTTTCTTCCAACATATTTATTGTTTCATTCATTTCCTTTTGTGCTTCAATCGTATAATGAAACACCTTCATTCAACCACCCTTCTCCAACATATTGCATGTTATTTCACTTAGTTGTATGTCAAACTTAATAACTGTAGATGAGCAAATTTACTAACATAAATTTACAACCAAACAAAAAAGAAGACATGAACCCGATTCCTTGGTTAGAATAGATGTGCCACAACTATCCACAAGGAGGTTCATATCTCATGAATAGATTAGCACATCATCAAGGAATTCACAAGTTTTTCACGATGTTGGGGTTGGCCCTTTATTTCTCGAAACCTGTGATGAAGCATCTCGTTCATATCGTGGATGCGATGATTACAAAGGGCTTTTCGGGAACGCTGACCGATCTACATCATGGGAGTTTTCATCCGAACCATCGCACGACACTGAGCCATTTTTTCACGAAAAGCCCATGGGAGGAAGAGACGCTGCTTCGCAAACTCCAACAGTGGGTGCTTCATCGTGTCGAACGCAGCTCGAAACGAGAGAATCAACCCATTTTTGTTTCGATCGATGATACGATTTGCCAAAAAACGAAGCCCTCGTCACGGGCAACACACGCCATTCAAGGGTGTGATTGGCACTATTCTCACGCAGAGAAAAAATCGATTTGGGGACATTCTCTCGTTTGGCTCATGGTTCATACGATGACTCAAGCGTTTCCTTTTGCCTTTCGCCTCTACGACAAGACGGCTGGGAAAAGCAAAGGGGAACTCGCGATCGAGATGCTTTCTTCTTTGGATGTACACCGTCCTGTTTATGTGCTGATGGACTCTTGGTATCCATCGCAAACGCTCGTGGAAGCTTGTCTGAAAAAGGGATTCCACGTAATCGCAATGCTCAAGGCCAATCGGCTTCTTTATCCAAAAGAGACGGCCATTCAAGCAAAGGAATTTGCCAAATCTATGGAGCCACGGGATAACCGCCTCGTCACGGTGGGAAAAGAGCGTTATCGGGTTTATCGCTACGAAGGCGCTCTGAACGGTCTCAAGGATGCCGTGGTGCTGCTCGCTTGGAAAGCCGATCAATCGATGACATCGGAACACCTTCATTGCGTGTTGAGCACCGATCGCGAGCTAAGCGACGAAGACATCTTGTGCTACTATGCCGAGCGTTGGTCGATCGAATGTTTTTTCCGTCAAGCGAAAGACCAGCTGAAACTCGATGGATACCGCGTTCGCGGGCGTCGGGCGGTGAAACGGTATTGGATCTTGGTGCAACTTGCGTATGTGTACAGCATGTTCGAGTCGAACAGTGATGTTTCAGATGGGCTCGATCTCCTGCGCAAGAGAAAAGGACATAGCCTCGTGGAGTTCATTTACCGTGCAGCGAAACAAAATATTCCTATTGATACCATGAAAAAACAGCTCCACGTAGCATAAGGGGTACCCTGTTTGTCTCTTTTTAAATGGTAATTATTGTAACGAAAATTGCTCAACACAGAAAATTAATCAAAACAAACCAAGAAGCCAGTTTACTGTTTCATTTTCAACCATGATCATAATACCTAAAGCTACAAATACAATGGGAACAATAATTTTTTCGTACTTTTCAACGGTTTCAGATACACCTTTTATAGCAGACAACCGAGAACAGAAATACAATAAAACGGCTGACAAGACATAAAAGATCGTAAGCGTTGTGACCAATTCAAGTGTGCTTAAGGTTGTAAAATAAGGAATATATACTCCTAAATTATCTCCGCCAGCAGCTATTGAAATAAATGCAACACTTAGAAAAAGCTTACTGAATCGGTTTGTAGATTCAATAATTTCTTCATCTTCGTCTTCATCCCCTTCTTCTTCATGTTCAAACAATACCTTCAACCCTATAAAGATGGGTACTAGACCAAGTAACCCAATCCATTTTTGAGGCACATAAGCAAGTCCAAATGCAGCTAAAAGGCTAATGACGATTAACAAAGTAAAGCCCATATATTGCCCCAAGACAATATTTCGAGTGCCAGCCTTTTTCTTTTTGAATTGCGAAAACAAAACAATCAAGATGACAATGTAATCAATACTTGTCGCTATATATGCGGCAATGGCTGATAATACAGTTGTTGCCATTTCCATCCCTCCTATTTTCATTCAAATAACCATTTGAATGAATTATATCAAATTCCTTCTTTATATTCAAATATTCATTTGAATGATGATTAATAAAGGATAAAGTCAATAAAATTTCATCACTTTTATCAGTGCCTAGATTTTTCCTAATCCTCGCCTTTTTATTGTTTGGTAATCATGATTTATTTGTGTCATTTTTATGAACATATTCACCATGGTAATATTTAATAGGATTTGATTCATTGAATCCATAAATAGAATTGGATATTCTTGAATTATTATAGTAAGAAGCAAGAAAGGAAGATTGGATGAAGAAGTATATTTTCCCTATTCTAACTGCCATCACTTTAGTATCTGGCTGCTCTTCAACAGGGAATGAGGTTTCCGAAGATGGGCATTCAAGTGGTGAACACCAAGTGCAATCTACACCTGTATTATTAATAATAAAAGCCAAGTGTGTACTAAAAGCGAGCACTTTTAGTACACACTTCTCACCACTCATCTACTTTTTAATTGTTCCTTTAATCGTTCATTGTCTGTCTGTAATTTTGTAATCTGATCCTGTAATTCCTTGATGGAATGATGATCAGAAGAATGATGATCATGATGTTTATGATGCTTATGTCCTCTCATACAAAATAGCATCATTAAAGGACATAGTAACAATATTAAAAGATTAGCCCAATTCATTCCGTCTCTCTCCTCTTCCGCTTAGTTTACAGCTTTTGTCAACTACCCCCACTTAGCTAACGCTTGAAGTGGGGGCTTGCAACTCCCCAGAAGTACGAGCGGACTTCGTCCTCCTTCCTTGACTTGGGGTTGCATCAGGGGCAGGTTGACGACTACCCAACGGCGCAGGTCATGCCTGTGTCGTTCCTTCAACGATGTACTCTATTCCTTTTCGTTGAAGGTTCATGGCACCAATGCGGTCATCGTTTGAGGTGTATCCACATGTTCGGCAACAAAAGGTGTGTGTACGTTTCTTTCGATTGGCTTTTTCCGTATGCCCGCACTTTGGACATGTCAAAGAGGTGTAATGCGGAGCAACCACCATCACTTTTGCCCCATGCAAACGTGCCTTATACTCTAACATGTGACGGAACTGATAAAAAGCCCACGATACGGTTTCATATCGGTCATGGATACGTACACGTTCTGTTTTTTCACGAATGCCTGTTAAATCTTCTAATACAAAAAGGGTACGTTCTCCATATTGACGAACGAGTGCCTTCGTGATCGTATGGTTCACATCCGTCATCCAACGGTTTTCTCGTTGTCCGATTGTTTTCAACTTCCGACGCGCAGAAGCCGTCCCTTTTTGTTGGAGGGTTTTTCGCATTCGTTTGTACTTCGCACGCATATGCTTGATTTTTCGTCCGTTAAAAAAGGTGGTTTTCCCTTGCGAATCATAAGCTACTGCAAGAAAGTTAACCCCTACATCGACACCGACCACTTGGCGAATGTTGTGTTCATCTACGGTTGGAATCGTTTTGGTCATAGGGATGTGCAAAAAGAATTGGTTATGCTTATAGACGAGTTTGGCTGTACCAAACGTCCATGAGCCATCAAAATATTGTTCCATGCCTTTTGGTTCGAACGGCACTTTAATCCGTCCTTCTAGTGTATTGACAGAAAATAATCCTTGAACAAGCGAATAATCTCGATTCCAAACGAGATCATATTCAGGTTTTTTAAAGCGAACCAATGTCCATTCATGACCATTGCTTTTTAGGGAACGGTATCTAGCGATCACCGTCTTGATCACAGATTGCGCCATTTGCGAACGCAACGCGTAGTTTGCTCGAAGTGGACGATAGGTCATGTCGTGCAACTTGGCTTGTGCAAGCACTTTTGTGTCAAAAATCACAACAGATACAGCGTTGCATGCTTGTCGATAAGCGGAAAGGGTGGCTTTCAATACTTCTGCTTGTTCCGCCGTTGGGTAAATTTTTATTTTGGCTGTTAACGTCATGTCCATTTGTCTCACCTCTCTTTCACTAAATATATTATATCATATTTTTTAGTGACACAAAAACACAGAAAAAGCGATTCCTCTCCCACTTACTCCCTTTGGTCGTTGAAGTGGGAGTCTCCTCACCAAAGATGATGAAAAAACCACTATGTCATCTTTTAATCCTGGACAACTACTTTCCCGCGATACATCCCCATTTGACATTGAAACGAATATTCTCCGCTTTCTTTTGGCAGAAATTCAACCGTCACCTTTTCCCCAACAGGGAGAGCCGCACTTTTATTGAATTCAGGAAATACAACCATTTCCGAACAAGAGTTTTCCTCTTTGCGAATAAATTGAAACTTCACCGGCTTTCCTTTTTTTACTATAACAATGTGTGGAGTATAGCCACCTTTGACGATTATTTCTGCTTCTTGATATCCAGATGGGGTGAAGGTAGCTTTGTATCCGCCCTTTTTAGGCCCCCAGAAAAACCAAGCAACGAAAACAATAAGGAGCAGCCCACTCACATTAACGATTATTTGAGTCATATCCATCAATCATACCTCCTTTGGTTTAAAACGTTTCAGGCGATTGGCGTTTGCCACAACTGTAACAGAGCTAAACGCCATTGCCGCTGCGGCTACAAGCGGAGACAATAATGAACCGGTCAATGGATAGAGCACGCCAAGAGCGATTGGGATGCCTAGTACATTATAAATGAACGCACCAATTAAATTTTGATATACATTTCTCATCGTTGCCCGACTAATTTGAATCGCCTGCACTACCGATTTTAAACTTCCTTTAACAAGGGTAATATCACTCGCTTCAATCGCTACGTCCGTACCGGTTCCAATTGCCATTCCAATATCTGCCTGCATAAGTGCCGGGGCATCATTGATTCCGTCTCCCACCATCGCTACTTTTTTCCATCTGCTTGCAGTTTCCGGACAATTTCTGCTTTATTCTGCGGAAGCACATCGGAGATGACATTGGTAATCCCTACTTTTTTCGCGATTGCACGCGCCGTTCGCTCATTATCCCCCGTAACCATGATCACCTCTAATCCGATGTTTTTCATTGCCGTAATTGCCTCTAAAGAATCTTGTTTCACCGTATCCGCTACGGAGATGACTCCTTCCGGTTTTCCATCAACCGCCAAAAACATAGGTGTTTTTCCTTCGTCCGCCAATCTTTCGGCATGTTGTATATAGGCTTCTGTTGCAATGTTGCCTTTCTTCATGAGTTTTAAGTTTCCGAATAGAACATGGTGGCCATCAATCCATCCTTGCACGCCATGCCCCGGTATAGCTTCAAAATTCTCGGTTTTTCCCAGCAATATATTTTTCTCTTTAGCTGCTTCAAGTATTGCACCTGCTAACGGATGTTCCGATCCTTGTTCGAGCGTTGCTGCGAAATAAATTAATTCTTTTTCTTTGAGGGAACCAACGGCGATCACATCGGTTAATGAAGGTTTGCCCATGGTGATCGTCCCCGTCTTATCTAAAACGATGGTCGTTAATTTCTGGGCGATTTGCAGCGCTTCGCCGGAACGGATGAGAATCCCGTTTTCCGCTCCTTTGCCTATCCCGGTTGTTAAAGACATAGGAGTGGCCATTCCTAATGCACAAGGACAGGCAATAATGAGCGTCGTCACTAAAACAATTAGAGCATACATACTTGAAGGTGAAGGACCGAAATTAAACCAAATTAAGTACCCAATGATAGCTAAAATGATTACACTCGGAGTAAAAATCTCAGAAACTTTATCAACAATTCGTTGAACAGGGATACGGGAGCCTTGAGCTTGCTTCACCATGTTGATGATATTAGATAATGCGGTATCATCCGGTGACTTTGTCACCTGAAATGTAAAGCTCCCTGTTTTATTCATCGTGCCGCCAAATACTTCGTCTCCTTGAACTTTCTGTACAGGCAACGATTCGCCGGTCAACATCGATTCATCAACAGTTGAACTTCCGTCAAGAATTATCCCGTCCACCGGTATCTTTTCACCGGGCCGTACAACAACGATATCCCCGATCTGAATTTGCGATATAGGAATTTCTGTTTCGACTCCTTCTTTTAACACCCGAGCCGTCTTAGGTTGTAAGCCAATGAGTCTTTTAATCGCTTCAGATGATTTGCCCTTCGCTTTTTCTTCCATCGCCATTCCTAATACAACTAACGCCGTGACAACCGTT
This sequence comes from Anoxybacillus flavithermus, assembly GCA_002243705.1. Taxonomy (GTDB): domain Bacteria; phylum Bacillota; class Bacilli; order Bacillales; family Anoxybacillaceae; genus Anoxybacillus; species Anoxybacillus flavithermus. The sequence goes on from CP020815.1 coordinate 2,630,547, forward strand.
GAAACATCGTAATACACTTCCGCCATCGATGGATCTGGAAATAAGTCCGGCCAAAGCAAGGCGACAACCGAATAAATCCATGCCGCACTGATCCCGATGGCAATCAGTGTATGCATATTGGCTGAACGTTGTTTTAATCCTTCCCATGCCCCAATGAAAAACTGGCTTCCGCTATAAATCATCACAATTAAGGCTACTACTGCCATGAGCAGTCTGCTAAACCAGAGTTGACTGCTTCCCATAGGCAACAAATTTCTTATGATTGGAAAAAAATCTGGATAAGATACCAATATAATAGGAACCGACAATATTCCGGCAAACCACCATTTTTTCATTAGTTTTCGATACAATTGTTCATCATCTTCGTGTTTTTCTCTCTCTTCTGTTTGATGTGAGGTATCCGAGTGCATCGAGCTAGAACTGAAAGTGTTGGATTCGTGATGACATGAATGTTTCTCTTGATGGTGAGCGTGATGATGACCATGATCATGATGATGGTGGTCATGGTGATGATTTTTGTTATGGGTGCTAGAAATATGTTTATTCCCCTTCATAAATTCCCCTCCGTGAACAAATTTTCTTTCTTTATATGATCATGTTAAAAATAAAATATGTAGATTCTATGGAGAAATTCAGAAAATTAGGTGACACCTGAATCCTGATGAACGCATTTAACTGTAAAAAAGATAATTGTTTTCATCACGGTTTTGATTTGTCGACGCCGCACACGGCTCCATAGTGGACTGTCGTTTCGCTTCATGCTTCTTGTTGACCAGTAACCAATGAAACGTAACTGATTTTTATCCAACCGAGTGAAACATTTAGATACTTATCCAACATTTCTTGAAATTTTGTCTAAAACACCTATGTCAGTCCCAAATTTGCACATCGCATCACAATCACATCGGAGTTCAGAAAATAAAATGTAAGAAATTTGACAGGCATTTGAATGTCGAATGGACGGCCTTAAAAGTTGTGCTTTAATTTCTTTCTCGCGTTTATCCGGAGCAACTAAATAAAACTTAGTTTGATTTTCACTCATAGTTAAAGCCAGGTCATAGAGTCTTAAAATCCCAGAATAGATAGATGTACTTTTTTCAACCTCAAATGCACCAACAATTCTTTCTTTTTTGTCCAACCAAATGACATCAATGAGAGCAATGGTTTCCTTTATTGACTGAGAGATACTGGGCAAATTTAAGCGTTTTAAGGAAAATTCCCCTAACTTTTGATTATTCCACTCTCTCTTATGATCATTTTGAGCAATCCATACATCATAACCAAGCGCTTTCCCTAATCTTGCTAAATGATATTGCATTTCCGAGTGGTCATTTTCCTCGATAGCATCATTTATTACTTCAGAATGACGTTTCATTTTTGCTTTTGTTTGCTTTTCCATATTTTCTAATGTGATTTCATAGTTTTCACTAATGACTAATCTTCCCGTTCCAATTTCAAACAGGAGTCCTCCTACTGCACCAAGGTCCTTTGATAGTAAGTTTCTATATTTATCATTAAAATCTAAAATAATTTCTCACGGCTGTTGATTATCCAAAATTAGGCATACTCCTCCCATATATTCGGGCATACTCAAATAAGACAGCTGCCATCTCGGATTTCCATTCGAGAGGAAGTTGCCCAGAGAAAAAACGACGGACAAACGAAAGAAAGGTAAGGGACGAGGTTGTCCGTTTTTCCGTTCGATGATATAGCCATCTCAGTAACACATAAGCGATAAATGCCGCAAAAAGTTGGTTGTATACCGCATGCTCGTTGGTGCCAAATAAGGTCGGAACGTTTAGATATTGCTTGATCCATCGGAAAAACACTTCCACTGTCCAACGTTCTTGATACATCTCGGCAATCTTTTCCGCCGATGCCTCTAAGACGTTCGTGACCACATGGATTTCATGCTCGTTCGCATCCTGAAAGATCACGACGCGATGGCGCTTTTTGGAGCGACATTGTTTCGTTCCTAACCGGCAAGTAAAATCCGCCACAATAGAAGAAGAGGAGGAAGAAAGGCGCTTTAGGCTCTTTTTTTGATGGATCTCGACATTGTCTTTCATCCGAATCACAAACGGTTGCTTCTGTTCGACAAACCGATCGAGGCGTTCAATTTTAAAGTACGCTCGATCTTCGACAAGAACCGTTTGTACGTCTGTGAGCCGCTCTCCCACCGGTCCATCGTGGCGCAACCCTACGGTTTCTACGATGTCGCTCGGCATTTGTTGCTCAGGGGAATACGCGACGTGCATTTTCACTCCGGATCGTTCCCCATGATAGGGTGCCCATGTCAGGCGGTTTTTCCCCACGGTGACGGTCGTGGAGTCTACTATACGCAATGCTTTTGGAAAGCGAAGCGAACGGCGGGTTTGGCGATTGCACTTAGAAACAACCAAAGCAAATAAGCGCTTCATCACCTCGTACGGAACTTCTTTCGCTTTCTTAGAAACCGTCGAGTAATGAAACGTCGGCAATCCGTACATTTTCGCCACATCGGCACCATGACGGAAACTTTTCCATTCGTGAAGTGCCGCCAGCAGAAAAAAATCAACCAACGTGCGCACCGTAAACGTCCGCGAAGTGTCATGGTAGCCAACGGCTTCGGTAATCGACTGGAGATCTTCATCAGAAACAATTTTTTGCATCAAATTTGGGAGTGTGGTATGCTTGTGCATAGAGAGCACCTCCTAGGTTTGTTTGTGTTGTTACTTACATTCTACAGGAAAGGTGCTCTTTTTTCTATGTTTTTTATGGATATTACTGGTTAATCAACACGCCTGATAATTTCTCTCATTTTTAAATATTCTTGCCACGAACCAAGCTTTATTTTTTGGTCAAACAAAAGGTTAAAACCTTTTACAATAGCTGTATTAAAAGGTGGAAAAACAGTTGGATGAAGAAAATAGAGAATATTAGCTACAGCAGGTCCAAGTCCTTTAATTTGTAATTGATCTAGTTTAACAATTTCCTCTATAAGTTGCTTTTCCGTTGTTGCTTGAAGACATGATTTTAAAAATCTCCCAAAAGCCTTTTTATTACGTTCATTTTCATAAATATCCGGTATTCGAAGTTTCGGCTTCCAATAAAACGCGTGGGCGGCTCCTTCAAAAACTTGTTTTTGTTCTGCAATGGCTGTAACTACAATTTCTAACGTGGACCCTTTAAAGTCATTTCCGAATGTATTGTTTTCTATATCCTTAATTACCTCTATAACACCGTTTCGAATAGTACGAAATGCTTTTAATCTTTGGTCATTATCGATAAACCAAGTTTGATAGACTGATTCCATGTCACCTCGATACTCTTGAATCATTCTTTCGAAATTCGCTCCCACAACAGTTCCTCCTTCTTATTCCATAAATAATTTAAAATATTTTTATTTTATAGGATAAATTTGCAGAATTTATGGATTTCAATAAATTGTAACGGTTAGGAATAATTTTATTTTTATTGTGAAATTCGTCACAGCGACTAAATATTTTTGCTAATATCATGTCTTCAAACACAATAAAACAAAAGGAGGAAATATTTGATGCGTAAAACGATCATTGCGTTGTTAACCTTATTGACGATGTTTATGTTTGTTTTAGGAGGTTGCGGAGCGAATTCTCAAAAAAACAACACTACTTTAGGTGAAAACAAACAGGCCGCAGCCACCAAAAAAGAGCAAAGAAAAGAAACGAAAAAATATTACTTCGTTGCTAATGAAGGCGGAAGTATTTCAAAAATTGATGTAGAAACGAATCAAGTGGTCGCAACAATCAAAGTAGACGGTGCGGTTCATAACATCCAAGTTTCTCCTGACGGAAAAATTCTCGGCGCTACTTTAGTTCCGGAAATGCAACATGGAAATGATCAATCAATGGATATGAAAGGAATGGCGTTGTTTTATAATACAGAAACAGACGAATTAATAAAGAAAGTGGAAGTGGGGAATCACCCTGCTCATATCGTTTTCACCGAAAATGGAAAGTACGCTCTCGTTACCAATAATGAAGACAATAACGTTTCAGTCATTGATATGGCGAGCTACTCAGTCATCCAAACAATTCCAACTGGAAAAGGTCCGCATGGTTTCCGGATCTCTAAAGATAGCCGTTATGCGTATATTGCCAACATGGGAGAAGATAGCGTCAGTATCCTCAATTTAGAAACGATGAAAGAAGAAAAGAAAATAAAAGTAGGATCTACTCCTGTAACAACCGGTATTACTTCGGACGGTAAAACATTAGCCGTAACGTTAAATGCAGAGAATGCCCTCGCCATTGTTGACTTAGCAAGCGGTAAAGTGGAAAAAGTTCCGGTCGGTCGGGGACCGGCTCAAGTGTACATGGATCCTGACGATACATTTGCTTATGTAGCCAATCAAGGGACGAAAGATGCACCGTCTCATTCCGTAAGCAAAATAAACATAAAAACGAAACAAGTAGTTTCCACAATTGAAACAGGCAAAGGAGCGCACGGAGTTGTCACAAGTCCGAATCAAAAATATGTTTTCGTCACCAATATGTTTGACAACACGGTGAGTGTCATTGATAAAGAGCAAAGCAAAGTAATCAAAACGATTCAAGTAGGTGAAATTCCGAACGGGATCAGCGTCATGCCGTAAATATAAATAAACAGCAGGTTGAGTTTTTAAACCTGCTGTTTTTCTTTTCTATTTGCTGAAATTTACGCATAAAAAAGCACCGTAGTTTTAAGCCTACAGTGCTTAAATATATTTGATTAAACCTTGCTACATCATATGATTGTTCATATGTCCTTGTTTCATCATTTGTTGATTCACTCTGTCATAATTCATCATATGTTTCATCATTTGTTGATTCACTCTGTCATAATTCATCATATGTTTCATCATTTTATTTCCATTACTTCGACACTGTTTCGTACATTTTTTGTAATTGTTCCTCTGATAAATTTGGATGCATTTGTTTCATCATTGGCAACATTTCTTTCCAATCATTATTATCATTTTTATTTGCTGCAAAAACAGCTGTAGCTAATACAAAAGCTGAAACAAGGACGAACAAACCTGAAATAAGTTTTTTCATCCTATTTCGCGCAGGAGACTCCCACTTCAACGACCAAAGGGAGTAAGTGGGAGAGGAATGCGCGTTCCTCCTTTCTTTTGTGTATGATATAATAGAGGCATGGAGAAAACCGTTCAATAAAGGCACTCCAATAACTGCTACTCGATGTATGGAGTTGGTTACAGGAAACGTTGTAACCGTAAAACATCGAGCGTGGATCCGTCTGTTGTGTGTGGAAGCCAAGTACTGCCAACAGGCACACCGAGAGAATCGGTAACGATGCAGGCATGACCTGCGTCGTTGGGTAGTCGTCAACCTGCCCCTGATGCAACCCCAAGTCAAGGAAGGAGGACGAAGTCCGTTTGCACTTCTGGGGAGTTGCAAGCCCTCACTTCAAGCGTTAGCTAAGTGGGGGTAGTTGACTTTCAACACCTCCATCCTTTTCTGGTTTTAGAATAAAGGAAAAGTATGGAGAAAGTGTTCATAAACATTTACAAATTTTTGTCGCGAATTATCATTAGTAATTAGATATTTTGAAAAATCGATTATAATTTCTAATGGTTTTGTCATCATAATCATACTTTGTTGCTTACATGTTTCTTAAACAACGTGAATCATTACAAATTAACTTGTAGAAGTTGTCTGTGATGATATGCGAATAATTCAAAAACCTTTGATGTTAGTTGAATGCCATATGTTTGCATCGTCATATTAATACCACGAGTTTCAAAAATAAAAAACAGCTTGCTCGGCTTGCAAGCTGTTTTGCGTATATAGATTTACGTGCTTCTAATGCCCTGCATGTCCTTCTCCAGTTGCGGGAACAATTTCGAGCTTTTCATCGATGATTCCTTGTCAATGTTATTTTCGGTTTATTTTTAGCAGCTATTTATCTGCATTCATCGATACAGGATATCAACCTTTTTTCAATGTCCCCCGCTAAGTTTTTCAGTTCTTCATGATTCATCATGCTGATCAACGTGGTTGGTTTTGGCATACCTATTTTTGTTGTTTTATTCTCTTTATACACTACGATTTTGCATGACAGAAAATAACCTGCTAATAAGTTTTCAGAAAGCACACGCGCTGCTTCTTGCGGATTACATATTTCCAAAATCACAAATGGTATTTGAGAAAGTTAAACCCTTTTTCCTGCAGCTTTTCCGTTACACTAAATTCATTCCCACAAAACTCCGAACCCTTCTCTTTTTAAACTTTCTTCCAACATATTTATTGTTTCATTCATTTCCTTTTGTGCTTCAATCGTATAATGAAACACCTTCATTCAACCACTCTTCTCCAACATATTGCATGTTATTTCACTTAGTTGTATGTAAAACTAAACAATAATATAAATAAAAAAGCCGAGCATTGTCTCGGCATCCACTTCACTTTGTTAAGAAACTTCAACGAATCCAACCATACCAGATTCTTTATGTCTAGGAACCGTACAATAAAATCGAAAAACACCGCTTTCGACCGGTATGAACCTGATTTCGGCTGTTTTTCCCGGCAAAGAATGAATATGGACTGTTTGATTTTTTGAATGATTCCCATGATGACTTTGTTGTAAAAGAGATACTTTCATATTTTCGAATTCGATATCATGTTCAACTTCACCGCTATTTTTGAGAATTAAGGTTACTGGTTGCCCTACGGTAAGTTTGAAATCTTTAGGGAAGTAAGCAAATTCGGTTGCTTCAATGACTACTTTTTTCGTCTTTGTACTGAAATTCAACGGAGAGCCAGACAGCTTATTATTAGTCATAGAGTGGCTCATATGGGAATTTTTTATGGACACGTTATGACCTTGATCGAGCGTATTATTTAAATGATTATATGTGTAGAAAAACAGCAGAAAGACGATTGATAATAACAATGGATTATGGAATATTTTGTTGATGAAAGATAAACGGTTAAAACCGGTTTCTTGTTGAAGCATGTACAAAACAATACCAATCATCCCAACAAATATGACGAGCATTACATGAATCATTGAATTTTGGTGTTGCGGCGAAATCATCTCTCCTAACATCGCTCCCATCATTCCGCCCATTATTCCTGACAAAACGCCATCTATGATGGCCATGACACTAATCGGCAGCCCGGTCAAAAAACCGGCTAGAAACCCAAAACCCATTCCTAAAACGGTTGAGAAAAAGAGGTTACCGCTATACAAAATCCCGGCCAGCAAGCCACCTGTTAGCCCGACCAACATTCCTAAAGCCATCGCCACCATCATTCCGACCATACATGTGATTTTCTTTCTTTTTATGAATACGAAAACAATAACAATCAAAGATAAAATCGTTACAATGATTCCGGTTAATAAAATCGACAATGAACGATCCCTCCCTGTAAGTTTTTATTTGTACACATATATGTGGGCAAGCGGTTAGTTAGTCCTTTTTAAATTTATTAAATTAATTCATATGGATAAACGTAATGTCTGGAACAATAGCAGGACTTATAATCCTTTATGTAATGAGGTTATTTTTCAAAATTTTCTTAATTATATTTCCCCTGAATCCGTGACAAAACATCTTTACAATGGATGCAAACCGTTGATACGATAAGGGAAAACGACGTTGACGACTCTTCATCAAGTAGGTGAATGTGATGAAAGATTTCCCGATTCGGTTTGTATTGACAGATGAAGCGATTACTCCAAGTGCGGGGCTTGCTCTCGTGGGCTACTTACTGCACCAAACGAAACTGGATAAACGAGTAAACGCCCTTCGGCTCCCAACGGTTCGTCGAGATGTGCACATTTCCCATAGCGACGTCATTCGCTCGATGATCGGCTTGCTTGCCACAGGAAAAACGGATTTTGATCATATCGAAGCGTATCGTCAGGACGATATCTTTTCGACATCAATGGGCATTCGGCACGTACCTTCCTCCCCAACGTTGCGACAGCGACTCGATCAGCTCGCTTGTCTTCCGATGACCGAAGCAATCATTTGGGAGGAATCGATGCGTCTGTTGGTTCGACAACACGCTACCTTGTCTCCTTGTTGGACCAAAGGGAAGACGACATGGCTCCCACTTGATATAGATGCTTCCCCATTTGACAACTCCGATACGAAAAAAGAAGGAGTGAGTCGAACGTATAAAGGATTTGACGGTTTTACGCCGTTGTTTGCGTACGCAGGGAAGGAAGGGTATATCGTTCATGCCGAGCTGCGTCCAGGGAAACAACATGTACAAGACCACATGCCTTCGTTTTTAACTACCGCCATCCGTCGAGCTCGTCCGCTGACCTCGTCTCGTCTGCTTGTCCGAATGGATGCAGGAAACGATGCGGAAGCGAATGTGCACGTATGTCTAAAGGAAGACGTGGACTTTGTCATCAAGCGAAACTTACGCCGAGAATCGAAAGCGCTTTGGTTCCAGATCGCTTCGCAAAAGGGCAGACGCGTCGATGATGGACAAACCGAAGGAGTACAAACGTATGAGTTATGCCTTCCACAGACCGCAGCAATCGATGGACACACGTATACGTACGTTCAAGTCACCCAAGTGACGGAACGAACGATGGAACGAAATGGACAGCTGATGCTCGTTCCTAATTACGAAGTCGAAAGCTACTGGGTGCGCCTCGAAGGATACGAGCATGTTCGAATGAGTGATGTGCTCGCATTGTATCACGATCATGCGACATGCGAACAGTTTCATAGCGAACTGAAAAGCGACTTAGATTTAGAGCGACTTCCATCTGGGAAGATGAAAACGAATGCGCTCGTGTTAGTCATGGGAGCATTCGTGTACAACCTTCTTCGCCTGATTGGACAAGATCTATTAAGCGATCCGAGACATCCATTACATCATAAAGTGAAACGCCGCCGCATCAAGACGATCATTCAGACGGTGATCACGATGGCAGGACGACTCGTTCGCCGATCGCGGCAGCTATGGATGAAACTAACGCGAAGGAGTGGCTATAGCGAATTCCTACTGAACGTCTATCAGAAATGGAGAGAGGTAAGATAAAGAACAAATGTTCGAATATTGATGTCCAACGTCACTCCCTGTGCTTTTTTGTCTCTTTTTTTGGTTTTCACACCCAAAAAAGAGATTTGTTTCATTTTCAGAAATAGAGATGACATAGGTCATAAGCATAAAAAGGGTTTTATGGATCATACATCCATAAAAATTACAACAAAATCAAAGTCAATTTCAATTCATCACGGATTTAGGTCTTTAACAGAGCCAACCAAAAAATTGGTGAATTGGTTATTTCTGCACATTTTAAACTTCTGAGGCTTGGTCAGAAAGAAGAGTGAAGAGGCAACACGTTCCTATATTGAAAAAGGACAGCCTTAATTTGGACTGTCCTTTTCGCTTTTGCTGCAGTAAAGTTACGGCTTGTAGTTAATGCCTATTCCAAACAAAATCATTCCCATACAAGATACGATTAGGATGAAGTGAAGGATGCCGCCTAAATAGGAGTAGAATCGATCTTCTTTTATGAGGCCAAACAAGCATATGAGCATTCCGAACAATGAAATCCAAATGTAACTGATATCAAAAACGGGAATCTCCGCTATAATTTGTACATTTAACAAAATAAGCAAAAATATAGCCACCAATGTATTATATGCATTAATTATAGAGCATTTTTTACATCATGAGCGTTTATTTTGAATTACGAAATGAACTTTTTATTTGGGAAAGTTTATTTTGTAAGTTGGCGTGATCACGTTTCATTTGACTAAGACGATTCGTTACAACTTTTTTTCCATATCCATGTGGTGCGGAGGCGATTAATATTACATTTTCTTTATAATTGTTCATTTGAGAGACCTCCTAACAGCATTTTGATAAAGTAACAATAAGAATATCCTTTTGATTCAAGTATAGCATTAAATATATGCTCTTGGTAAGCCTTCAGTTTATAATAATCCCACTCTCCTAGCAGCGGCAGATGAAAGCAAAATACATAAGTCTTTACCTTAAACAAGAAATAGCATATTCTTTTTTCCAGTGAATAGTATAGCTTTTCATTATGATTATGATCATTATATGTTTGCACAACGTAAGAAGAAGCATCATCTAATGAAAAGTTCTCAGGAGTTGTTAATCCATCATATTCTTTGCAAATCATTTGGTTATCTCTTTTTTCGTAAAGAGTTACGGCTTTGCAGTCCATTAATGCTCCTATAGCTTCTTGTTGGTACTTTGTATTTGTAGAGTAAATATTGCAGCCGACCATCTTAGATCGTAAAAGCGCTAATAGCCTTCTCCAATTTGTAATTTGCCCATTCTGTAATAAACTTATGAATTCAAGTGACAGTTCATAAAAATCCCCGTATAATTCTACATGTTCTAAGCTCCGTTCAATTTCAGAACGAATATTTAAGTATTGAAGGCTTTCTTTGAAAAGAGCTGAAAGATAGCTTTTTATGTTTGAAAGAATTTCGACACCTAATGAGCATTTTTCAAAATATATACCTTTTTGTTCTGCATCATAAAGAAAGTACCATACATAATTTTCGGCAATATGAGGCTCCTCTTTAATGTTTTCGCTTATAAATTTCAACATTGAATCCGGTTCTTTACCGTGTTCGCTTAAATACTGTACTAACGATTGTTTTATTTGAGGTCTGATCGTCCGAAAATAGGTGTCAAGAACTATATCGTGAACATACACGATAAGACGTTTATTTTCGTGATATGCACGTAAAAATTCAAGGTGAGTAACAGTTTTCCCTTCATCCTCTAAGAATGTTCCTGCTTTATCCGCGATAAATAGCAGAAAGATATCACTTCTTGATACGTACTCCAAACAAGTTCGGATGGCATCTTGATGAATATATCGCATACTATCTTCAAAGCGAATAGGTTCATGCCCCATATTTTTTAATTCTTCAAATACAGCGTTTCGTATAGAGGAAAGAGCATCTTGTGCAACAGAACTTATAAAAATAGTAGTTCTATCCATATTACAACACCGCCTTACTTTTTAAACAACCACCCGTTAGAATCTATTTGATTAATCGAACATTGTTGTTTTAACCTTTTTTCTTTTATTCACAGGATGGTTGAGGTTCTTAACAAAGACTCCTTTCTACATTTAGCTTAAATTTAGAGATTAAATTCGACAAAAACTGCTAAATTCCTCCACTTCCAATGATAAGTTTTTCTTCATTAGAGTGATTTAAAATTGCTTCAAATGGTACCAAATGAGAGAAAGAGCTCCGTAATCTGAACGATTACCTCTAAATATCGCTTCATTCGAGCATTAAAGGTGTCAATTTTAGGGTACCTTGGTACTTCAAACAAACGACTACCTGTTTTAATCCGATAGATATTTTACAAGAAAAGTAGTTTTATAAAAAGGAGGATTGGAACCCATACCCGTCAAGTTTAGTGTTAAGGGTCGTTGTGTCCATACGCAATGTTTGTGATCATTAGCTGAAGAAAAAGAATACCACATGTTTTAGACATGCCAAATAACCCTCTTGGAGAGGGTTATTTGGCGTTTTTATGAATCTAATCAATAAATACCCAATTTAACCAAGAGATCCGATGCCGTTTCTTTTCCTTTCCTTCGATCCTTTCTTCCATGTTTTCTCAATAGAAGGAGGAGAGAAGAAAGGCTGATTTCTTCCTTGGATAGGCGCAAAAGCAGTTGTTGCCAATAGGATTGGAGAACATCTAGTGCTTTCCGTTCGCTGATTTGAATCCCTTCTGTTTGTTGCCAATACGTTCGGGCTTGAAACAGAAAGGTCTGAGTCACCAAAATGGCAATCAACGTCCCATATACATGGCATTCGAACCGTTCTTTCTTCATCTTTTTCACTTTCTCCAAATCAAAAACGGACTTCCACGCTTTAAACAGCAGTTCAATTTGCCACCGCAAAGAATAAAGCTCATAAACCTGTTGCCCATCAAACGACTCTTGTGGTAAATTAGTCAGTAAGATGTGGTATTTCTTTTGTTCGAGGGTTTGGTGTGTCAGCGCCTTCCCTCTTCTTTTTTCCCTTTTTCGCACATACGCCATCCGTTTTTGCCATTCTTCTTCCGTCAAACGTCGAAAAATCAAGCGTGGGATATACAAACGCTCATGCCCGATGTATACATGTTCCATTTCTACTGATTCCCCTTCCTTTAATTGATTCCCAAGAGATTCCCAATCCCATTCCTTCCACTGGCTATTCTCTTTGATATACACTTTCATATCGGAACGGAGCCGAGTAATATAATACGCTCCTCGGGCGTCGATCTCGGTTAGTGCGGCAACGGAGAAAAAGCCCAAATCCCGAATACATAGGTCATTCGGCAAAATCGTGTGCTGGGCATGATAGGCAAAACGGGCGTCCGAGTCATTGGCCGATTGAACGCATAGTTGAAGACAAGCACCAGACAACAAGTCATATTCAAACTGAATTTTCGCTCCTGATGAGACGGAACCTCGGTAGCCCTCCCCGTAGTCGGCAGGAACCAAAAAACTGGTCGAATCCAAAATCCGCAAGCGAGTAAAACACGTCCGGTAGGTTTGGATGGTGGACCAAAGCAATGGGCGTTGTCGTTGGAGGAGAAGGAAAAACACTTCTCGCAAAAACGCCACGGCTCGCTCGGTAAAGCGCTGATTCAATCCTTCGCTGGGCAGGGAACAGTCATGGCGGAGCGCGAGAGACGTACATAACCGTTGGAGTGATTGTTGTGCCAGTGAGCCATCTCCCCATGCACAAAGAGTCAAAAATGCTTCTGCCGTTAATGCTCGTTTTCGTTGGATAAATCCTGTTTCTTGAGCAAGATGAGTCAATGTCTTAGGCGAGAAAAGTTGGCGGATGGTTTTCATCCATGCTTGCATTTGATTTTCCATAGAAAAAATCCTTTCTAACGAAGAGTATTCGCTAGAAAGGATACCATGTTTTTAACGGTGTACAAAGGCCCAAATTCTTAACTTGATGGCTATGGTTGTTGACCCCAACTATAGAAGATAAATGAGTACCAGCCTATTAAAAAGACGAGCCATATCGTATTTCCCCAAAAACCGATTTTTAAAACCATATCTTCTGATTGTTTTTTAGAAAATTTTCCCCAAATGAATCCAATTGCAACAGTTGGAATGTCAATAAAAAAACCAAAACCTTCAAAATTAAGGAATAAAAGAACGGAACTTACTAATAACAATAATGGGACTATATTCAAAAAATGTCTCTCCTTTTTTATTTAATCAATTGATTTTATTCCCCTTCCTGTCTCTGCATTCTCTTTCATGTATGAGGTTTGGAACTAAAGTCAAGTCGGCTCTTTGTTGTCATCGATTTCAGCAAGATAGCATTTTTCTTTGCCGAACCGGTATTCATCGAAGAATATGCATTTAACTAACCATTTTTACATTCCAATTCACTTTCTTCTTTAATTTGCCCAGTCGATATTCGACATACTTTTAGACATAGGTAGGGTTCTCCTTTCTCTGGAATGTTTTTCGTCCAATCAGAGAATACCCTACCTTTTTTCTTTTGGTCTAGCAAAATGCTTTACACAAAATTTTATACATCATCTTGCCCTACTTTTTGAGTTGTCAATTACAACTATCAATTAAAACACGATTGATAGTTAAACAATCTATTAGTTTAGAGTTATTGAAGGTATCGTCTTTGTTAGTGGAATAAAAGATTTTATAATCTTGATAGATATAATGCGAGTTCTCTTATCTTTTCATCAGTTTTTTCCTTTATCTCATCTCGTCTTTTATTAGGCGAATAGAATGTATCTCTTTTTATAATATGGTCAGAAAGATTGAGTAGTCCAATTGCTTTTTTATTAAACTTCCTCGCAACAGCTAGAGTTGTAGCTGTTTCCATATCAACCCCTATATGGCCACTTTTAGCCCATTTTTGAACGATTTCACTTGTTTCTACCATGATTGCACCCGTTGTAAAGACGGTTCCGGTTACATAACTATATCCCCTGTCTTCACAAAAGTTAATTGCTGTCTCTATAAGTTCTCTATCAGATTGTACTGTTTGTTGGTCTGGTAGATACCAATGTGAAACACCATCTGCCATTTCAGCAGCGGTTACAATTAAAATATCACCAAACTGTACATCATGAGATAGACCACCAAAGTATCCCGTCTGAATGAAAATATCGGTTCCAAGAGATGCAAATTGATGACATATTACTGCAGCACTTGGACCTCCAAATACATTAGCAAATCCGATTCTTTGATTATTTAATTTCCCTATAATTGAATTCCAATGAGGTGTCCATATATCCTTAACAATCTTATCTTTCCATATCGTTAGGTTTTTTTCATATTCCCAAGCACCATGAATAATAAATGACTTTGGAACATCCTTTTCTTCTATATTAAATGCTTTTAGCCAATCTTTCTTTGTAAATTCACCGTATAATTTCAAGATTATCACTCCCTAGATGGTGCTAGTATAGTTTTATGGACAGCTTTTAGTTAACTCTCTATCATAAAACATAAGAGAGGAAGTGTCCGATATGAAACAAAAAAAGAAATATAACGACGATTTTAAGAAGACAATCGTTGAACTCTATCACACGGGTAGTTCGGTGAGTGCGTTAAGCAGCGAATATGGCGTATCTGAAGTGACAATATACAAATGGATTAAGGCTTTGACCCCAATCAGTGAGGAAACGGAGAGCCTAACCCCTAAAGACATCGCTGCGATTCAGAAAGAAAATCTTCGCATGAAACAGGAGATCGAAATCTTAAAAAAGGCTATGGCCATATTCGCCAAAAAGTAACGGACAACGAGCTCATCGATTTGATTCATGAACAAAAAGAGAACTATCCCATTCAAGTGATGTGTGAAGTACTTGACGTTCCTAGAAGTACTTACTACCAATCCTTGGATCATATGGAATCGAATCGTGACCGTGAGAATTACGAACAGTGCCTGGCACCGTTTGATAGTAGGTTGAGCGATTGATTTCTAGAATCTCCAATACTTTTGTAATCGGATATCCTTTCTTGATCCACTGCTCGGCTACTTCCAATTTTTCAGTAAGTGAGGGTTCTTCTTTTTTATCAAATCACGCAAAATCGCGATTTCTAAATCTTTTTCCCCTAATAGCTTCTTGAACTGCTCGTTTTCTTCCTCCAGCCGTTTGATTTCAGCTGAAGAGGGAGAGGAAACCATTTCTTGTCCTAGTTTTCTTCTTCATATGCCTTCACCCATCTTTGCACAAGATTCGGGCTAAGCTCGTATCTTCTAGCTACCAATGCTTTATTTCCAACTTCTAATGCTTCTTTCACCACTTGTAGCTTAAATTCCTTCGAATGTTTTCTTCGTTTCATGTATATCAAAAGCCCCCTTCATTTGGTCACTTCGATTATAAAAAACACCTTATCGAGTGTCTAAATTCATTAGGGGGCTAATGAGATAACACCAAGTGTTTACTATCACTCAATCACTATATTCCCTACATATTGAGCACTTCCACTATCGGTACGAAGGTCTACCTCAATTAGATACTCTCCTTTTTCTTTAGGGAAATAAAAATTACGGTTTTTATCAAGTTTCAATTCCATCTTTTTATCCTTCTGCCATAGCCAAACCCTTAAGTCTAAGACCTTAAAATCTTCACTGTCAAAAAGTATTAGACCTTCTTGACCTGACTTCACACTCACTTGTTTTTGTTTTCTAGCCAAGGATAGAATATCTTTCGTTTCTTTTTTGTAATGTTTATCGGAATTCCAATTTATATTCGCTTCTTTTAATTGAATTGATTGAATACCATATTCGATATCGAGTGAAACGCTAGGAGGTGTAAAATCATAGTGCTCTCCAATACATCCTGTTAAAGAAAAGGCGAAAAACAATCCAATAAATAACTTAAAAAGTCCTTTCAAATCTGTTCCTCCTTATATTTCTCTAATAATAAGTACTTGTTATCGGGTAAACTCCATAAAAATATATTCAATAGACGTTGATGGAAACATGAATTTTAACATGGAAATTGGCAAGTGTTTTAACATGTGAATTTGCAATGTGACAGTTTGTGATTTCCATGAGTTTTCTTATGGCTGGTAGTTAATGCCTATTCCAAACAAAATCATTCCCATACAAGATACGATTAGGATGAAGTGAAGGATACTGCCTAAATAGGAGTAGAATCGATCTTGTTTTATGAGACCAAGCAAGCATATGAGCATTCCGAACAATGAAATCCAAATGTAACTGATATCAAAAACAGGGATCTCCGCTATAATTTGTACATTTAACAAAATAAGCAAAAATATAGCCACCAATGTATTTAGTATATTGATTCTTACCATTCTCATTTTCGACTATTCCCCCTTTGCTATGGCAAATTGATCTGACCTAATCGAATCACGTTGACTTCTTTCATCTTTTCTAGGGACAAAACATCTTCGGCGGTTCCTGTAATAGCGATTCCGTAAACCCTTAATTCTTTATGTTTTTTTACCCATTTTAGTCGCTCGGCCATTTTTAAGTCTTTGTATTCTGTTAGCTGTGTTGCCCATTTTTCGTTTTTGTTCAATAGCTCGAGCCCTTTGACTACTTCTTCGTAATCAGTAAACGAACGATTGAATATAGAGTCTACATGCACTTTTTTGTATAGAAAGCCAATTGCTGGTGTTTGAATGAAATCTAAATCATTCCTCATCTGTTCCTCTACACCTGTGTCTAATGCAAGCCACGTCATATTATATCCCTTGAATTTTTCATTTATTTCTTTTAAGGAATAGGTCCGATCCAAGGAAATATAGATTTCAATCGGCCAATCGCCCGGGAGAGATTTAATTTTTGTTCGTTCGTCAGGTAAAAAGTATTTGGCTTTCGGATGAATAAAGTTGATTCCAATGTGATGAATCGAATACCCAATCGCTCGATAATTCGATTCTTTAGCAAATACATCATTTAAAAATAGTTTGTAAGTATCCTTGCCTATATAACTTTTTTTATCATTAATCAATTTATATTTGTCGGTCGTGACAGTCATGGTAAAGGGCTTGATCTCATCATCCAAAGTATCGTAATCTACATACACGTTTGGCACTGTCATTTCACTCACCGTTCGAGTGGTTTCAATAAATTCGTTCCCTCTGTTATGCTCTCGCCCCCAGCCGTAATAAACAAAAGTAAACATGGTCAATAGCGGAACAATAACGAGTATCAAAGATAGAACAAGCAGCGTATTTCTAAAAAAGAATTTTTGTTGGGCCTTTTTCATCATTTTTGCGAGATCGGCTTCCTTCATCCCTTCATCATGAAGGGTTTCATTGAGAAATTCATTGTATGCGTCAAAACTTTCTAGAAGTTCCTCTATTTTCTGTTCTTCTTCTTTGCTTAGTGTGCCATTTTGATATTTCTGCAATAATTGTTTTAACTCGTCTTTTCTCATCCCTTCACCTCATTGCGTAATCGTTTTTCTAATTCCCGCCTGCCCCGAAACACAAGGCTTTTTAAATAAGGGAGTTTTACGTTTAACAGCTCGGCCGCTTCTTTGTAGCTAAATCCTTTTAAATCGACGAGAATAATGGCTTTTTGATACAGTTCTTTCACAGTGGTCAAATGTTTATAAATCAATTCCACTTCATATTTCTGCAGGAACGCGTTTTCCGTTTCTAATAATGGACCTAGCTTTAACGACGCAAAGAAATCATCAACCTGTACAAGCTGTATCTTTTTTGTTTTTCTACAGTGGTCGATGAAGGTATTATAAGCGATCCGATAAAGCCATGACTTTATTTGTGCTATGTCGCTTATGCCGCTTACATGTAAATAAACCTTATAAAATGTTTCCTGCAGGAGATCCTCCGCCAAATGATAATCATTGGTTAATCTGTACAGATAGCGAAAAAGGGATTTCGAATATAAGCGCATAAGTATATCAAATTCAAATTTATTAGCAATGGTTTCCACCCTCCTTCCGCTATAAAAGACGCATAAAAAACAAAAATGTTTCTGTTTTTCTAAAATTTTTTATGAAACATATGCATTAATTATATACATGCACCTTAAAACCATGACTTCTGTATGAACACCTTTTTTCATGGCTATACTGCTCCTAAATACTCATGTGTAAAAGGAGCGGAAAGGACATGAAACGTCTTAAAATTACAAATGACCACGGCTGGACGCCTCGAACCCTTCGGAAACAAGAACGGAAAATCAAAGATGCTTCCCTTCGTGTTCGGGTGACCGCTGTTCGTCTTGTCATGGAAGGTCACCTCGGTAAAGATGTCGCGAAAATGGTCAACGTATGCCGTCAATCGGTTGCCCTCTACGTTGCACGTTTTAATCAAGGTGGGCTCGATCATCTACTCGATCGTCGCTTACCACCTGGTCGCGTGCCATTTCTTACGGAAGAACAACAACAAGAAATCAGACAACTCGTGTTAACTACTACACCTGTGGATGCTGGCTGGGGCATCGCTTCGTCATGGAACACGCGCATTTTACAATCTTACATTCAACAAACCTATGGTGTTTCCATGTCACGGGAAGGGATTCGCAAGTTGTTGCATCGTTTGCGTTTGTCATGGACACGCCCGACGTATAAGCTCGTCAAAGGAGACGCTAAGCGTCAAGCTGCTTTTCAAAGAGAACTTGAATTTATAAAAAAAAACTAATTACCGAGAATGTTACCATGTTTTATGTGGATGAGACACATGTTCGTGCTTATCAAGCGCTGCGTACGACATGGGCAGAAGTAGGGAATCAGAAACAAGTGCCAAGCTACGGACACCATGACCATGTGTCCATTTTTGGTGCAGTTGACGTTCAACAAGGCGATGTGGTGTTTCATCGTGCATCATCCGCCAATGCCGAAACGTTCCTTGACTTTTTGCGCCGATTGAAAGAGAAATATGCTGATCGATTCCTCGTGCTTGTGTTGGACAATGCGCGTATTCATCATGCCAAGATGGTACAAGCCTTTCTTGATGGCGAGGAAGGTGCTGCTTTTCATTTCATCTTTTTTCCACGTATTCTCCACAGTTGAACCCGATTGAACGGTTATGGAAGTGGTTGAAAGATGAGGTGATTGCCAACGTTTTTCACAAGGATCAAAATGACATTACCCAATCCATTACTCGTTTTGAACAGTACGTTCTACAACACCCGTATGAGGTGTTGAGCCGCATGGGGTATGCTGTGTGAATCAGAGGTTAAAATGCCAATTTGGATGTATATAGCTACCAATGCTTTATTTCCAACTTCTAATGCTTCTTTCACCACTTGTAGCTTAAATTCCTTCGAATGTTTTCTTCGTTTCATGTACATCAAAAGCCCCCTTCATTTGGTCACTTCGATTATAAAAAACACCTTATCGAGTGTCCAAATTCATTAGGGGGATAATGAGGAACTTTTGCACGGATTATTGCTGAAAGATCAAGGTTTGACTAAGCTGCTCGAACAAGTTCTGACTCAAATCCTCGAAGAAGGGTTTAGATTGTCTGACTATTGGCAGTGACGGAAAACGAAAGAAGGGGAATTTACACAATAATTTGGACTTGACCCCTCAAACTGTCGAACTCGGGGATGTAGTGAACAACCAAAATTAATATAGGAATTACTCTGTGCAATTCACATAATTGATATGCTGTTTACAAGATTTAACGTGTATAAAAAGATGTGAAGGTGTTCATAGCTTATACATCTTGCTTGGATAATGTCCAACTTATGGTGCGGTTTACCGTAACCATTTAAGAGACAAAAAATTAAGCGAGAGATAATAACCTCTCGCCATACTTATTTCAAACATTTAAGATACGTCGAAACAACTTTTTCTGTACTTGTAGATCAGTTTCACATCACATCGATCCGTGTAAACAGCATCGAAGGTTTTGAAACGGCATTTACTAGCTTACACACCTGTTGTCCTTG
Organism: Anoxybacillus flavithermus; assembly: GCA_002243705.1. Taxonomy (GTDB): domain Bacteria; phylum Bacillota; class Bacilli; order Bacillales; family Anoxybacillaceae; genus Anoxybacillus; species Anoxybacillus flavithermus. Next base: position 2,650,429 of record CP020815.1, read on the forward strand.
TGCTAGTTGCACAATAGAGTTCAACTGACACCATGGGAAAAATTTAATATTTTACTAGCTTTTTAGTGTGACGTTAGTAAATGTTTAACTGCTTTAGCAATTACCCTTGACATAATAGGAGGAACAGCATTCCCTACTTGTACAAATTGTGCTGTTCTAGGTCCCTCAAATTTGTAATTATCGGGAAAACCTTGAATTCTTGCAGCTTCACGTACAGTCAACGAGCGTGCTTGCTTAATATCCGGATGAATATTATAATGTCCATCTTTAGCAATATGAGCTACAATAGTATGAGGGATCTCATTCCAATTATGCACTTTAAATCGGTCTAAAAACGATTCCTCATTTTGATGGGTTTTTAAATCCTTAGGTAACTCGTTATATTTTAATTGAATGCCTTGATTCGAGTATTCTATAGCTATCCTATAAATCATTCGATCATGATCTCGAACAGCTCGTGCTTTATGATTCGTAATCCCCATACTATTTTCTCGCATTTTTTTCTGATACTCAGAAAGTTCACTATTGTTTTGTAATGGATACTCTATTAACTTTAAATCTTCTCCCTCTCTAGGAGATAGCGAAGGTAAATCACCAATAACATTCCTTGTATTTTTTTCTTCATTCCAGTATTCTGTGAAGCGAGAAAAATCTGGGTAAGTATAATTGAGTTCTTTCTTAAAACCAAATAATACTACCCTTTTTCTTCTTTGGAAAACTCCATAGTCAGAAAAATCAATAATATTGTTCTTATGTTCAGGATCATTACCAGATAGTATTGTATACCCGATGTTATCAAATTCTTCTTGAATAACCGAAAATATCTGTCCATCTTTAGCTGTTAAAATACCAGGAACATTTTCAAATACAAAAGCCTTAGGTTGGAATTCTTTTACAATATTTAAATAATAATAAAACAAGTAATTTCTCGAATCTCTATTAGCAGCTTCTTTTAAACGACTTCTTCCAATAACTGAATATACTTGACATGGTGGTCCCCCAATAATTAAATCGACACTTGTTGCATTATTATACTTTAAAGATGCGTATATCTCTTTAATGATATCAGATGAAGAAGTCGCTTCACGTTCATTTGCAGGATTGCCAAATTTTCGATTTAGAATTTCATAATTTATTTTTTCTTTTAGTTCAGGATATTTCTTAAAAATCATCATTCGATCTTGATCTAAAGTCTTATAATTAAAAGATTTTCTTAAAAATTCAAAATAAAGTTCTAAATCATTGTTTTTGTTTAAAAAATGATATATCAGCCGGGTTTTTAGAGTTTCGCATGCCCATTTTTCTTTTTCAATTTGGGCTACAATTTTATAGCCTTCCTCATGAAATCCTTCACTTAACCCACCTGCCCCTGTAAAAAGATCAATTACTATCATATTGATCCCCTTTTAACTAGTTTATAGATTCAAAAAAACCTTGATTCTTCAGTTCTTCAAAGATTTTTACAATATTTTCAACCTGTTTTCCTTCAATGAAAGCTCCAATTTCAATATTATTAATCATGCCATTGTAAGATAAGTTAGCTGACGTTATGAAAGCTGTTTGGTAATCTACTACGATTGTTTTTGCATGCAAAGCAGAATGACGACTTGGATTATTATATTTATAAACCTTTAAATTTTCAATATTTAAATGGTCTAGCAAATGCTTTAAGTTTTCTTTGTGATTGTTCTCTATAAATATTTCAATTGTTACTCCTTGTGTACCCTTATACCTTAATAAATCAGCTAACTGATGAAAATAGGAGGATATAGCGTATCCCGTCATAAAAATATAATGCGATGCTTCAAACAAAAGTTGCCTGATAACACCAATGGTTTCACGTACTGGCAGATTCATGTTTGATATTCCAGAAGATACAATTTCTACTCTGTGTAAATTTTCTTTACTTCTATCACTAACCAACTTTAAAAGCAACAGCAGTTTCCTTATCTCATCAATGCTTAAATTTGGAAATAATTCATGGAATATGTTCTTATATCGCATAATATTGTAATCTAATTCAAAATCTTTAGAGCTACTGATACTAGGCAAAATATCTTCTTCTAACTTTTGGTATAAAACATTCAATTTAAATAATAATTTTTCATGGAACATTTCATATCAACCCATCAAAGTAAGGTTTAATCACACTATCTTGAAGTGGCACAACTAAAGATCTGTCTAATAAACGATTACCGACTTCACAAGAAGTTTCTGAAATCATAGAACATGCGAAGCATGCTGAACCATTTAAGTCATTTTCTTCATCTACCTCTAAATTGGAACAAACGGGGTCATTTGTGCAAAACATTGCTTCTTCTAACGCTTCGTCTAAGATTTCTCTAAACTTATCGATACTTCCCATTTCAACTAACCCACCTAAAGTTCCTTCTTGGTCTGCACTCCCCGTGTATAGTAAAATTCCAGCCATTGTTTCACTACAATATATTCTCTCTTTAATCGCTACAGATGAATATCCAGATTTCAAAGATAACTGCTTTATGAGAAGATGGGATAGTGTATGCATCATCACATATAATGCGTTACGATCTTCTAACTTTGTCCATCCCTTCTTTTCTAGCCATCTATCATATACTACACTAAATTTTTTTGACTTATCTTCTACAGACTGCAACCAACTATTAACTGTTTCACGATTAAATTCGATAAATATTCCTTCTCCGAACGTTTCAACTGCAGGCAACCATTTTTCTTCAGTTCCAGATTCTAACCATACAATTTCCTTTGGATTTTCTACTTCTGGTTCAGGGCTTTCATTACGCATAAAGCCAAGCAAAACCATAATTTCTTTTAACCGATGCACTTTAATGATCTTACTAAAATAACGTTGTAACTCTATCGGAACAGGTTGTACTTCCGCCTCAAATTCTGGATTCTCTTTAGGGATTTTAATTTTATCTTTAAAACCCGTAAACTTCTCGTATTCAAATTCTTTGATCTGCTTATAATTCAGTTTTTCTCCACTCTTATTTCCCTTGAACCTTATCCATTCATTATAAAAATGATTAAAATCCTTAAAAACTTTTCCCTCAAAATTTACCTCATAATAATCTTTTAATCCATTTTCGCCTCTTTTCTGTTCCCATTGAATCAATGCATTCTGATGTTTAATAAGTAACTCTTTAATGTGGGAATCATCAGAAAATGATATCGCACTTCTAATCGCTGCAAAATAAACATTAGATGCTCCACGTTGAAGCGGTATAACATCTTTACCACACTCGCCATTAAATTCAAGTTTATGTGGATGCGCCCCTTTACACTTATACCCTTTAAATGATTTTGGGTCTAAAGCACCTCGTAAGGATTTCCCACTATCCATACATGAACATTTCACGCTTAACGATTCTAATCCTGATGAGTCTCCAGCACTAGATAATATCAATCTTCCATTACATTCTTTGTGTTTTTTTCCATGCGCCCACCATTTCCATGGAAAATCTTCCAAATGGTTGTCTTCACATGAAAGGACAAACCTTGCAGGATGTGCTTTCCAGTTGCAGGAAGGACATCGAGGTCCTTTCTCTAAATATTCTCTAATTTTTTCACAATAATCACTACCACTGAAATTGTCTCTTATATCAAAAAGTTGTCTACATTTAGTGTTGCTACACTCATGGTAAAAAGGAAACGGGATTACTGGTAGATCAGCCTTTTCACCTGTTGCAGGTACTTTCTTAAAATAATGTTTACCTAAAAAGTTCGCAAGATTTTTATCATAAATAATATCTTTTGCTTTATCCCAATATCGAATATCTAAAATCATCAAAGAATCATTCACTGAGTCTATAATGGCACCAGGGCCAAAAGTAGTAATTAATTGCCCTGGTCGGATTTCTCCAACTTTATTTTTCATTTTAACCACCATTCTTTATCATAAAGTTTTAAACCGCTTGTTGTTTCAATTTCTCTCATGGAATCTAGTGTTGGTTTTTCAGTCTTTCTTAACTCTTTCTCCCAATACCTTCTAAGCAAACGATTTTTATTTCTAGCATTTCTCATCGCTTGTTTATTTGAAGCGAAAAAATAGTATTCAAGATCTGTTTGAAGCTCACTATCTTTAATCCAGCTATCCAAAAACTGATTTAATTCACTCAAAGTATCATCTACATTTTTTTTCTCTACAATTAAAGTTCTTTCCTCGATTATCTTCCTTATATTTGAAAGATCCATGTATTTTATGTTTTTTGCACTCTTATTTGTTGCTAGTTCTGGATTATTTAGCCGAAGTAAGGCAACTGTTATCGCATGTAAAAACCGGTCTCTTGCTCGTGATGCATAAGGAGTAGCGGTCGTTCCCTCAACATGATAATATAGGCGACTATGGTATCCTTTAAAGTTTTGGTAATGAGACATATCTCGCGGGCGATATGGATTATAAACAGTGATCACTAATCCAGGAAACTTTCTTCCTACCCGGCTAGATGCTTGAATATATTCCGATGTTTGCTTTGGTTGTCCTGTTACTACCATTAAGCCGAGTCGATCAACGTCCATACCAACTGAAATCATATTGGTGGCTAGGACAACGTCAAGCTCTTCGTTTCCCATTTCTCTTTCTAATTCTCCCAAAACCTCAGGAATTTTATATGAAGGAATACGTGATGTTAATTCTCTATATTTTTTTACATAACGTTGAGACGGAAATTTATATTTATTTGTAATAATTTGTAATCTTTTCTTTATATCGTCGTCCAATAACCGAACAGCACCACCAAGTTCTCGTATACTATTGAAATAACCAATCAATGTACGATAAGGATCAAGAAATCCTGAGTATTCAGGGTTATCTTTTAAATTTTCTGTAAATTGAAGAAGAACGGCATACACACGTACTAAAACTGTCTTCATGGAATGACCAGAAACACATATCCCACTATACAATCTAAATGGTTCTTCTTCGATTGGAATTTCTTTTGCAAAAAATGAATCTTCTGCTTCTAAACCTGATGGTGGAAATTGTTTCATTTCTTTTCTAGCGTATAGACGTTTAATTTGTTCAGCAGCATTTTGAATGGTTGCGGTAGCGACAACATACTTTGGTTTTATTCTCTCACCATTTTCTAAAGAGTAACTACATAACTCCTCAATTGCCGTTTCATAGCCACCATATATCGAACCTAATGGTCCTGTGATTAAGTGAAGCTCATCCTGAATAATTAATTCCGGTGGATGGAAAGGCTTTATCGGATTCACATCAGCCTTTGGTTTTCGATGTGAAGAATGTTCTTCCCCATTTGCTATATAACCGCAACGTTCGCAATAGCGGTCTACTTTGCCAAATAGAGCAGCTGTCCTTTCATCCCAAGGTAATCTAGCAAATTTATCAACTGTTGAAATCACTACAGTTGGTAGTCTTCTGTAAATTTCTTCATCAATTAGATAAACAGGAATGTGGGTTTGTGAGAAATGGCATCGATCATTACTACAAAAAATTCTAAATCCTTCTTTTTTAGTGTTTATATCTTCATTAGGTAACATTTTATACACTAAATCATTTGAACCACAACATGGACAACTTATAATTTGTCTCTCTAGCTTTTTATAGTCTGCTTTAACATTTTCCTCGCTTTTATAGTTAGAAACTGTTAGTTCTTTTAACTCGTTAACTGTTACTTGACCTCCAACCCAAAATCCTACTGAATATTCACTTTTACCAAGTCGTTTTTTTGGATCGGTTTGACGAATATATTCACAAGCGCAAATCATTCGAAGTAAGCGATCACGCTGTTGAGTCGTTAATAAGCGAAGAGTATATCTAATAAAGATAGTAACTCCACCATCTTTTTCAAAATGTTGTTCCATTGTCGCACTTAGCCGTCTATATCCTAAAAGAAATGCTGCTAATCCTAAATATGCTTCTGTTTTTCCGCCACCTGTAGGAAACCATAATAAATCAACAATTTTCCGATCGTTTGATTGAGGGTTCACAATTCCCTCTAAATTAAGGAGAATAAAGGCTATTTGGAAAGGTCTCCAATTAAAATGCTCTTTTCCGATTTCCTCTTCTAGACTTGTTTTATTTTTTGAAAAAGCCTTCATCGCACTTTGAACATGCATTACTTTGTTCATGAAAACAAATGCATCAAAAACCTTTTGGTCATTTAAAAGTTGGATTCCATTACGAATTCTACGCAATGCAAACCTGCAATCGTCTATATTCTGTTTAGCTTGATCTTGCTCTGCGATTTCATACAATGATAAACTGTTTATCCATTCTTCATAACGATCTGCTAGATTGTTTAATCGAGCAATTACTTTTTGTTGATTTGTTTCCTCAGAAAAATATTTAATGGAAAGGAAATTTTCAGGGATATCCCCATATTTCGGGCTATACGGTAATTCCGTTTTCATTTTATTTACTTCATGTGTAGGAATAAACTCAGTCTTCAATCTATATGCCCGCTCCTCATTTTTTGCTTCCCAGCTCGCAGCACATCCAAAGCCCTTAGCGAAAGTCGGTTTATTCCTGTAAATGAACTCTTCAAATGGTTGTTTTGATAAATGAGGGCGTGCGATATTCTCCGCAATAAAAATGGCTTTACCTTCACTGTTGAATATTTCAAATTCTACTTGGAAAAACGCATCCCCTTTATTTGTACTTATGTTTCTCAAAAAAACACTGAAAAGAAGGTTGTTTGTGTTCTTAATACTTCTACAAATAATAACGAGCTTAAGATGTTCCGCAACTAGAAACTCTTTTTTTTCATTTTCTAACATATAATAATTAAAGGGGATTTTTTCTTCTTTTGCATCCCGAACGTATAATACTTTCTTACGCCCGTCTTGATTAATTTCCTCTTTTTTCTGATACTTCCCCCAACGTATTAACACGTTAAAGTCTGCCTCTTCTCGTTTAGTATAAAATCTAATTCCCATGGTAGATTGTTTTTTTAGCTTCTTAGAACGGCCTTGAATATTTCTTTCAACCACTTCATCTGCGATAGAGTTATCATTTTTATTGATTTCTTCCTCGTTTACTGCCGAACCCAAAAGCTCCTCCCAGTCTTCTTCTACCTCTTCTTTATCCAAAGGGTGTAGAATACCTGTTAAATAAGCCTGTGTTGGAGGTTCGTTTAAGATATCTTGTGCGTTATGGTCTGGACCTATTAAATCTCTTTTCAAGGCTTCTACTATCATTTGACGTAATTCCCTATATTTACTGGCTTCCATTCCTATCCTCCTAATCTTCAAATAAAATCCCTAATTCGCTTGGTTTTATATAGTAGACTTTTTCTTGAATATTTTTAATCCTCTTCACTTTAACAGCTTCATCTAACTGATCAATGGATAAATTATAGGCTTCTAATTCCGATAACATTTTTTCGCGACCCGCTTTACTAGCAAAAATGTATTTGTTTAAGATACGTGCCGCGTTTCTTCGTTCATTTCTGACATGTTGCATAGCACTGTAATATAACTGTGCATTATTAATAAATTCATCAATTGACAACACCTGTCCTAGACAAATGATATCCTCAAAATCTCTAGGTCCGTAGCTATACCCACTTCTCCAGTTCTTTAATATAGCTTTTGTTATTTTATCCCATCCGTTATTTTTCATTCTCTTATACAGTTGTTCATCAGTAAGACGGCTGTTATAAAATTTCTCTTCATATAATTGACGCCATTTTTGTATCAGATGATAACATTTTATGCTTTTTTCGCTTTGGTCCATGTAGTCGATAAACACTTCAAATAACTCTCGCCTAACATCATTATCAATAAATAACAGTTCATCTCCGTTTTTTAAATCCGAATATTTCTTCATTTCATATTTTTTTGCCCGACGGTTCAATACCTTTGCCCTAAACTCCCCATTTATAAACATATAGCTTTCATCGGTAAATTCTACTAATCTTGCCTTTACCGCATTTTTTCCTTTGTACATTCGCTTTTTACGAATAGAAGTAGATTTTTCATTTTCCTGATTAATCTCACTAATAATATCGACAAAATCTCTGCTTGTATCATCTCTTGGTATAAAATGTTTAATTCGATTATAAAAATAACGATACATTGAAGTTAGTGGTTTAGTACGAGAGTCAATTAACTCTATACTATGATTGTCAGTATTCTCTAATTTTTTTAGCTTAATTTCTAACGATAACATTTCGATCTTATATAAATAAAGCATCGCTTTTTTATAATTACATAACTCTAATATTCGTAAGTCCTCTAAATTGATAGCGGAATACATGATTAAACAATCACAATCTACTTTTTCGATCCCTTCTAATATCCCTTTTTTATCGTAAAAATATACGCCTTTCGATTTTAAATCATCTATCGAACATTGTAGTGTTAACGATAATTGCTCTTTGAGTGCTAAAGAAACTATTTTATTAGAAACAACTATCCCGACCCTCTTGCCCTGATTAATCTCACTAATAAGTAGATTTTCCATTTCCTCAAACTTAGGAGATTTTTTATCTAATCCTTTTTTATAAAAAATATCTTCAATTAAGATTAAAATTTTCTCAAAATCCTCATCTTCATAACGATTATCACTTTCTCTTAACTCGTTCAACAATTCATTAATCGGATCATAAGCTATTTCTAACTCTGCAATAAGATCGTATTCTGTTGCACTTATTGGCATTCTTATTGCACTATATAGAAGAGAAGCAATGATTTTTAAGTCATACGGATCAAATTTTTTCTTCGATAATTGATTAAGCAAATCTAATCCCTTAGCTATCTCATTTTCAAATTCTGATTTTACGTATATAATATGAACATTGCTTACATCTCTTTCTTTTACCAAATCCTGAATTGAATATTCATTGTTATTCATGGCTATTTTGCCTTCTATAGTTCCTTTTGGTAAGTAAGATAATAACTTTGCGTCAAAATTCCAAAGTTGCACTTTATTTAACAAATAAATAAGACGATCATCGATAGGAGTATCGAAATAATATAAAACCCCATTTGGAACGAAGTTAAGAAATTTCCGTGTGTATGTATAGTCAATAAAAATATAGTCTACTTCAAACTCCATATTTTTTAATATATTGATATTGTCAGTAATATAAAAAACAGGGCGTTGCTTATTATCTTTTCTTCCTATTTTATTTCTTATCCCTCTGTTCAGCTGTCTAAAATTAAAGTATCCTATTGCAATAGGCAAAATAAAATCAAGCGGTATAATCTCGGGAATTTTGCCGTTATAATAATCATTGAGAATATGATTCCAGTTGCATTGAGCATAGTAGCTGTCATTTAGATCACAAAAAACACCCCTATCCCGAAAGAATTTATGTTTTTCAAAAAATTTATATTTTAACTGTGAGTATATAAAACCAGTATTCTCTAGATAGTTTAAAATTTTTTTCTTATTAGTTATCACAAGAACAGAAATTCTTTTGGTAAAATCTTTCCTATACTTATAATTTTCTATATAGTCTTTCAAAACAGTATGTAGTACTAAAAACGGAAAAAAGTGTTGATTTGGATAGCAAACTGCAACATTAAGCTTATTTAAAATGATATCTTCCAATGCTGCTAAAATCTTTTTTTCAAACATACTAATTTTTATATCACTACTATTAAAAACCAACAATTCTTCCATCATATTCTTTATAGTTGGTGTCTGTAGAATAGAAATTCCCTCCCGCTTTCAACTCTACTTTTTTGAGAACATATCCCCTGTACATCAATACAATATTACTGTGATCTAAGTCCTATTATAGTCAATATCAACAAAAATATTGTCGAATTATGTCGATGATGTATAAAATTTTGTGTAAAGCATTTTGCTAGACCAAAAGAAAAAAGGTAGGGTATTCTCTGATTGGACGAAAAACATTCCAGAGAAAGGAGAACCCTACCTATGTCTAAAAGTATATCGAATATCGACTGGGCAAATCAACTGGAAAATGCCATTCGTCAGTTTGTGAAAGAAAAATTAGAGTTGATTATGCGGGAAGAAATTAAAAATTTCCTCGAAATCGAACAAGCGGACACATCCAATATGAGAAACGGCTACTATCAACGAAATCTAGATACACAATATGGCCGGATTGAAGGACTTTTGGTCCCAAGAGACCGAAATGGAGAATTTCAAACGCAACTGTTTGCCCCTTACCAACGACACACCGGCTGGCTGGAAGAAGCCATCATCAAGATGTATCAAAGCGGCATGAGCACCCGGGAAATTGGCAAGTTTATCGAACGAATTCTAGGAAGTACCTATTCTCCTACGACAATCAGCCATATTACCGATGTCGTAAAGGAAGACATCGAAAAATGGCGCAACCGTCCACTACACAAGCGTTATTCCGTCTTATATTTGGACGGTTTGTATGTCGCGATACGGTAGAGAAAGAAGTCATTTATGTGGTGTTAGGAGTAAATGAAGGTAACTATTCATCCCGATAGTAGTATGTAAAGAAGCGCAACACAAATAGGGCATCCCCGTAATAGAAAATGCCCTAAGTGGTAGAAAGAACACGATCGAGCGTTTCGCCTGTCAACAGAAGACATAACGAATCCCACACGTTTTTTTCGTGTTTCGTCAGTTAGGGGGATTTTAAGAATTCTTTTTGATGTTACTGTCCAGCTTCTTTGAGCAATAAAAGCAGAATAAGCCAACAGCTCAACTTAAAAAGGCTGGTACAATGGCATAAACGAAGAAGATTGTCCAAATAAATAGGTATCCACTAATTGCAAATATAAGCCAACTGGTAATAAGTAAAAAACTAGATAAAAATTCTTTCATAAATATCACCGTCCTAAGAATGTAACTTTATTCTATCATAGGACTATCCATAATATTGGAATAACTTGTTGCACAGTTCGAAAAAATAGTGTAACAAAACACTAGAAGATACTAAACCTAAATTGTATTCCACCAAATGATCCGAATACCCCTTTTTTAATAAGTTAAATCCACACTTGTAATATTAGTTATACGGATGTATAGATATATCCCGTTACAAGACCGGAATGTATGCTTTTTCATATTAGTGGATGCCCACCTTTTATAGTTTAACGCTTCCCTAAAAAGTATTATTTTGATAGTATTTACTTAGCCACATACTACACACTATTCCAGTTTCAAACTAGGAATGGGGTGTAATGATGAACTTTGACAAGCTAATCAAGGAAAAGAAAAAAGGATTTTATTTTCGAATCGATGTAGGAAAAGATCCAGCTACTGGTAAGAGAAAGCAAGCAAGTTTCGGACCGTTTCGTACAAAGACTGAAGCGAAGAAAGAACTTCTTAAAATTAAAGCCCAAGTCGATGATGGAAGTTATTTTAAAGAAAGTACAGAAGATTTTCCAATGTTCATGGAGCGGTGGTTTAACACCTCTTACAAAAGAACAGTAGAAATAACTACCGCCAAAAGCAGAGAATATGTAATCAGAAATCATATTATGAAGTATTTTCAACATAAAAAAATTAATGAAATTACAACATTTGATATTGACAGTTTTTATGTAGACAAGTTAGACAACGGGTATTCAGGTGCATATATCCGACAAATGCATAATTTGCTCAATCAAGCATTTGATCAAGCGGTAAAATGGGCATTGGTTAAAGTGAATCCTGTAAAAAATGCTAAACCGCCCAAAGTGAAAAGTGAAGAAAAAATTACATGGACAGTGGATGAGGTAAATCGATTTCTGAATCTGATTAAAGATAGCTCTATGGAGATCCCTTACCTTCTTGCGATTTTCACAGGAATGCGACGTGGAGAAGTTTTAGGACTAAAATGGGATGACGTGGATTTTGAGAATAAGAAAATCCGCATCAAGCGCAGTTTATGCTTTGTCTCAGGCAAAGGATTAATTTTTAAAGAGCCTAAAACAAAAAAATCGAAAAGGCAAATTTCGATTTCTCAACATGTTGTAGATGTATTAAAAAAACATAAACAAAAACAAGAATTTCAGAAGGAGAAATTGGGTGTTCAATACCAAGATAACAATTTAATTGTCTGCACTGACGACGGAAAACCTCTTGATCCACGAAACTTGTTACGACAATTTTATCGCTTGATCGAAGAAGCAAATGTGCCACGTATAAGCTTCCATGATTTGCGGCATACACATGCAACCATCTTAATGCAGCAAGGCGAAAATCCAAAAGTGGTTAGCGAGCGCTTGGGGCATTCCCGCGTCGGTATAACTTTAGATTTATACTCACATGTCAGCGATGATTTACAAGAACAAGCGGCAGAGAAATTTGAAAATGCCTTGTTAAAACAGAGTTAGAACTCTTTAGTTGACTAAAGGTGCAAGTTTTGTGCAAGTTTTTAAATCACGGAGATTGTAACACAATTGCTAATAAAACGAAAAAAGCTTGAAACCCTTGATACGCAAGGATTTCAAGCCTTCCACTTTAGTGATTCCGACTGGGCTCGAACCAGCGACCTCCACCCTGTCAAGGTGGCGCTCTCCCAGCTGAGCTACGGAATCGTATGTTGTTGTCCTATCGAACACATTTTTTATTATACTGACGTCCCCCTACATTGTCAAATATTTTTTTTAAAAAATTTTTAGCCATCGCGTATGCAATGGCTAATGGCGGATAAAGTCGATATGCGTGCCTTGGAAAAGACCGTCTTTATATTCATACGTGACGATTAAACTGCCGATGTATTCCCCTTTTTTTCGTTCGAGAAGTAATACGGCTTTTAGCTTTTGTTTATCGAGCGCGTATTTTAAAAAGCGGTCGAACGTCACTTTGACGCCTTTCTCGCCTTGGCGGTTATACGGAATGAGCGCGTGCACATGATCGATAATCAGCTCTGTTCCTTCGTCTGTTTCCCTCATCTTCACGCTCTTCAAAACAACGGCGCGCGGATCTTCGACGATCATTTCTTCTATCCCGTTTTCGTGATGGGCAAATACGTGCACTTCGTTTTTATACGTGCCGTTGCCGCGCGCTTTCACGAGAAAAACGACAATATCTTCTTTTCCATCTTTTGTGACATCTACCGAATGCAATTGCGGGATCACCTTCGGATCGTTGACATGTTCCCATTCCGGAAACGCATACGTCTGTTGACCGACGTGAAGCGTAAAATGACGCACCCAATCTCCATCTTCTTTGCCACATAGTTGTACGTTTGCTTCCTCTAATTTTTTTGTGCAAGTATCCCCATTGAACGAAAGCGCTGTCATAACCGATAATAATAATGATAAAAACATATGTGTCCTCCATACTTTTTCACTTAGTATGAAGAAAAAACGAAAAAATATGTATTGCCATGTTAAAAGTAGACGTGGTATGATGATTAGAAAAACATTCGAAAGGGATGGTGAGCTATGAGACGTGTCACATTAACTGACATCTTCCTTCACCCCATCACCCAAAAATATTTAAAACGTTCAGGCGTCGCGCACGCCATCGCTACCGCATATCATGCGTATCGCCTTGCCTTGCAATATGGAGTGAATGTTGATTTAGCGACAAAAGCCGCATTGCTTCACGATATCGGGCATTATGAATGGTACTCTAATGGAACATGGGACTATGAAACATATAAACAAAACGACATTCATGCGATTAAAGGGGCGGAGCGAGCGCATAAACTGCTTATTCGACTCGGTGAACATCCTCAACACGCCAAAGAAATCGCCCTCGCCATTTTGCTTCATACCGATTCGTATCTTCCAGAAGGAGAACTAAAACGAAAACCGCTTCAAACGATCGTGAAACTTGCCGATGAAGCAGATGAAGAACCAGGCGGCAAACATCACTATCGCCAAATCGATGACGAACTCGCTTTGAAAAAAATTCAACAACTCGATCGCATGGTCGAACAACAACTACAACGTAATGCTCTCGACCAAATTAGCTAAGGCTAGGTACTGACCTAGCCTATACATACGATAACGCCTGTTCAAAATCAGCGATTAAATCATCGATCGCCTCAAGTCCGACGCTTATGCGCAACAAACCGTCCGTAATGCCGCGACGAATGCGTTCCGCTTTCGGCATCGCCGCATGCGACATTTTCGCTGGATACGATAAAATCGATTCGACCGCCCCTAAACTAACCGCAAAAATGAGAATGTGCGCATGTTGGACGAACGTCCGCACCGCTTGTTCATCTTCCAATTCAAACGACAACACCGCCCCAAACCCGCGCGCTTGTTCGCGATGAATGACGTGTCCATCATGATGCGAAAGCCCTGGATAATATACATGTGCCACTTTCGGATGACGATGTAAAAATTGCGCCAATTGCATAGCTGAACGAGACGAATGCTCTAACCGAACGTGCAACGTTTTTAATCCACGCAACACAAGCCACGCATCTTGCACACCGAGCACTGCCCCAAACGAATATTGCAGTTTGCGAAGCTGTTTTGCGAGACGCTCGTCTTTCACAACCGCAAGTCCAGCAATGACATCGCTATGACCTGCTAAAAATTTCGTTGCGCTATGCAAAACGACATCGACGCCGAGATCAAGCGGACGCTGCAACAAAGGGGTCGCAAACGTATTATCTAAAAACGTCAAACAACCGTGCGCTTTCGCAAGCTTCACAACCCCACGAATATCTGTAATTTTCAAAAGCGGATTGGACGGCGTTTCCATATAAATGACTTTTGTATTTGGACGAATATGACGCGCCACCGCATCTAAATCGGTCATATCAACAAACGTATGTTCAATGCCAAATCGGCTCAATACGTCCGTGATGATGCGATACGTTCCACCATATACGTCATCGGTAATCAGTACGTGATCGCCTTTTGACAATAATAAAAATGCCGTAGAAATGGCCGCCATGCCCGATGCGAACGCAAAACCGCTGACGCCCCCCTCCAGTTCCGCAATCGTTTCCTCAAGCGCCTCACGCGTTGGATTGCCAGAACGGCTATAATCATATTTTCCAAACGTATCAAAATCAAACTGATGAAATGTCGACGCATGATGAATCGGGACACTCACTGCCCCTGTTTGTGTATCCACTCGCCATTTATTGTGAAGCAATTGCGTTTGCCACTCCATTCGTTACACCTCTTTCATGCGTTGAAACGCTTGTGTTAAATCAGCAATTAAATCATCCTCGTGTTCAATGCCGACAGAAAAACGTAACAGTCGATTACATACCCCATTGGCGATGCGAACATCCTCTGGAATATCCATATGCGTTTGCGTCGCAGGATACGTAATAAAACTTTCGACACCGCCTAAACTTTCGGCAAACGTAATGAGCGTTAAACTGCGCAAAAACGGATTGATCCACTTTTCATCGCGCACGCGAAACGACAACATGCCGCCTCTTCCCGGATATAACACATCGGTCACATCTTCGTGTTTTGTTAAAAATTCATAAATGGCTTTCGCGTTTTGTTCGTGCTGACGCATGCGCAGCGCAAGCGTCTTCATGCCGCGAATTAACAGCCATGAATCAAACGGTGATAACACCGCCCCGATCGCGTTATGATACATCGCGAGTTGCTCGCATAGCTCTTTTCCTTTGGCAACAATGAGCCCGGCAAGCACGTCGTTATGCCCGCCTAAATATTTCGTTGCGCTATGAATGACGATGTCCGCCCCTTTCGTTAATGGCCTTTGTAACACAGGGGTGTAAAACGTATTATCAACAATAAGAAGCAACCCATATTGCTTCGCAAACGTTGCCACCGCTTCAATATCCGCCTCTTGCATAAGCGGATTTGTCGGCGTTTCTAAAAAAATCGCTTTCGTTTTGTCCGTCACATGCGCCTTTACCGCATCGAGATCGCGAAAATCAACGTATGTAAACGACAAACCGTATTTCTTCCACCCTTTTTCAAATAGCCGATACGTTCCGCCATATAAATCGGCCGAAACGAGGAAATGATCGCCGCTTTCAAACAACGCAAACAACGTTTGAATCGCCGCCATGCCTGAGCTACATGCAAACCCTTGATCTCCTTCTTCTAACTGCGCAATCGCCTCCTCGACAATACGTCTCGTCGGGTTTCCTGTACGAATGTAATCGTACCCTGTCGACTGTCCGATCCCTTCATGCCGATACGCTGTTGAAAAATAGACAGGCGGATTGACCGTCCCTGTCACCGTCTCGCTTCGATTGCCAATTTGCGCTAATATCGTTTCCACATGACTCATTCGCTCTCTTCCTTTCTAAAAAAATAAAAGCCTTCAAAGAAGAAGGCTTTTACAGTCGCTTCTTCTTATCTTCCGAATTGAACGCCAATTCGCTGGATTTAGCACCTGACCGCTTTCGGCTGGTTGCTGAAGGTTCATCGGGCCAGTCCCTCCCCTTCTCTTGATAAGAACGTAAAACGATATTGAATTTTCTGATTTTTAATTAATGTATCTTATTTTCCGAAAAATTGCAACTATTTTCTTCACTAAAAGTTGTGCTTGATTTTTTCGCAACATGCCCCCCTCGCGCTTGTAAGGAAAAATCAGTGAGTCAATGATTTTTGCAAATCCTTGTCTAGGAGAGCATATCGCTTGTCAAGCACATGTTGTGATGATGAACCCTTTTCTATATAAAAAACAACAGATAAGTCTTATCTGATATAACGGAACGCATACGTCCTTATATAGGAATATGACAAACCTTATTTTTTACAATAATGTGAATTATATAGAATTTTGGACTATAAATCATGTAAAATATATCTTAAATTATAATTACTAGGAGGTATTCCAATTAAAAAAATTCTTACTCTTACAATATTTCTGACTAATATTTTTGTATTCGGGTTTTACGAGTCTTTTTCATATGCATCAGAACTATCTGTTACAGAAGAAACAGAAAACGAAAAAGAGATTGCCGTTCAGTTCGATTTGTCTAATCAAGAAAAACACGAGATAAGTATCGTCGATGAATTTGGGAAAGAAACAACCTTTATCGTTGAGCCCTTTATTTTATCGGAAAGCATGAATTATGACAAAGTAACTAATTACTAAGGACGGAGAGCAATGGGATACTTTTCACTTGTAGCCATTATTATTTTTGCATTTTCACTATTTTTTCTTTTGAAATGTGCTTACCAGCTAAAAAAAAATAGCGATATACAAATTAAACAAAACGAACACATTATCCAATTACTAATAGAACAAAATCATAAAAAGAGATAATATCAATACTTCAAATTCTGCATTCAAATCGTTACAGTTTCCTATGAACAAAATACACAGATCCAATAGAACCGACAACACTGTGTCAATAGCTTTTCTGTTTTGAAGTTGAGTACTCAATCACATTTTTTGTAGTTTGGCAGTGAAAAAGGGGACAAAGATTGTCCCCAATTTTCTCTCATTCCGCCGCAAGAGCATCGGCTTTTGTCGGATGGACGGTACCCGCTGGATGTTGTGGCGGTGCATAGATGGAATACAATTTTAGCGGAACGTTCCCTATGTTAATCACATTATGCCACGTTCCTGCAGGGACAAAAATGGCAGAGCCATCCGTCACGCGTCTTTCAAACGTCCATTCATTTTTCCTTTTTCCCATCCGTACAATCCCTTCGCCTTGTTCAATACGTAAAAATTGATCGACGTCGCGATGAATTTCCACCCCAATATCTTCCCCGACACGAAGGCTCATTAACGTCACTTGTAAATGCGGACCTGTCCATAACGTCGTACGAAACATATTGTTTCGTTTCGTCGCTTCTTCAATTTGGATAACGAACGGGTTCGGTCCGTAATCTTTCGTATGTTCTCGTGGAAGCGGATAAGGCATGATCGGATATGGATACATTGGATACACGTAATGCGGATAATAATAATACATGTTCTCACCTCTTTTTCATATTCATCGTCATGTTATGCACAACTGCCCGACTATGCGCCTCGCATGCAAAAATCGACAAATAGAATGGGGATATGGTAAAGTATGAACAAAAGGAGGCATGCCGATGTGGCAAGAATTTAAAAAATTCGCAGTACGTGGCAACGTCATCGACTTAGCTGTCGGGGTCATTATCGGTGGGGCGTTCGGGAAAATCGTTTCTTCTCTCGTCAACGACATCATTATGCCGCTCTTTGGTCTTATTTTAGGCGGCATTGATTTTAGCGGGTTATCTTGGAAAGTCGGCGAAGCGGAAGTGAAATACGGGGCGTTTCTTCAAACCGTCGTTGACTTTTTAGTTATCGCCTTTTCGATTTTTCTATTTGTCAAACTTTTAAACAACTTGCACGAGCGAATCAAAAAACAAGAAGAAACGAAACAAACCGCACCAACGATGACAAAAGAACAACAACTACTCACAGAAATTCGCGATTTGTTAAAACAGCAAAAAGAAACACCGTAGCCCTCAAAGTTTGGGGGCTTCATTCGCATAATAAGCAAGCCGTTTATATTTCACATTTTTTCCGTAAAAAAACCGTAAACCCATGCGGATTTACGGCTTTTTTTTACGCATTCAACGCAGCTTCTTCCTCGTCGCGCAAGTTGTGCGCAAGGCGACCAGAGGCGCTTGCGGCAACGCTTGCGACTAAATCGTCTAAAAACGTATGCACGCCTTTGCCACGTTTCGTATCAAGCTGCTTAATGATTCCGACTTTATTTTTATCGAGATGACCAAATGTCGTCACCGCGATGCTTCCGTATCCAAGCACCGCCCCTAACGCTAACGTTTCATCGACACCAAACAGCCCTTCATCCGTTTCAACAATCGTCTGAAGCGGCTCCGACAGCATCCCTTGCTCTGCGAGTTTATCAAGCTCAATACCAACTAAAATCGCATGTTGTACTTCGCGTTTTTGTAACACTTTTTCTACACTTTCGATACATTCTGCCATCGTTAAATTTTTATTATACGGACTTTGCATTTCATATACAATCTCAGCAATGGCTGGAATCGTTACCCCACGTTCTGTTAATAACTGCAACGTTCTTTCATACACTTCTTTACTTGATATACGCTTCATTCCTCATCCTCCTCTCGTCCTATCATTATATCACGCAACGACAAAAAATGCAGAAATGTGGTACGATAAAAAAGAACAACGTCGTAAAAGGATGGGAGAACATGCAAGAGTTAAAACTTCACAGCCAACATTTAAACGAAGAACTGGCGCTACCTGTGTACTGTTCAAAACCTGTTACACCGCTTTATAAACATCTCGTCATCATCGCACAAGATGGTCAAGATTATTTTATGTTTGGAAAAATTGCCCGTGTGATCGATGAGCTTAAGGTGCGCGCTGTCGTCATCGGCGTGCCGTATCGCGATGTGTCAGATCGCTATGACAAATACCACCCGAACGGAAAAAAACGAGAAGCGTACATGCGCTTTCTAGCAAACGAGCTTGCGCCGCTTGTCGATGAACAGTTTTCAACATATCAAATCGGCTCAAGCCGCATTCTCGTCGGTGATTCGCTTGCGGGAACCGTTTCGCTTCTTACTGCGATGACATACCCACATACGTTCGGAAAAGTCGTCATGCAGTCGCCGTATGTGAACGACGATGTGATGGCACATATACAATCCTTTTCAAATTGGCATTTGCTTGCGCTTTATCATTCCATCGGCATAAAAGAGACCGAAGTCAAAACGACAGACGGTGCTGTCCGTAATTTCATTGAACCAAATCGTGCGCTTGCTCACGTTCTTCAAACAAAACAAGTTCGCTATCATTATCACGAGTTTGACGGCGATCATTCATGGACATACTGGCAACCGGATTTACCGATCGGATTAAAAAAAGTTATTGAAATGTAACAGTATTTTCCGAAAATTTGTTATAATATATAAATATAATGACGAAAGGAGGAAATCGCATGAAATGTGGCATCGCGATTTTTCCATCAAAAAAAATTCAAGATTTTGCAAATTCGTATCGTAAACGGTACGACTCTCACTACGCCTTAATCCCACCGCATATCACGTTAAAGTATGCGTTTGAGGTGGAAGAGGACAAGCTCAATGAGCTCGTTCAACAACTTCGCAACGTCGCGCGCGAAACGGAGCCATTTACGATGCGCATCACGAAATTTAGTTCGTTTTATCCAGTCAACAATGTCATTTATTTAAAAGTGGAAAAAACAGAGCCGCTCATCAAACTACATGAAAAATTACATCGTCCACCGTTCGTCGAACAAACGGACTATGCGTTCGTACCGCACATTACGATCGCACGCGATTTATCAAACGACGAATATTCCGACGTATTCGGACGCTTTAACATGCAGTCTGTTCATTTTGAAGAACAAGTCGACCGCTTCCATCTGTTATATCAGCTTGACAACGGATCTTGGTCGGCATACGAAACATTTCATCTCGGAAAGGAATAATCATATGTACGTCAAATACGGACAAGAGGAAACGCTTTGGCGCGACGCCCTGATCGTTCGCCGCGCCGTCTTTATTGACGAACAAGGAGTGTCGGAAGAGGAAGAAATTGACGCATTTGAACAAACGTCCATTCATTTCGTACTATACGACGATGACAAACCGATTGCGGCAGGACGCTTCCGAACGATTGACGACGTCGGTAAAATTGAGCGCATTTGCGTCCTCCCTGCTTATCGCGGACGCGGCCTTGGCAAACGCATCATGGAAGCGATCGAGCAATACGCAACAAAGCACGTTACAAAAGTAAAATTAAACGCGCAAACCCACGCCGAACCGTTTTATAAACAGCTCGGCTACGAAACGGTATCCGACGTCTTTCTTGATGCCGGCATTCCTCATGTGACGATGGTAAAAACAATCGACATGCGATCATAACGGTCGCATGTTTTCTTTTTCCCTTGGCATACTAACAAAAGAAACGAAAGAAGAAAGGATTAGCGTGATGAACGAATTTGGACAAATTGCAGTCGAACTCATTGTCGGTTATGTCGCCTTGTTTATTATGGCGAAAATACTCGGACGGACACAAATTACGCAAATTACACCATTTGACTTCATTTCCGCCCTCGTTCTCGGAGAGCTTGTCGGAAATGGACTATACGATGCAAATGTCGGACTTGCGCAAGTATTGTTCGCAATCGCTCTTTGGGGACTTTTAATTTACGCAACTGAAATGATTACGCAAAAGAAAAAAGAACTGCGTGAATTGCTCGAAGGAAAACCGGTAATCGTCATTTCGAAAGGAAAAATTTTATATGACGCATTGAAAAAAACGAAGCTTGATTTAAACCAACTGCAACATTTACTTCGCGCTCGCAACGTCTTTTCCATTCGCGAAGTCGAATACGCCATTTTAGAAACAGACGGAACCGTAAGCGTCATGAAAAAAGCCCCATACGAACAACCGACGCGCCAAGACCACAACATATCTGCATCTGAAGCGGTATTGCCTGTGACGGTCATTATCGACGGGGAAGTCATTTGGGACAATTTACGTGAAAACGGCTGGGACGAACAATGGCTGAAAAAACATATACGCCATGCCGGCTTTGAAAACTATAGCGACATTTTATACGCCGAATGGCAAGACGGCAAAGGCATGCACGTACAACCGTACTAACGCTTTTTCAAAGAACGATCTTGAGGTCGTTTTTTCTTTTGGGACGTTTCTTGTTTTTTCTCGTTTGTTGCTCGTTGTATGTTTGTGACGCGCGGAACAGTTAACGGATGGGAACGAATCGGTGGGATGTGCATACAAATCGCCTCCTTTGTTTACATATTCGCCAACCAGCAAAAAACTCCTTTTCTCTTATTGTATGTTTTGTTAACATAGACGTTGACGTTACACAAAGGAGTTCAAGCGATGAATAAGGCGCAATATAACGGCAAGTTGTTTGACATTCATACGTTACCAAGAGAAAAATATGAGCTCGTGTATGAACAAAGTTTACGCAACAAATGGACGTGCCCGATGTGCGGTGGAGTCGTTCGCTTTCATTTAGCGATTGAACATGCCCCGCACTTTTATCATGTGTCAAATGCTTGTATAAAAGAAGAACGAAAACAAGCGAACATCATCTCGATTCGCCCAACCGAACCGTTTCAAACGAAAGAAAAAAAACAAATGACCGTATGCGGTATCCCACTCGATGCAGAGCAATACGAAGCCGCTCAACACGTGGAAGGTCCACTTCTTGTGCTTGCGGGTGCTGGAAGCGGAAAAACGCGCACGTTAACGACGCGCGCTGCCGCCATGATCGCACATCATCGCATTCAATCGAAAAACATGATGATCGTCACCTTTACGACAAAAGCAGCAAAAGAGCTGGTCGACAGACTGCAGTCGTACAACCTTGCCGACATACCGACCGTCGGCACATTTCATAGCTTATTTTATCGCATGTTGCAACATGCCGATCCGTTCCGTTGGCGACATGAACGGCTCATTCGCGACTGGCAAAAAGAAAAAATGATGAAAGAAATCGGTCGCGGCATCGGCATTGACGAACGTGATTTTCCGTACGACGAAGCGATGCAACGTATTTCCTATTGGAAAAATACGCTCACGCCCCTTCACGCCATCACCATTGAAAACGAATGGGACGAGCGCGTTGTGCAATTATACAAACAATATGAAGCGAAAAAACAACAGCTCGAATGGTTTGATTTTGATGATATGTTATACGCGTGCTATGACATGTTGCAGACGGACGAAAAACGATTGCGACAATATCACGAACGGTTTCATTACTTTTTAATCGACGAATTTCAAGACATTAACAGCGTGCAATACGAGACGATGAAACTACTTGCGTCCCACACGCATCATATTTGCGCCGTTGGCGATGATGACCAAGCGATTTATGCGTTTCGCGGCTCCGATTCATCGTTTATTCAACAATTCCAACAAGACTTTCCGAACACGAAAATCGTCAAGCTTACCGAAAACTATCGTTCACCGCATCCGATCGTATCGCTTGCCAACCGCATCATTGCGAAAAGCCGCACGCGCATTCCGAAGCAGATGAACGCTCAAACCGACAGCGTGCATATGCCGACGCTGTTCTTTCCGTACGATGAAGAAGAAGAAGCAACGATGATCGCCTGCGACATTGAAGAACGAATGAAACAAGGTGTGCACCCAAGCGATATCGCCGTTTTATGTCGCACGAACGCATCGGCGCGTGCCGTCTTTGAACGGCTTTCACAACTTCACATCCCCGTCACGACAGACGGCGATTCGTTTTACAATCGGCGCATCGTGCGCTATATATTAAGCTTTTTTCAACTTGCGATCGATCCAAACGACGAACAAGCAATGACCGATGTCGCCACCGTATTGTTTTTAAAACAAGCGATCATGAACGACTTAAAGGCGAACGCCATTTTACAAGACTGTTCGCTCGTTGAAGCGCTTGCCAAACTTGACGGCATTCCGCCGTTTCAAAAACAAAAACTGCGCACGATCGCCCCGCTTTTCGCGAAAGTGAAAGAGATGAAGCCGTTTGATGCGATCGATTTCATCGAAAAAGAGATGGGCTTAGGCGAATTTTTAAAAAAGCGCGGCAACGAAGGGAACGCGATTGAAAAAGGATCCGACGACGTGCGCGACGTGAAAGTCGTCGCGCGGAAATTTAAAACGATTCAAGCGTTTCTATCTCACGTCAAACGCGTTCAAGCATACGCCAATAAAACGTGCGCAGACGGCGTTCAACTCATGACGATTCATCGCTCAAAAGGGCTAGAATTTCCAATCGTCTACATTATCGGGGCAGTCGACGGGCTATTGCCGCATGACTATGCGCTTGAAGCGTACCGAAATGGCGATGTCGCTCCGCTTGAAGAAGAACGTCGCCTTCTATACGTTGCGATCACGCGCGCGAAACAACGTCTTTTTATTTCCGTTCCGTCCATGCGCCGCTTAAAAAAAGCAAACGCCTCCCGCTTGCTTTCTTTTCTTCAAACAAAAGCGAAAAGCCTCGTCTAAGACTTTTCGCTTTTTTCTTATTTTTTGTTTAACATATTCGCAATTGTATGAAAATCGATCTGTTTTCCGTTATTGACGATCGATTGCACAATTTTATCTTCCAATTCTTTCGGTACGTTACGATTCGCAATCTGAGCGACGCGCTTGACGATGCCGCGCACCGTTTTTTCATCTTTAAAGTTCGCATGTTGCAACGAATTGGCGAGCGCAAAAATATCTTGCATATTCACACCCGTTTTCTTTTCAATGTTTTTAAAAAAATGTTGATCCATTTTCGCTACCTCCTTCACTTTTCTTTTTCAGCATATGAAAAACATAAAAAAAACGTTCCAAAGGTATGCCCTTTGGAACGTCTCTTCTTAGTGAACGAACGCTGCACCAACGATAATCAACAAGATGAACAACACAACGATCAACACGAATGTTGAACCGTATCCGCCGCCGTAGCCGTAGCCACCGTAACCATATCCGCAATATCCGTAACCCATAAGACTGCACCTCCTTCAACGTTGTCGCTTACATCATATGCATCGAAATGGATTTGGTATGGGCGCTCATCAAATTTCTCCTCATTCACGAAACTGACGACGCATGCGCGCAAACTGCTTTTCTTTTTTCGCAAAAAACGCTTCCGCATCGCCCATATGTGCTTCAAATTGTTGAAAGAACTTACCGTTTATTTTTTCAAGGTGGTTTAACGTCGCTTCCACTTCTTTTCCCCACGTGTCAAACGCTTTCATTAATGCATCATGCTTTTGGTGTTTGGCGCGCGTATACGATTGCAGTTCTTTTTCCAATTTGTTCATCGCCTCTTCCCCCCTTGCTTTTTCATACGTAACGAACGTAAAAATGTGCTAAAATAAAACACGAAATAAAAAGAAAGGACGTGTCATATGAAACGACTACAAGATGCACAACAATTTGAACAAGCGATCGCATCAAGCACGCCCGTTGTCGTAAAGTTTTTTACAACATGGTGCCCAGATTGCGTG
This sequence comes from Anoxybacillus flavithermus, assembly GCA_002243705.1. Classification (GTDB taxonomy): domain Bacteria; phylum Bacillota; class Bacilli; order Bacillales; family Anoxybacillaceae; genus Anoxybacillus; species Anoxybacillus flavithermus. Next base: position 2,675,212 of record CP020815.1, read on the forward strand.
CGCATGGATCAATTTATCGGCGAAGTAATCGCTAGTTATCCACAATTTACATGGTATGACATCAATCGCGATGACGTGCCAGACATCGCCGAAACGTACAACGTGATGGGCATTCCAAGCTTGCTTGTGTTCCAAAACGGGGAAAAAATCGCCCACTTACATAGCGCCAATGCCAAAACACGCGAACAAGTCGAGGAGTTTCTGCAAACAATCAGCTAATTTGGCTGATTGTTTGTATATATTGGGGTAAAATGCCTAAACATCATCATAACCAGTAGCTATCTATCTTCAAGGAAATCGATGCATTGTCAAAAAATAAAAAGAGAGGATTAAGTCATCCTCTCTGAAATGGTAGCGATAGTTGCCACGCACCGCTCAATCTAGGGCACAGTGAGTGCAAACTACCTAGCAATAAATAACGTGTCGCTTGGTCTAGGGCGCGACAAGTTATTTATTACTATTACCTTATGTCATCTATTTACTACATTATGCACTCATTTTAGTAAATTGTAAAGGGGTATTTTCTTAAACACCAAAAAAGCCACGTACGTACCGTGGCTTATGTTAAAAACGGCTGCAATTTTTGAATAAGCTGCTGCATTTGTTTGGCTTGTTGTTCGTACATTTGTTTTGCGTCATCGTCATTCGTTTGCAAGGCGAATCGTTCAAAGTCCGCTTCTGCTTTTTTCATCGAGGCAAGCAGTAGTTGTTTTTGTTGCGGTGCTGGTACTTGAATGCGGTCGTCATATAAATCGACGGTCAGCTGGCCGTACGAATCGACTTGCGCTAAAAAGACGTTTTCGATAGCGACGCCCATTTGATCGAGCTGTTTTTTTAACCAGCCGCGGTTTAAGCGCGCAGTTGCGAGCGGTTCGTCTAAAATTTTCCCGTCCATAATGACCGTTTGGGGTTCTTTTTCTTCTGGCACATACGGTTTGATGTCTCCGAGCGTCAACGGCTGTTTGTCGCGTTTTAATAAAATACTTAAATCGCCGTTTGCCTCAAGCGTTGCAAATTCGACATCGGCAACGCGAAACACATCTTTTTTCCGCAACTGCTCAAGCAATTCATCGGCTGTATATTTTTCTTTTTTCAAATTATCTTCTAAAATTTTGCCGTTTTTAATAAAGACGGTGGAATTGCCTTCAACGAAATCACGAAATTTTTTACTGCGGAGCGAAATGATCGAAATGGCGACAGGAAAAAGCGACCAAATGAAAATGCTCGTTATCCCTTCCGTTAAGCGAATGTCTAAATCCATCGACATCGAACCGGCAATATCTCCGATCGTAATGCCGACGATATATTCAAAAAACGACAGCTTCGATAATTGTTTTTTTCCTAACAATTTTGTAATGACAAACAGCCCAATTAAAATACAAATCGAGCGAATCGCAACTTCTAACCATGCTGGCATACTTACATCCCCTTATATTGCGGCTCTTCGCGCTCAAGCGTCGCGATGCGTCCTTTTAATGCCGCAATCATTTGTTCCGTCTGTAACATCGCGTCATGAAACGCTCGTTGCGCCTCTTCATTCGTTGACGTCAGCGCAAGCTCTTGCAACGTCGCATGAATCGCTTTCATGTTCGCTAAACTTTGTTTCACTTGTGAACCAATCGTCATGTCCCTCTATCCTTTCGGTTTAAATAATAATGCTCCGATAAAACCGAATACGATGGCTGCTGAAATGCCGGCGCTCGTCACTTCAAACATGCCCGTCAACACCCCGACAATGCCATGTTTTTCTGCCTCTTGCATCGCCCCGTGCACGAGCGCATTGCCGAAACTTGTAATGGGAATCGTTGCCCCTGCACCTGCAAAATCAATAAGCGGCTCGTACAATCCAAATCCGTCTAAAATCGCACCAGCCACGACAAGTGCACTTAACGTATGCGCAGGCGTCAACTTAAACACATCAAACATCACTTGTCCGATAACACAAATGAGCCCTCCGACGACAAACGCCCAAAAAAACATCGCCATCATGAATGATCGCCTCCATATTCAATCGCCACTGCATGGGCAATACAAGGAATCGTTTCCCCTTGTTGAAACGTCAGCGGTGATAAAAGCGCTCCTGTCGCCACGACGAGCATGCGCTTGATCTCTCCTCGCTTCATACGATTCAACAAATGACCGTACACGACCGTCGCAGAACACCCCGCTCCGCTCCCTCCCGACAACACCGGCTGGCCTTCGCGATAAATGATTAACCCGCAATCTTGATATCGCTCTTCTTCAAGCTCCATCCCGTTTTTTCGCAACAAATCGAGCGAGACGGTGCGGCCGATTTTTCCTAAATCGCCCGTGACAATTAAATCGTAATACGACGCATCGACTTGCATATCGCGCAAATGCGCTTCAATTGTATCGACTGCGGCTGGCGCCATCGCCCCGCCCATATTAAACGGGTCGGTCAATCCCATATCGACGACGCGCCCAATCGTCGCCGATGTAATGCGTGGGCCGTCTCCTTCACTTCCGACGAGCGCTACCCCTGCCCCGGTCACCGTCCATTGCGCCGTCGGTGGCTTTTGCCCACCGTATTCGGTCGGATAACGAAACTGCTTTTCGACGGCAGCGTTATGGCTTGCGGCACCTGTTAATATGTACTTCGCTCCGCCGTAATTGACGATAAACGCGCTTAATGCGAGCGCTTCCATCGATGTCGAACAAGCGCCAAATACACCTAAATACGGGGTGCTAAGCGTGCGTGCCGCAAAGCTTGACGGCGTCATTTGATTAATTAAATCGCCAGAAATAATGAATTGCACTTGTTCTTTTTCGATGTTTGCTTTCGCCATCGCTTGAAAAAACGCTTCTTCAAACAGCACTTTATGCGCTTTTTCATACGAATCTTCCCCGAGCCAAAGGTCTTCATGAAGCAAATCAAAATCATCGGCGATATTTCCGTTCGCTTCAAACGGTCCGCCGACTGCCGCGGTGGCGATGATGACGGGACGGTTTTCAAACACCCATGTGCGATGTCCTTTCATCATCCGAGCCCACCCCATTTCACCGCGATCGTTTTAATGAGCGCCACGACGAAAGCGGAAAACGTACCGAACAAAATGACAGAACCAGCTAGTTTAAACATATTGCCGCCAACGCCAAGCACAAATCCTTCCGTCCGATGTTCAATCGCCGCGGAAATGACGGCGTTGCCAAATCCGGTGACAGGCACCGCACTTCCTGCCCCGGCAAATTGCGCCAATCGGTCATATACGCCAAAACCGGTTAACAACATCGCGATAAATACCATCGTCGCCACCGTCGGATTGCCGACCGTTTTTTCCGTGAAATCGAAAAAGTACATGTAAAAATAAGAAATGGCTTGGCCAATCGCACAAATCAAACCGCCAACAAAAAAGGCACGCACGCAATTTTTTAACACCGGTCGCTTCGTTTCACGTGCTTGTTCAAATTGATGATACTGCTGTTGAACGGGCGTTACATGTTTTCGTTTTTCGTTTGCCATGATCTCACCTCACGTTTGTTCTTCACTTAATTTTTGAATGATCGTTACTTCTTTTTCGATCTCTTTTTCGTTCATTTGTTTCGTTTCAATTTTTTCTTTTAACGCTTTCGTTTTCCAAAAAATTTTTAAATCGTGCGAGGCGATCACTTTTTCATCGAACGCATCGTTTAACATTTTCCGTACATCTTTTTCAATTTGTTTCATGCGAAAGCGATGCAAATGTTTCACTTGATACGCGACAAGCAACCGTCCGTTCGCCTCGACCGCCACCGCATCTTTCACATCTTGTCGTTCCTTTAACATCTGTACGGCTTTTTCGGCATGTTGTTGGTCGTTTCGTTTCGCGCTTCCGTTATGACTAACATTAGTAATATTTTCTCGTTGAAGCGACTGTCTTTGTTCTTTCTGTTCATGTGCACAACTCATAAGAAAAAAAACGGAACACGGCTGTTGATTATCCAAAATTAGGCATACTCCTCCCATATATTCGGGCATACTCAAATAAGACAGCTGCCATCTCGGATTTCCATTCGAGAGGAAGTTGCCCAGAGAAAAAACGACGGACAAACGAAAGAAAGGTAAGGGACGAGGTTGTCCGTTTTTCCGTTCGATGATATAGCCATCTCAGTAACACATAAGCGATAAATGCCGCAAAAAGTTGGTTGTATACCGCATGCTCGTTGGTGCCAAATAAGGTCGGAACGTTTAGATATTGCTTGATCCATCGGAAAAACACTTCCACTGTCCAACGTTCTTGATACATCTCGGCAATCTTTTCCGCCGATGCCTCTAAGACGTTCGTGACCACATGGATTTCATGCTCGTTCGCATCCTGAAAGATCACGACGCGATGGCGCTTTTTGGAGCGACATTGTTTCGTTCCTAACCGGCAAGTAAAATCCGCCACAATAGAAGAAGAGGAGGAAGAAAGGCGCTTTAGGCTCTTTTTTTGATGGATCTCGACATTGTCTTTCATCCGAATCACAAACGGTTGCTTCTGTTCGACAAACCGATCGAGGCGTTCAATTTTAAAGTACGCTCGATCTTCGACAAGAACCGTTTGTACGTCTGTGAGCCGCTCTCCCACCGGTCCATCGTGGCGCAACCCTACGGTTTCTACGATGTCGCTCGGCATTTGTTGCTCAGGGGAATACGCGACGTGCATTTTCACTCCGGATCGTTCCCCATGATAGGGTGCCCATGTCAGGCGGTTTTTCCCCACGGTGACGGTCGTGGAGTCTACTATACGCAATGCTTTTGGAAAGCGAAGCGAACGGCGGGTTTGGCGATTGCACTTAGAAACAACCAAAGCAAATAAGCGCTTCATCACCTCGTACGGAACTTCTTTCGCTTTCTTAGAAACCGTCGAGTAATGAAACGTCGGCAATCCGTACATTTTCGCCACATCGGCACCATGACGGAAACTTTTCCATTCGTGAAGTGCCGCCAGCAGAAAAAAATCAACCAACGTGCGCACCGTAAACGTCCGCGAAGTGTCATGGTAGCCAACGGCTTCGGTAATCGACTGGAGATCTTCATCAGAAACAATTTTTTGCATCAAATTTGGGAGTGTGGTATGCTTGTGCATAGAGAGCACCTCCTAGGTTTGTTTGTGTTGTTACTTACATTCTACAGGAAAGGTGCTCTTTTTTCTATGTTTTTTATGGATATTACTGGTTAATCAACACGCCTGAAAACGGAAATGAGTACAAGCCATTTTTTCATATCATTCACCTTTCTATGCATGTAACGAAAGGGCGCCCTTATTGGACACCCGCATGACTTACTGTTTATATTGTGGCTCTTCTTGTTCAATTTCTTGCAAGCGCGGTGCTACTAAATCGACGATCGCTTGCGTTTGTTGTGCCGCTTGTTGATACAATTGTTTTGCTTTTTCATTTTCTGTTTGCAGGGCAAACGTTTCAAAACTTGCTTGCGCCGACTTTAACCCCGCTAACGTTTGTTTGACAGAACTGGCGACAGTCATCATAAGCCCTCCTTTTCCTTTTTCACACAATAGCATGCGCTCATATGACAAAGTTATACAAAAAAAATAGCCCCTAAAAGGAGCTACGGTTTATCACGAAATCCTTTTCCGATCGACGGATTGTTTAAAATGCCTGCGATCACTAAAATGCTTAAAAACGCATTCCATAATTGCTCATATTTTCCTAAATCTAAATCAACCCCAAACGTTTGAAGCAAAAGCGCAATAAACGAACCGATCGCTAACCATAGTCCGTAATTTTTAAAGCGCTCCATCATTTTCTCCCCCATGCTATTGTTTTAATTTCTTTCCACATCCACAACCGCCTGTTTTTTTTACAGGTGCTGGTGAAGACGTATATACTTTTGCTGCTTGTGATCCACCGAGAACAATTGGCTTTTTCTTTTCCATTGGCAAACCCTCCACACGTGTAAGATACAATAGCATATGAAAAAGATGGAGCGAACGACTATGCGTTTTCCCTATTTCTTTTTTTCTGTAAATGAAAATGGCGTTGAAAGCGGCAACTGTCCGCCTTGTTTTAACGCTTGTTGACGCTTGACCGTATGCATAAACCACGAATCTGTTCCTTGCCCAAATAACTGTTTCGTCAGTTGTTCAATTTGCTTTTTTAACTCCTCGTTTTCTTTTTTTAATCGTTTTACTTCTCGATAACGTTGTTCGCTTAACTCCGCTAACTCTTTTAACAACACATTTTCCGCCCGCAACATATCTATTTCTTGCATATGCCCACTCCTTTCTACTACATAACAATTCAAACAGACGCTCATTTATGACAAAAAAATTCCGCACTTATCCCTGCACACTTACCTACCTTTCTCATACTATACAGTAGTCCCGATACATGCGACGGGAAAAACTGAAATAGGAGGAACGAGGCATGACGCATCATAAAGAGCGTAAAGAAAAAGTGTGTATTAAAACACGCAAAGTGTATGACTGGGTTACTCGTCAAGTCGATGTGCCGTTGCGTAGTTTTTCAAATGGGGATTTGGAAACGATTTTCCCTGAAAGCAAATGTCCACGTCACGGGCAAACAGTGTGTGACTTTTTCGCATCAAACGGTTTAAGTGCTGGCGATTTCTCGATTCGCTGCTTTTTAACAGACGATGAAGGCAATCGCATTGATCGCACAGTCGACAACAACGCCCTCATCTGCCAAGAAATTTTACAACCAAACGGACGCCAACCTGTTCACGTCACACTTCCATCAGGCGACACAGTTACATTGCAAAAAGTAAAAGTGCTTGTAAAAGGTCACGTTGTCGTGCAAGTCGTTAATGCGAACGGCCACGTCGTTTGCGAATCTAGCCCAATCCCATTCGCAACAGCACAAACGTTTATCTTATGCGCACCAGAAGGAACGACGCTCGATTGCCACATTTCGTTTTTCGAATGTGACGCAAGCTTAATTTGCACTGACAACTTCTCTCAGCTTGATGTATCGATTACATTATGCGTAGAAGTGCAAATGGAAGCAGACGTAAAAATCGAAGTCGAAGCACGCTTCTGCCAACCGCGCGAAGAAATTTTAGAAGCAACACTTTGCCCAACAGACAAATTCCCACCACAATGCCCAGAAGTATTCCCGGCACATTAATGAATGAAAAGGCTGTTGTCGTTCAGCAGCCTTTTTTTATTGATGTTTTTTTCGTTTTTACATATACATAAAAAAGAAAGGAGGGATATGATGAACGATATTCAACTGCAACAAAAAATTATTCATTACCGCTCGGAAGTGGCGAAATATAAACAACTTTTGCAGCTTGTTGAAACCGAACTAAAACGCGAGCAATTGCGCAATCAATATATACAAAAGCAACTCGAACAACTAGACGAATACGAACAAACTATCGAACAATTAAAACAACAACTTCTTTTTTACGAAGTGGCGCTTGAAGAAGAAAAAAAGCGAAAAAAAGAAATGAAACAAGACATCGTACGTGCGCATGCGTATTTCACGTATGCGGTCATGATTTCAGAGGAGAAGGAAGAGCCGACGACGGTCATCGGCGATTTCGTTGTTGAAAATATTGGTAATATACCACTGAACGATCCGATGATTTGCCTTCGCCTTCGCCCTCCCGATCATGCGCAATTAAGTGGAAAATTTTCCTTTCGACAACTGCAAGAAGAAGGCGGTTGGACATTTGCGGTCGACAATTGGCGCCAAAAAATAAAAGAAGGAGAATATTGGTTAAAGCCAATCGATGAAACGACGCTTTTGCCAAACGAACAACTGCGCTTCCCGTCATTTGAATTGCGCATCGTACAAACGATTGTCGTCGAAGCGTTCGTTTATTTCCGCCAACTGAAACAAGGGGTATCATCTTTCAATCATATCGTGATCAACAAATAAGCAGGCATCCGCCCGCTTTTTTATTTGCCTCATTTTTGGACAATCGTTTCGATGACAGACGCGACACCTGCAATCGCTAAAATCGATACAAACGGCATGACCACGTTTGGTACATATATGACCCCGACATACAGCAGCGCCGCACACCATACCCCTGTACACCAATGACAACTTAACAACTCCCCGATCCACTTTCTTATCCCTGTCCCTTTGATGACAATATACGTCTCTCCATCTTGTTCGAACTCATCGTGAAACGGCGCGCGCAAAAACGACGTAATGCGGTCGTACACAAGTAAGCGCGTCAAACGAAATGAAGCGACACATAACAAAAAAAAGTGAAAAGCATCCATTCTCTCGCCTCCTCGCTTCACTTTATGTTTTCTATTCACAAAACATGTAGTGCTTTCGCCCATTCCCTTTTTTTCATTTCACATATAATGCAATGAGTCATTTCACAAAAAAGGATGTGAAACTGTGTATAACATTTTTTTCAGCAACCGTCTTTTAGCGAAGCATCGCCATATCCAACAAATGTGCGCGACACTTTCGACATTAAGCGAAGGAACAGAACTACATGTGCACACAAACAACGAGACGTACTATAACGTGAAGCTTGTGCAAGTCGACACATCGGCGAAAACATTAACCATCATTATTGACCCATTTTATGAAAAAGGAGGAACAGCACTTACGCTCAACTGCCGCGACATCATCGCGGTCGAATTTCCAACCGAAACGCTCGTCGCCGCAGGCAAAGAACAAACAACAATTGGAACGAAAAAAACAGAAGACGAAGACGAATAAAGGAAGTGAATGTATGAACGTTTGTATCATTGGCGCCGGCTATGTCGGACTAACGACAGCTGCTGTTCTCGCAAAACTCGGGCATACCGTTCATTGCATCGATGAAAACGAACAAAAAATGGCTGCCTTACAACGCGGAGAAATCCCCATTTACGAGCCGGGTTTAGCCGAGTTATTTACCGACCATCAAAGTCGGCTTTTTTTTCATCATGATGGACAAAAACATATACAAGAAGCAGACGTCATGTTTATTTGCGTCGGCACACCTCCAGATGTAAAAGGAAAACCAGACGTCTCCTACGTCAATCGCGCCATTGACATGCTGATCCGACATGTAAGCGATCATCAAACACTCGTCATCAAAAGCACCGTCCCGATCGGAACGAACGAACGCATATACGAACGACTAAAAAACGAAGGAAAACATGCACGCGTCGTCTCAAACCCTGAATTTTTACGGGAAGGCTCTGCCATTTACGATTCTTTCCATCCTGACCGTATCGTCATCGGCTTACGTGACGATGATGATCGTTCCCTTTCCGTCATGCAAACGTTATATGCCGGCATTCACGCGCCATATGTCGTGACAAGTTTAAGTGGCGCAGAAATGATAAAATATGCTGCCAACGCTTTTTTAGCGACGAAAATTTCCTTTATAAACGAAATGGCACGCCTTTGCGACACGTACGATGTCGATGTTGTCGACGTCGCCAAAGGAATTGGACTTGACGGAAGAATCGGCCCGCACTTTTTACAAGCTGGGATCGGCTATGGGGGCTCTTGTTTTCCGAAAGATGTGACAGCTCTTATTCAAATGGCGTATGAACAAATGGTGCGACCGTACATGTTAGAAGCGACAAAAGCGGTAAACGACACGCAAATTAATTGGTACGTTCAAAAAATGAAACGAACGTTAGGAGAACTTGCGGGGAGACGTATTGCCGTCCTCGGCATCGCTTTTAAACCGAATACAGACGATATTCGTGAATCTCCCGCCGTTTTACTCATCAACAAACTGCACGCCCATGGCGCTGACGTCATTGCTCATGATCCGAAAGCTACCCTTCCACACGACGTCGCGGTTAAACAAGCAAAAACGATAGATGAAGCGGTGCAAAAAGCGGATGCACTCATTGTTGCGACCGATTGGGATGCGTATAAACAGTTAAACTGGGAAGAAGTAAAACGAATGATGAACGGAAACGCCGTCATCGACGGACGAAATAGCTTGCCTCGTGAGGCGATCATACACGCAGGACTACACTATATCGGGGTGGGACGGAGATGAACATACTTGTTACAGGAGCAGCTGGCTTTATCGGTTCGCACGTATGCGAAGCGTTGTTACAGCACCATCACGTTATCGGCATCGACTGTTTCACCGGTCCGACGCCAAAACAATGGAAAGAACAAACGATCGACATGTTAAAAAAACATGACCGTTTTACATGGCTCGAGGGCGATTTATTGTCGTTGCCGCTCGACGACATCGTCAAACAAGTCGATGTCATTTATCATTTTGCTGGCATGCCGGGCGTGCGCACAAGCTGGGGAACGTCATTTGATTTATACACAACAAACAACATATTAGCAACGCAACGGTTGCTTGAAGCGTGTAAACAACATCGACCAAAACAGTTCATTTATACGTCCACCTCATCCGTTTACGGAGAAAAACATGGGCGCGTGCATGAAAACATGACTCCGGCTCCTCTTTCACCGTATGGCATCACGAAGCTTGCTGGCGAACATTTATGCCACGTATATGAATCGGAGTTTGGCGTGCCGATGACGATTTTACGTTATTTTACCGTGTACGGACCACGCCAGCGATCTGATATGGCATTTCATCGCTTTATTCGCCAAATGTTGTTTGATGAGCCAATCACGATTTTCGGAGACGGCACACAAACGCGCGACTTTACGTACATTTCCGACTGCGTCAATGGAACGCTCGCCGTCCTTGGCAACGACAAAGCGATTGGCGAAACGTTTAACATCGGTGGAAAAGAGCGTGCATCTATTAATGACGTCATTGCCATGCTTGAAAACATAATCGGGAAACAAGCAAACAAACAATATATGAATCAAGCGATCGGCGAGCCGAAACATACGTGGGCGGACATTTCAAAAGCCGAACACCTCCTTTCATACAATCCAGCGACGCCATTGCAAGAAGGATTGCGTCGTGAAGTCGAATATATTCGCTCGCTTTACGGGAGGTAGCTATGCGCATCGCATTCATTTGTACAGAAAAATTGCCGTCGCCAGCCGTCAAAGGGGGTGCTATTCAACTGATGATTGATGGCATCGCCCCATTTCTTGCCGCTAAACATGATCTTACGATTTTTTCGATTACAGACCCGTCGCTTCCCACATACGAACGGCGTCACGGCATCGAATATGTGCGCGTGCCAAAAGAACAGTACGAACAACATATCGTCAACGAACTAAAAAAGCGCACGTTTGACGTCATTCACGTTTTTAACCGCCCCGCAAACGTGTTATTTTACAAACAAGCAGTGCCAAATAGTCGCTTCGTCACGAGCTTGCATAACGATATGTTTTCGCCGCTAAAAATGAAACGTGACGTAGCTGAACGAGTGATTGCGGAAGTAGATGCGATCACAACGGTAAGTGAATATATGAAACGAACCGTCACAAAACGATACGATGTGCCGGACGATCTCGTTCAAGTCGTCTACTCTGGCGTTGACATTACACCGTACACACCACCATGGACGGAGGAAGGAAAACAAGTGCGCGCCGACATGCGCCAACGCTTTCGTTTGGAAGGAGATGACGTCATTTTATTTATCGGCCGATTAAGTCGAGCAAAAGGGGTGCACGTATTAATAGAAAGCATGAATGACGTGCTAGCCGACCATCCGCGTGCGAAACTCGTCATCGTCGGAGGAAAATGGTTTAGCGACAACCGCCCGAACGGTTACGTGCACTTCCTGCACAAGCTCGCTCACCCTTACAAAGACCGCATTTTATTTACAAACTACATCCCTTCCGAACACATCCCGCGCATATTGGCGATGGGCGATCTGTTCGTCTGTAGTTCGCAATGGCATGAGCCGCTCGCTCGCGTACATTACGAAGCGATGGCTGCTGGCGTGCCGATCATTACGACAAATCGCGGGGGAAATGGTGAAGTCATTGAGCAGGACGTCAACGGAATCGTCATTGACGACTACTCATCACCGAAAGCATTCGCCAACGCGATTAACGAATTGCTTTGCAATAAAGAAAAAGCGCTCGCACTTGCTCGCGAAGGACGAAAACGGGCAGAAACGACGTTTTCATTCGCAAACACAGCCGAGCAGCTTGAACGTTTGTACGTTACGATTTGCCAATAAGCGATACAGATACGATATGTTCTAGCGGGATCGTAATCGTCTTTTCCTCCCCGCTGAATGTAAAAAACACTTTTTTACTATCACATTTTTGAATAATCCCTTCATACGTTCGATTTTTCGTTTTTAATTCGCACGTCACCGGCCGAAGCTCATTTGGCAGCGTCGCTAAAAACTCAATGCGCTCGATCGTATCCATGTCGCGAAAGTTCGCAAACGATGGCGGTGGATACGACGGCTTTTCTTTTTTTGTCCGAAACGTTTGTTGCATATAGCACGTTTTCGGCCCTAAATTCGGCTGAACGATATACAACAACGGTGCATTTTCCACATGCTTTTTCATTCCCACACCCCTCCTTTTTACGACTACTATATGCGCAAAAGGATAGGGGCATTCATATCTAATGCTTCATTGCTTCGGAATCTCATAAGTTTTAATTACTTAAAGAAAATGAAATGTCATCAAAGTTCGGATTATCGATGAATGAACGCATAATTTTCAATGTTTTCAAACCTTGTTCTCCTAAAAATTTCGTCCTTTCCTCAATTTCCCCAACAGTCTTCCTTAGGTCATCCATATATTTCATAGAATTTTTATAGTCATTAAATAGATGGTACAGATGCATAATTCCTATAGCAACACCGGCGGCATGGTATGCCCTATCCAATGGTCTTTTCATTCTTAAAATAGTTGAGGTCACAAGTGCACTTTCCTCAGCACAATCGTTTGCATTCGGAAACATGCAGTTAATCATATCATCTAAGAAAATGCTTTGATGAATAAATTCGTGATAAATTGCTTCAGCATACTCTATAATCGACCAATTTGGTTGAGGATTTAACCATACTAGCCCCATAACATTTGAAACCGATCCTCCACCAAACAGATCTTTTTTTAAAATTAAAAACGTTCCTATAAGAACATGAATTAGATCATATAAGTCTTTATGCAATATTTGTATCAATTTGAGAGCTTTTTCAATCCTATCACTAATAATCTGCTGCTCCTCAAAAGAATAAATATGCTTTTCGTCTTTCAAGTCTTCTTTATCGATCATACCTAGCTCTAGTAATTTATCTTGTAACATTCTATCGTAGTAGGTAACATAAATTCTTTCATTGGAATAAGGAACTGGGACATCTTGTAGATAATTTATGGATTCAAAATACATTTCCTTTAAAGTGACGTCTGTAGATAAACGTTTATTATGTTCCTGTTCAACATAATTACTTAAAATGTCGATATTGTTAATGATATGTGATTTACTTAAAAAAGGAAAAGTAACCTTTGCGCGCGATTGTATCATTGTAAAAACTCCCCTTTGACTGAATACAATAGAAAGGAGATGTTCCCCTTTCTATTGTAACTTGTAATAAAAATTTTTACTTGTCTAAATGAATTTGCATTCTAAGTGGTTGAACAACCACAGACATTTGAGCATTCCCTTTCAAATAATGATCAACATAACGTTTAATATTACGAACATGTTTTTCAGTCATTTATAAACCTCCTAATATTAAAAAATACTCGAAAAGATTTTCCACTCACTAAAAGTCTTCCAATATGCTACTTCTTTTTACATCTTATCATCACCTTTAAAAATGAAATTAGCTTCCCAGTGACTACGACTTTAATTTCGATTCATTTGAAAAAAATATAAAATAAGGTAAAATTGGATTATATAAACACCTCCTTCTCTAATATAAATTTTAACAAAACCATCATATTTGAATATTAGCAAAAAAAAAAACAAAAAAGAAAGTTTTTTTATTTCTGAAAATATGAATTTAGAGGTGTCAAACAATGTGAATTCATAATAAGCAATAGAACATGATTACAAAAAATATATAGAAAAGAGGAAATTCAATGAGAAATAAGATGTTTCATTTCTTTTGGATAGGTCAATCTTTTGCTAATTTTGGAGATGTCTTTTATATCGTTTCATTAATCACGTATCTTTACCATCTAACATCAAAAAGCATGGCTACAGCATTCGTTACATTTTTAGTTACATTGTCGCTTTCTATTAGTGGGATAATTGCTCCTATTTTTTTCGAAAAATTTAAATTGAAGATTATATTAGCTTATGGGCAAATGTTTAAAACAATATTATTAATGATTTTATGTATTTATATAAACATGAATATAGTAAGTAATGTTTGGCTCATTTACACGGTTGTATTATGCATTAGTTTTTTTGATGGGATAAGTAACCCTATTAAAAGCTCGTTAATCCCTTTACTAGTTAAGAGGGAAGAAATTTTAAAAGCAAACAGTATGTTAAACACGTTAGATCAATTTATCAAGCTAAGCGCATGGCCTATTGGTAGTTTAATCATAGCCTTTCTATCTCCAGCTTTTTTGATCAACATGACTTTGTTACTTTACATGATTTCATGCTTTTTTATGTTCCTTCTCAACATAGAAGAAACAAGTAAGCGAGAAAATGTTAATCGAAAAGGTACAAAGAAAGTTCCATCATCTATGAGCATAGGATGGAAATATACATTCACAAATCAACATTCCAAATCTATAAGTTTTATGACTTTGTTTGAGGGAGTCGGGAATGGTGTTTGGATTTCAGCAATACTTTATGTATACGTCAAAGAGCAATTGCATTTAGGAGAGGAATGGTGGGGGTATATTAATTCTATTTTCTTCGGTGGAATGGTTATAGGTGGGTTTTTAATCATAAAATTTAATAAATTCATCGAAGCTAGCCAGCAAACGATTGTACTATCCACTCCATTTATTATAGCAACTGTAACTTTTCTATTTGGAAATGAACAATACGCATGGTTATCTTTATTTTGGTCTATGATATATGGGATAACAGAACAATTTAGATTCGTATCCCTACAAACAATTCTGCAAAAAAATACAGAGCCACATTTACTACCTAATGTGTTTGCGGTTCAAGGAGTAATCAGCACGATTACATTTGGAGTGTCTACATTACTATTAAGTTTTATAGCGGATACGTACGGTATTACCTCTGCATTTTATACATCTGCATTATGTTATATCATAAGCGGTTTAATCAGTTATAAAAATAAAGAAATATGGAAAAACGAAGGTTCATCACCACAACATGTACTTGACAAGTGATACGCTTTCTTGAACAAAAATGTACAGAAATCATTGGTTTACTGCTTCTTCCTCACAAGCATCGGTAGAGTGTGTTAAAAAATCAAGTACAACTTTTGGTGAAGAGCCAAAACGAAGAACAAAATCTAAAAAATGTAACAAACACTTTAAAACAGTAACAACATGTTACCTTTACTGAAAAAAGCTGTTCGGCAAATGCCAAACAGCTTTTTGATTAGCGCGCTAAAATATGGTAGCCAGAGTCAACGTGGATAATTTCGCCTGTGACGCCGCGCGATAAGTCGCTAAATAAAAAGAGTGCCGTATCGCCTACTTCTTCTTGTGTCGTTGCACGGCGCAGTGGTGCACGCTCTTCAATTTCTTTTAAAATCGAGTTAAAATCGCCGACACCTTTCGCAGATAACGTGCGAATTGGACCTGCGGAAATGGCGTTGACGCGAATGCCGTATTTCCCTAAGTCGTTCGCTAAATATTTCACGCTCGCTTCTAACGATGCTTTTGCCACACCCATGACGTTGTAGTTTTGCACGACGCGCTCGCCTCCTAAATACGTTAACGTGACGATGCTTCCGCCTTCGGTCATTAGCTCTTTCGCCGCTTTCGCCACCGCTGTTAACGAATAGGCGCTAATGTTGTGCGCAAGTAAAAATCCTTCGCGATCGACGTTCATATACTCGCCTTCTAAATGTTCTTTATTCGCAAATGCGATACAATGCGCAAGACCGTGAATGACGCCCACTTGCTCTTTAATTTGCGCAAAGCATGAGGCAATTTCCTCATCTTTCGTCACATCGCAAGGCAATACAAGCGCTGTGTCATCTTCTAACGTCGCCACTAATTTTTTCACTTCATTTTCAAAACGCTCACCTGCATATGTAAAAATTAACCGCGCCCCTGCCGCATGAAGCGCACGCGCAATGCCCCAAGCGATGCTTCGTTTATTTGCCACACCCATCACGACATACGTCTTTCCTTGTAATGATAATTGCATATTCGTTCATCCCCTTAAATTTATGATTTGTTATTAGAACCTAGTATTAATATGATTATAACAAAAATTCCCTACTTTCAAATAGGGAATTTCATAATAAATAGTCCATAAACATCGTCGCTAAACCGAAATAAATGAGAATGCTAATTAAATCGTTAATCGTCGTAATAAACGGACCAGATGCAACAGCCGGGTCGATGCGCAATTTATGCATAAAGAGCGGAATAAGCGCCCCTGCAACTGTCGCGACCGTCAACGTCGCAAATAACGCTAATCCGACGAGCACACCTAAGAAAAACTGTTGCTTCCATACGTACACAACAATCGTAATGACGACGCCGCAAGATAAACCGATAAGTAGCCCCGTTAGCGCTTCGCGTGCAAGCATGCGCCACTTTCCTTCTTTTTCGAAATCCCCCATCGCTAAACGACGCACCGCGACCGCCAACGACTGCGTCCCTGTATTTCCAGACATGCCCGCAATAAGCGGAATAAACACCGCTAAAATCGCGACTTTTTGCAACGTGTCTTCAAAACGGCTAATTAAATTCGCCGTCATCATGCCTAAAAACAGTAAAATAATGAGCCACGGCAACCGCTTTTTCGCCGCTTCGAACGGAGTGTATTGAATATCGACATCCGGAACCCCCGCGAGTTTCGAATAGTCGTCTGTCGCTTCTTCCGAAATGACGTCGACAATGTCATCGACGGTAATAATCCCAAGCAAATGATTGTTCATATCGACGACAGGAAGCGCTAAAAAATCGTAGTTTTGCATTTTGCGCGCCACTTCTTCTTGATCTTCATCAACAAATACAGAAACGACCCGATCGTTCATGACATCACAAATCATCGCATCATCATCCGATGTCAACAGCTCGCGTAGCGACAATACCCCAACGAGCTGCCGTTGTTCATTGACGACATACAAATAATAAATCGTTTCCGCATTCGCTGCTTCTCTTTTTAAAATTTGCATCGCCGAACGCACCGTTTGATTGGCGTGAATGGCGATATATTCCGTTGTCATAATGCTTCCGGCCGTATATTCTTTATAATGAAGCAACCCTTGAATATCTTTCGCCGCTTCATCGTCCATAATCGTTAAATAATTCGCCACTTCTTTTTTATCTAGTTCATTTAATACGTCCGCCGCATTGTCGGCATACATGTGCGCGAGCATTTGCGCCACAAATAACGGATCCATTTCCGACAAATAAATTTTATATTCATCTTCTTCAATGTCGAGATGGTCAAAAATTTCCGCCATTTCCGCTGGCGATAAATATTCATACATGCGTTTTCTTACTTCCGGGCTTTGTTCAACGTAAAACTTCGCCCGATCATACGGATGCAATTTTAAAAACTGTTTTCGAAACGCTTCGATTTTTCCATCATATAACGCCTGCAACATAATACCCCTCCTCTCGACAAAAATCGCTTTTCTTATTATGCGCGAATCTTTGCCAACTTGCAAGCAACGATGTAAAATGAGAATGCACGATGAAACACAGGGGGAACAAAAATGGAAAACGAAAAAACCGTTCAATCGAAAATAGATTATCATTTATTGTTCATTTTATTTTTAATTGCGATCGTCAGCGCCATCGCCATCGAAAGCGCGCGCGAGACACTCCCCGCTAAACTGCAACATATTAACTTTGCGCAAAAGCAGCTCATGTGGTATGGCGTCGGAGTCGTCGTCATTGCGGTGACGATGCTTGTCGATTACGATCGACTGTTTAAAATCGCTTGGTATTTGTACGGCTTCGGGATGATTCTTTTACTTGGATTAGAATTAAACGTCCCGGGTACATTAACGATTAAAGGAGCAACGAGCTGGTACAGCCTGCCGGGCGGAAACTTTCAGCCGTCTGAGCTAATGAAAATTTTTATGATTATCGTCATTAGCCGAATTATCGTCAACCATCGTGAAAAATACCATGACCCGACGTTGCAAGACGATTTGAAACTGCTCGGAAAAATCGGGCTTTCGCTACTGCCGCCGCTTTTTTTACTTGCCCGTCAGCCTGATATGGGGATGTCAATGGTATTTATGGCGATCACCGGCTCGCTCATTCTCGTTTCCGGCATTCGTTTGCGCATTATCGCCGCTATCGTCGGTGTTGCTGTACTTGGCGCAACAGCGTTTATCGTGGCGTTTTTATATTTCCCAGACGTATTAAAAATTCAACAATATCAATTAAACCGTTTTTACGGCTGGTTGAATCCGTACGAATATTCAAGCGATCAAGGGTTTCAGCTTATTAAATCGCTACTGGCGATCGGATCTGGGGAATTATATGGAAAAGGATATAAAAACTTAGACGTCTATTTACCAGAGTCGCATACTGACTTTATTTTTAGCATTATCGGAGAACAATTCGGCTTTATTGGGGCAAGCATCGTCGTGTCGCTCTTTTTCTTGCTCATTTACCGCATGATTCAAATTGCGCTAGAATGCCACGACCCATTCGGCAGTTATTTATGCGCCGGCGTCATCGGCATGATTACGTTCCAAGTATTCCAAAATGTCGGCATGACGATCGGGTTACTACCGATTACCGGTCTTCCGCTTCCATTCGTCAGCTACGGAGGAAGCTCGCTTGCCACATACATGCTTGCGATCGGGCTCGTCTTAAACGTCCGCTCCCGCACACAAAAATTTATGTTTTCTGCAGAACAATAGGAGAGGTTTAGACTTTGTCACCTCCCCTATTGTTTTTCACATCTCGTCTCCTCTCACATATAAGACGACGTACTACCATAATTACGGTAAATAATCCCTATTGAAATAATTTTTACTTACATGTTAAAATTATTCTTGATTTATAAAATTTTTTTTCAGAAAAAAAGGAGGTTTCTATATGAGAAATATTTTCATCTCAACTCTCTCTGTTTTGCTTTTCTTTTTCATTCTTCCTCTTTCTACTACTTTAGCCCATAACAATATAAGTGAGCAAGAGAAAAATAAAGTTGTTCAAGAAGCTTTGAAAGTTATTGAAAAGAGGTACAACTCTCTTATTTCACAACAACAAGAAGAAAGTGAAGTACCTCAACTAAAAAATACTAAGTCGCAATTGAGATTGGAAAGTATTATAAAGAGAGATAAAAATTATATAAACGAACTAGGTGCATCCTACAAGAAAATAGAAATTTTAAACGTAGATGATATACAAATAGATAAAATGAATGACACAATCAAATTGAGCTTACGTGTGGAGGTAGCTAAATACTACCAGTACAAAAATAAAAAACAGATGGAGGAACATCCATGGCTAGAGACAAGAACACATGAGTTTATTTTCACGTCCAGCGAAAACAAAAGAAGCAAGTTATATGCATTAGTTGATTACAAATTTGAAGATGAAATGGATTACACTAGTGAACAGGCATCAAATAGCAACTTACCTCCAATTGAAGAAATGAATAGACAACAAGTTATTGAAGCAACGAACGACATAAGCATAATGTCCACACAACACTTGTACAATCGATCAGGAGCTAGATCATATGCATACAATTGGTATAACAAAAACAACCCTGACTTTAGAGTTTTCTCAAATAATTGTACAAACTTTATTTCACAAGCAATTAACCGCGGTGGTGGAGTAAATATGGATTGGTGGGGCGATTTGCGGTGGTGGTATCAAGGTAACCAAAACACTACAAGTTGGTCTGTTGCTCATGATTATGTTTATTATGCAAGAAGAAACAATGATGCAGGTGGGCTTGGTGCTTATTATATAAGTAACGTAAAAGATTTGAAAATAGGTAGTCTTGTTGGATATGACTTTGACAACGATGGTTATTTCGATCACCTTTCTATTGTAGTGAATTATGATAGCAACGGAGAACCTTTGACTGCTCAACATACTCCAAGTGACTATAACCGCCCTTGGAAATCAGTCAATTCATTAGCAAAACATTACTTTATTCAAACAAATGATTACTGGTATTCTAATTAGTGAAGTTTAAAGTGAGGAGAAAGCATTGAAGAAGTGTATATTGTTATTTATCTTGTTAGGTTTGTTGATGGGATGCAATAAAAAAGAAATCCCTATGTATAATGGATTTCCAATTCCTGAAGGGGCAAAAGTCATAAAAATAGATAACGATAAAGGCAAGGTGCATCCTGTTTTTATCAGTCAAGCTTTCTTCCAGTTAGAAGAGCCTATGTCTGACTTTACACCGTCCCATCCTTTCTATCAAACTATTGTAAATGAAGGATGGAAAGATGAAGAAGCAATAAAAAAATTAGGCGAATATCGCCATATATTCAGTAAAGATAATCGACTGATCGAAGTAAGTTTTTACAACGACAAAATGACAATTACGGAATATGATCCAAAAATCTTTTGGCAAAAAAATGAGTAGTCCCCAGCGCGTATTGCCCTGGGGATTTGTTGTACATAATGAATAGTAAAAAAGGGAAGATCAATAGATGATATACGACATTATCGGAGATATTCACGGCTGTTTTCACGAATTCATGTTATTAACAAAAAAGCTTGGCTACGTATGGGAAAATGATGTCCCGATTCATCCGAACGGACGAAAGCTTGCTTTCGTTGGCGATTTAGCCGATCGTGGTCCGCAGTCATTACAAGTGATTGATACGGTCATCTCGCTCGTTCAACAAAACAAAGCGGTGTACGTCCCAGGCAATCATTGCGACAAATTGTATCGTTTTTTTCTCGGTCGAAATGTGCAAGTGACACACGGACTTGAAACGACGGTTGCCGAATGGGAACAAGCGGATGAAAAAACAAAAACACGCATTCGTACGCAATTTATGACACTGTACGAACAAGCGCCCCTTTATGCCGTCTTAGATGAAGGAAAACTAATCGTTGCCCATGCTGGCATTCGCGCAGATTACATCGGAAAATTCCATCAAAAAGTAAAAACGTTCGTTTTATACGGCGATATTACAGGTGAAAAACATCCGGATGGCTCCCCTGTGCGCCGAGATTGGGCAAAACATTACCGAGGCGATGCGCTTATCGTATACGGACATACGCCCGTCAAAGAGCCACGCTGGCTAAACAACACCGTCAACATCGACACCGGCTGCGTATTCGGCGGACAACTCACAGCGCTTCGCTATCCGGAAATGGAGACGGTTTCTGTTCCATCAACGATGCCGTATGTCGCTGAAAAGTTTCGCCCGTTTGATTAAAGCAAACGGGCGATGTCGTCAGGGAGCGGCGCATGAAACGTCATCGTTTTTTCAAAAAACGGATGAAAAAACGTCAGCTCACAACTATGTAACGCTTGGCGGTCGATATGTTCCCGCAATCCCCCATATAAATCATCACCAACGAGCGGATGACCGATATGAGAAAAATGAACGCGAATTTGATGCGTACGCCCCGTTTCTAATCGAATCGACACGTGCGTCATATCGTTTTTATATTGCAATACTTCATAATGCGTCACCGCACGCTGACCATCCGCTCGCACTTCCCGTTCGATGATGCTGTCGCTTTTTCTCGCAATAGGAGCATCAATCGTCCCGACAGACGGGGTGACGTACCCGTGGCAAATCGCTTCATACCGACGCTTTACCCGCCCTTGCTTTTGTTGTTCGCTAAGTAAATGATGCACATGGCGATGCTTTGCGACAAGCACAAGCCCGGACGTATCGCGGTCAAGCCGTGTGACGACATGCACCGTCGTTTGTAACTGTTGTTGTTCGTAATGATACAATAACGCATTCGCAAGCGTCCCATGCGGATGTTCGCGCGACGGAATGGTTGACATGTGCGGAGGCTTATTGATGACGATCACATAATCATCTTCATACACGACCGCAAGCGGAATCGGATCAGCGACCATATGTACCCCTTTTTGTTCTGGTGGAAACGAAACGCACACTTCATCGCCTGCTTTTAGCACGTAACGAACGGTCACAGGCACATCGTTCACTTCGATCCGCCCCCCTTGAAATTTAATATCGGTGAGCGCTGTTTTTGAAATATGTTGTTGTTTTAAAAATTCACGAACGAGCATCCCATCTTGTTGTTGTGTGACGATCCAACGAAGTTGAAACATACAAATCCCTTTCTACTGAATGAATGATTCGCGCACGCGCTTCCAAAACGGAAACGGACGGAAGCGAGCAAAGCGAATTTTTTCGTCGGCGACGCGGCATTGTATCGATTTTACATCTTTATGCAATAACGATAAATGGTCGATCGTAATTTGAAAATCAACGTCATTGACCGGCTTTAACATGCACGTATGATGCTTCGGCAAAACGAGCGGCGAGCCAATCGTACGAAACACGCGGTTGTTAATCGATGCCATTTCTGCGACTTGGATCGCTTCGAGCGATGGATGTAAAATCGCACCGCCGAGCGCCTTATTGTATGCGGTGCTTCCTGAAGGAGTAGAAATGCATAGCCCATCCCCGCGAAACGTTTCAAATAAATCGCCGCGAATTTCGACATCCATCACGAGCGTCCCGCTTACACTTTTTACAGTACATTCATTGAGCGCTAAATATTTAACTTCACGCCCACCACCGACGTAGCGAATCGTCACTTCAAGAAGCGGATATTCGATCACTTGATACGGCGTTTTAGCGATAGCGATAACGAGCTTTTCAATTTCATCTGGCACCCAATCGGCGTAAAAGCCTAAATGACCCGTATGCACCCCGACAAACGCCGTCTGTTCTAACCGGCTCCGATAGCGATGAAACGCATACAACAACGTCCCATCCCCGCCGACTGAAATGACGATATCAGGCTCGTCTTCATCATACGTTAAACGAAAATCGGTTAAATATGTACGAATTTTATACATACATTCGTTTGATATCGCGTCCCCTTTCGATATGACCGCAAATTTCACGCGCCTTCACTCCTCGCTCTCTTTTAAGTCTTGTTTGCGCGAAAACACCGCTTGCGCTTCTTGAATTTCAAAGCGAATTTTTGACATTTCTTCATCAAGCAAATACGCCGCTTCCGCTGCGCGCTGTAAGCGCAGTTTAATGTCTTCTGGGAAATTCCCGCTATACTTATAGTTTAAAGAATGTTCGATCGTCGCCCAAAAATTCATCGCAAGCGTTCGAATTTGAATTTCCACTAAAATGTTTTTTTCACCGTAAATCATTTGCACCGGATAACGAATGACGACATGGTACGAACGATACCCGCTCTCTTTTTTTTGCGTAATGTAATCGCGCTCTTCAACGATCGTAAAATCGTTTCGCTGCCGAAGCAATTGAACGACCGTCTTAATGTCATCGACAAATTGACACATCATGCGCAAACCAGCAATATCTTGCATTTGTTGTTCAAGTTGATCGAGTGGAATATTTTTCTTTTGCGCCTTATCTAAAATGCTCGCAATCGGCTTCACTCTTCCGGTCACAAATTCGATTGGAGAATGCACCCCTTGCATTTCAAATTGAGCGCGCATCCCTTTTAACTTGACTTTTAACTCCTCGACCGCCTGTTTATACGGCGCTAAAAAAAATTCCCAATGTCTTTCCATTCAACCACCTACTTATGCGAAAAATGCCGTTACCGCCTGTTCCATTTCTTCACCGTAGTTTGCATTTCCTGCAATATTTTCGATTAAGTATGCCACTTCTTCATGAATGCCTTCTAACTCGATTGTTGCATCGTTTCCGACAAGAAACACCGGCTCGCTTGTACGAAGCGCTTCTTTAATCGCCCCCCATACTTCCTTTGGCATAATGACATAAACGAACGCATCCGCCGCTTCTAATATGTATGCGAACGCACATGCATCCGAATCAACAAGCATATGGCGTTTCGCTTGTAACCCTTGAAGCGACGCCTCACATAAAAAGTACCATCCGTTTTCTTTTTTTTCTGCTGTATGTACATATATTTTCATGTTTGTTCCTCCGTCATCCATGATGTCCGCCTTTATTTTACCACATTTCACCTAGCGATGTTCACTAGTTGCACTTTTTCGCGTACATGTTGATAATAAAAGTAGAATGATGTAAGGAGAAAAAACGATGAAGCACGAATTAGAAATTGAATTTAAAAATATGTTGACAGCCGACGAATTTTCCCGTTTCACGACAGCGTTTGCGGTGCGCGATGAGGAATGGGACGTGCAACAAAATTATTATTTTGACACGCCAGACTTTCAACTGAAACAACAAAAAAGCGCATTACGCATTCGTTTCAAAAACGGCTCATATACATTAACATTAAAACAACCATACGAAGACGGGCTGTTAGAAACGCATGAGCCGCTAACGTCTGAAACCGCGACAGCACTTATTTCGGGTGCGACATCACTTCAAGGCGACATCGCCAACATATTGCAGGCGCTTCATATCGATCCGACAGCGATCGTTTGTTTCGGATCGCTCACAACTCGGCGCGCGGAACGCCCGTATAAAAACGGCACGCTCGTTTTCGATTATAGCGAATATATGAACGTAGCTGACTATGAAGTCGAATACGAAGCGAACGAACGAGCAGAAGGGGAAAAAACGTTTACGCAACTGCTCGAATCGTTTCATATTCCAAAACGAAAAACGAAAAATAAAATTGAACGATTTTACGAAGCTAAATACGAAACGGAGCGATCGTCATGAACGTGCAACAATTGAAATTGCTTCTTGAACTGCAAGCGTTGCAACATTTACAAGGAAAAAAAGAAGCGCCAACAACATCGTTTCACGACTTATTTCGCGAGCTGTTAACGCCAGAGACGAACGAAGAAACGGAAGCAATGCGCCTATCGCTTCCGCTTATGACAAGCGAAGAAACGAAAGTGCCGACATATAAAGCGAGCACACCGCTTCATAAAGATACGATACATCAATGGATTGACGAAGCTGCAGCGAAATACGATGTCGATCCGAAACTCATTTATGCGGTCATTCGCCATGAATCGAATTTCAATCCGCAAGCAAAAAGCCGCGTCGGGGCGATGGGACTGATGCAGTTAATGCCGAGCACGGCGCGCATGTTAGGGGTACAAGACGCCTTTGATCCACAACAAAACATTGAAGGCGGGACAAAATATTTACGCCAACTTCTCGATCGGTACGACGGCAATATCGCCCTTGCGCTTGCGGCTTATAACGCCGGGCCGGGAAATGTCGATAAACATGGAGGCATTCCACCGTTTCGCGAAACGATGAACTACGTGAAAAAAGTAATGCAAACGTACTATGCCGCAAGTCACATCGTTTGAGATGAAACAAAGTCGTTGTTACAATATGTATATATCTCGGCAAAGGAGTTTTTCATATGTTTCAATCCCCTTATGAAGCGATTGGAGGCGAACAAGTTGTCTCAAAACTCGTTGATGCTTTTTATGAACGAGTCGCAAAACATCCTGACTTGGCGCCTATTTTCCCGAACGATTTAACGGAAACCGCACGGAAACAAAAACAATTTTTAACGCAATATTTAGGCGGCCCACCGCTTTATACAGCAGAACACGGACACCCGATGTTGCGCGCCCGTCATTTGCCGTTTCCAATTACACCAACGCGCGCAAAAGCATGGCTTGCGTGTATGTATGAAGCGATGGATGCGATCGGACTAAAAGGACCTGTTCGAGATGAATTGTATCAACGGCTCATGTTGACTGCCCAACATATGATTAATACACCAGATGACGAGCGAAAGGAGCATGAAGGTGAATGGTAAGCAAGAAGGAACGGCAAAGCAATTAGAGATTTACTTATTTGTCGATCCTCTTTGCCCAGACTGTTGGGCGCTTGAACCTGTTTTAAAAAAATTATGGATCGAATACGGACAATATTTTGCTTTGCGTCACGTCTTAACCGGTCAACTCGATCGGCTGAATGGCGTCAGTTATAAACGAATCGATCGGCATGCGTCGCGCGTCGGCATCGCCTGTGAAGACCGCGTGCTTCTTCAAACGCCGTTGCCGATCCCATACATTGCTTCGCTCGCTGTGAAAGCAGCCGAATTGCAAGGGCGTCAAGCGAGCATTCGCTTTTTGCGTCAACTACAAGAAATTGTATTTATTCAAGGCAAAACCATTACAGAAACAAACACACTCATTCAATGCGCCATCGATGCTGGTTTAGATGTGCAAGAGTTTATAAACGATTTATCTTCTCCAAGTGCCGTTAAAGCGCTACAATGCGATTTAAAAATTAGTGCAGAAATGGACGTTCGCGAAGTTCCAACGCTCGTCTTTTTTAACGAAAACATTGAAGATGAAGGCATTAAAATTTCAGGCTGTTATCCGTACGACGTATATGTCGATTTAATCCATGAAATGCTCGGATTTCATCCTCAACCATCTTCACTTCCACCAATTGAACAGTTTTTACATCATGCGCTATTCGTTACGACCGATGATATTGCGATGGTATACAACATCCCGCACAGCAAAGCGGAATGCGAATTAAAAAAGTTGCGTTTAAAGCAAAAAGTGGAGAAAATCGGCTCATTTTGGCGCTGGATCGGATAAAGAAAAAGGACTCGGGGGATGCCGAGTCCTTTTTCTCTGTCATAAAGACAACAAAGGGGATGGGAGAAATTTTTCACGGTCAAACAAAGGGGTATAAGTTTGTTTGATTGTGATTCACTTCACGTTTATATATTAACAAACTCCTCTATGTCTTGACAAGTGTTTTATTCATTTGTCACATATTTGTCATATTTCTTTTCTCACTCCCTTATTATAAATAGAAAAAAGGAGGGAGGCTCAATGGTTGTTGCGCACATCGTTTGGATGATCATCGCACTCATCGTTCACTTTTTTGCATTAATGCGTTTATTTCCGCTAGTCATATCCGTCCCGTTTTTATTCCTTTCTTTCTTTTCATTTTTTACTTACTTGAACAATCGACACCGTTTTCGTGGATTCCATTAAAAAAGAGGCGACGCGATGGTCGCCTCTTTTTTATAGCAATTGCTCGAGCTGTTGCAGTTTTTGTTCAAACACTTGGCACGCTTGTTCGATTGGCTCTGGAGACGTCATATCGACACCTGCTTTTTTCAACACTTCAATTGGATAATCGGAGCTTCCTGCTTTTAAAAATGCAATGTAACGTTCAACCGCAGGTGCGCCCTCTTCTAAAATTTGTTTGCTTAACGCAGTCGCAGCGCTAAAACCTGTCGCATATTGATACACATAATAGTTGTAGTAAAAATGCGGAATGCGCGCCCATTCTAAGCCGATTTCTTCATCGATGACGACGCCGTCCCCGAAATACGTTTTGTTTAGCTCATAATATTTTTCCGTCAATACTTTGGCGGTCAACGCTTCCCCGTTTTGTGCCATTTGATGAATCATATGTTCAAACTCTGCAAACATCGTTTGACGGAACACCGTACCTCGGAACGTTTCTAAATAATGATTTAATAAATATAACTTTTTCTTCTCGTCATCGATCGTTTTTAATAAATAATCGTTCAACAACGCTTCGTTGCACGTCGATGCGACTTCCGCGACGAAAATCGAATAGTTTCCGTACGGATACGGCTGATATTTGCGCGTATAGTAACTATGCACCGAATGGCCAAACTCGTGAGCAAGCGTAAATAAGTTGTTCACATTATCTTGCCAGTTCATTAAAATGTACGGGTTCGTTCCATATGAACCAGACGAGTATGCTCCACTTCGTTTGCCGCGCGTTTCTTGCACGTCAACCCAACGGTTATCAAACCCTTCTTTCACGATCGAAATATATTCGTCACCTAGTGGCGTCAATCCTTTTAACAATATGTCTTTTGCTTCTTCATACGTCACTTTCATATCGACTTGTTTGACAAGCGGCGTATATAAATCGTACATATGCAATTCATCTAATCCGAGCACGCGCTTGCGCAATTGAACGTAACGGTGCAAAAGTGGCAAATAGCGATGAATCGTTTCAATTAAGTTATCGTACACCGTTTCAGGAATTTGGTTTTTACTTAATGCCGCCTCGCGCGCTGAGCGATAGTTGCGAACGCGCGCAAAAAAGTTATTGCGCTTCACCGCTCCGCTTAACGTGCTCGCAAACGTATTTTCATATTTGCGATATGTATCGTATACCGCTTTAAACGCATCGTGGCGCACGCGGCGATCTTCGCTTTCGAGAAAACGAATGTAACGACCGTGCGTCACTTCCACTTCTTCTCCGTTTTCATCTGTAATCGTCGGAAAACGCAAATCAGCATTATTTAACGCCCCGAACGTATTGCTTGATGCGTTCATCACTTCCGCCGCCTGTGCAAGCAACGCTTCTTCTTTTTCCGATAACACGTGCGGACGTTGACGGTTCATTTCATCTAATTCATGCGCATACAAACGAAGCGGCTCGTACTGTTGTAAAAACGTGCGCAACATATCTTCATCCATCGCTAAAATTTCTGGCACGATAAACGCCGTCGCTTGACCCGCTTCCGCATACAACCCTTCCGCTCTCGTTTCCAATCCTTGATAAAGCGAATGAGCCGTATCTTCATCATGACGCATATGTGCGTACGCATATAATTTTCCTAGTCGCATGAACACATGGTCGCGATATTGCAACGCTTCGTATAACGTTTGAGCACTTTCTCCAAGCCTACCTTTATATTCCGAAAATTTCGGAAGAAGCGACATAATTTCTTCAAATTCTTTCTCCCATTGTTCATCCGTCGCAAAAATATCTTCAAGACGCCACGTATACTCTACCGGAACGTCTTTGCGTGTCGGCAACGTTTTTGCCATATCAATCACCTCTTACATCAAAATGTTTACTTATATATTATTCTCGTTTTGTGAAAAAATCCTCTTTTTTGCTTACAATTCGTCGCAATAGTTGCTCATCTCCACGAATCGCTTCTTCAATGTTGTGCGGAAGCGACCATGACCGAATGCGCTGAAACGTACGTTTTCCTACTTTTTTCAAAAATTGAAGCGAAACGAGCACATGTAAATAATCCATCAAAGCATATGAATAATGACTTTTTGTCACAAGCGGCAAGCGGCGAATATGAATAAGATTTTGACGAATGAAATATCGCATTCGCTCATATAATTGATGAAACGAAAACGTCACATGAAGCGGAATACGCATCATCTCAAGCAACATATACGTTTGCCAAATAAATGGGGGCGTCTCAAACCAATACGCATGACGAAGCGGAATGCCTGCCTCATGAGGAAATAGCGATGGGGTCATATGCGCATGATATACGATGCGGCAAAACGTTCGATTTGTGCGATAGTATAGGGGAGATAACCGCCATTGCTTCTTTTTCATTTGCCATGCATGAAACAAAACATCGTGTTGTCGTTGCGGCGCTTGAAAGAAAGAAGAAAACGATATCGCATGAAGCGGAAACGTCGCCCATTCCCCGTATGCGAGCGTCGAAGAGAGCGGAATAAGATGATGAAGAAACGATATTTCTCGGCGCTCAGCACAATAAAACGGGATGACTTCTTGATCGTTGAAAAATAGCCATGAAAATGAGGAAAGTTGAAAAAACAAACTGCGGCGTTTGACATGAGATGTATGAAGTAACCAAATCGGGACAATATGTGCGTTCTTGTATGCATTCGTTCGTTTCACGAATAAATGGAATGGAATGACGGAACATTGATATTCGATCGCGTACATGTGTTGCATATGTCGAACGAATACATCTGGACGTTGCTGAATGTGCCGCAAATACTTCTCGACTTCTACTTCGATTTTTTCATTTGTCAACCATTCATACAATTGTTGTTTCCCTTGTAAATGAACAAATGTCTCCCGCTCTGTTTCAATCGTACATTTCGTTTCATGCGCAAAATGTGGCATACGTTTTGTCCCAATTTTCAACTGAACTCGTTTTAAACAAACAGGACAAAAAAACGCCTGCGTCGCTCGCAATACATGTAGCTGCTCGATCGTCCAATCGTCTAACAACGAACATGTTTCTCCATTTTTCAATAATGCGACAAACATATAACCTCTCCTTTCTCCACACATTTTTTTCACCACCATCGTCTTTTTTCCTGCAACAAATACAAAAAATAGGGGAACAACTAAATTTATTGAATTAGGCGTTTTTTATTTCCCTTCTTTCACATTTTGTCATACAATAGAAGTACAAGATGTGGGAGGATGGGCGAACGCTCGGGGATACATTCCCTTCCTGACTGGATAATCGTAGAAGGGAGCTGAGGAACATGGAAATCGAACGCATCAATGAGTATACGTTGAAACTATATATATCGTACGGAGATATTGAAGAACGCGGCTTCGATCGTGAAGAAATTTGGTACAATCGCGAACGGAGCGAAGAATTATTTTGGGAAATGATGGACGAAATCCATCAAGAAGCAGAAATTTATTTAGAAGGACCGCTTTGGATTCAAGTGCATGCTCTTGAAAAAGGGTTAGAAGTGTTTGTCACAAAGGCGCAAATTTCAAAAGACGGCAGCAAACTCGAATTGCCAATTGTCGATGAACGATTCAAAGACTTATCGGTTGATGAAAAAATTGAACATATATTAGACCAACATTTTAACATTATAAAAGCATCGTCATCAGAACCTGATAATCCGCTCCAGTTCGTCATCCGCTTCAAAACGATTGAAGACGTCATTGCCCTTGCGCACCGTCGCGATTTTTCAACATTACACAACAAACTATTCGCATTTGAAAATCACTACTACTTGTACGTCGAATTTACAGAAGAAGATGCCGATCGCGACATTGACAATATGTTAAGCATATTGCTTGAATACGGGCAAGATTCGCAAATGACGATTCATCGTCTCGAAGAATACGGAAAAATCATCATCGCACAACAAGCATTAACGATGATTGCCAAACACTTTCCAAACGCATAACGCCGATTTCAATCGATTGAAATCGGCTTTTTTCTCGCGAGGTCAGGTGAACAACAAATGAGAAACGCTTTAAAAGTTGTACTATTTATACTTGCTTTCGTTGGCTTTCTAGTAGCGACAAAAAATTATTGGGAAGGCTGGCTGCTCGGAACGTTCAGCTTATTTGTCACCTTGTCAGTTATTTTTATTTCGTTTGTCATCTTTTTAGAAAATCGCCATCCAACGAAAACGCTCACATGGCTCGTTTTATTTAGCAGCTTTCCGCTCGTTGGCTTTATTCTTTATTTTTTACTCGGCCAAAACTATCGCAAAAAACGGCTATTTCGAAAAAAGGCGTTGCTTGATGAACAAACGTTTCGCAAACTAGAGCGCAACGAGAGGCATGACGCGCAAACATTATATATGAAACCGCATCAACAGCCGTTGCTACAACTAGCGAGACGCATGACGAAAGAATCCATTTCAACCGCGACAAAAACACGTGTGTTGACGAACGGAGAAGAAACGTTTACGACCATTTTTAAAGAATTAGAAAAAGCCGAGCATCACATTCATCTTGAATATTATATCGTACGTGATGACGACATCGGCCAACGGCTGAAGCAAATATTAATGGACAAAGCAAAAAAAGGAGTGCACGTTCGCTTTTTATACGATGCGGTCGGGAGTTGGAAGCTATCGAAAACGTACATACAGGAGATGCGCGAAGCAGGCGTCGATATCATCCCTTTCTCCCCTGTGCGCTTGCCGTTTTTAAACAATACGATCAACTTCCGCAACCATCGGAAAATTATCGTCGTTGACGGAAAAGTCGGTTTTGTTGGCGGGTTAAATATTGGGGACGAATATTTAGGGAAAAACGAATATTTCGGCTTTTGGCGCGATACGCATTTATTCGTGTACGGCGAAGCAGTACGCACGCTACAACTTATTTTTTTACAAGATTGGTATTACATGACCGGTCAACAGCTATTAACGATGAACTACTTAAGTGCACCGACAGTTGAGGATGAAGCACTTGGAGGCGTTCAGCTTGTCGCTGGCGGACCGGATACGAAATGGGAAGTCATTAAACATTTATTTTTCGCGATGATTACATCGGCACAGCGCTCGATTTGGATCGCCTCGCCGTATTTTATTCCAGATGAAGACATTTTAACGGCATTAAAAGTGGCGGCATTAAGCGGAATTGACGTGCGGCTTCTTGTCCCAAAGCGACCGGATAAAAAAATTGTATTTTACGCGTCACGCTCTTATTTTCCCGAACTACTCGAAGCAGGAGCGACCATTTACGAATACGAAAAAGGATTTATGCACAGCAAAATTATCGTTGTAGATGGAGAACTCGCTTCCATCGGCACAGCGAATATGGATATGCGCAGCTTTCATTTGAATTTTGAGGTAAATGCGTTTTTATATCAAACGCCAAGCGTACGAACGTTAGTCGATGATTTTATAAACGACTTCGAGCATTCATCAAAAATGGATATCAATCAATTCAAACGCCGACCGCTTTGGATGCGCATGACTGAATCGACAGCTCGCCTCCTTTCGCCGTTACTATAAAAGGCTTAGCGTTTATGCTAAGCCTTTGTTGTTGACGAGTTGCTGTGCTTGACGCAATTGATACGTACGCACTTTTCTCGGTAAAAAGCGACGAATTTCGTCTTCATTGTAGCCAACTTGTAGGCGCTTTTCGTCCATAATGATCGGACGGCGCAACAAGCCGGGATGTTGGCGAATAATTTCATATAAATCTTGCAACGGCAACGAATCGAGTTGAATATTTAACTTTTGAAAAATTTTCGATCTCGTTGAAATAATTTCGTCCGTTCCGTTTTCTGTCATGCGCAAAATGCTTTTAATTTCTTCAATCGTTAACGGCTCGGCAAAAATGTTGCGCTCTTTATACGGAATGTGATGCTCTTCTAGCCACGCTTTCGCTTTTCGACAAGACGTACAACTTGGCGATGAATATACGATCACCATATGTGAATCACTCCCTTATGGGTTGCTTTGTTCGCTTTCTGTATTAAAACACATCTTATTTTAAAATGACTTTAAAAAACCTTACAACGTACATTATACAACAAAAAAGTTTAGAAAGATACACCTTTTTTCAATTTTACCCAACATATTATACGGTTGTCCGTCCAAAATGGTTTCATTTTTTATTGCTTACATTTTAAATTTTCTCTACAATAAAAATAGACATGGCAAACAAAGGGGGAAAACGTATGGCGCAATTTTTTATCGACTTTACGATCGTCGCCATTTTAGTAATCGGCATTACGGCGCTTATGGGCGTCATTTTAAACGGCATTGGTGAAAACATATTTAGCGGGCAGAAAAAACGATTACATACATCGATGAGCGAACATATTCAAACCGGCTGGAAAACAGTTGGTGGAAAAAAAGCTTCGAGATAAATCTCGAAGCTTTTTTAAAAACAAAATAGTCAAATGAATCAAAATATTGTATAATGCTTTAGTGCAGAAAACGAAAAAAGCAGTGAAGTGAAAAAAAGCTAATCCCTCGAACGAGAGATTAGCTGTACATCGCTTTATATGTTTCGTACTCTGCTTCGGAGCAGTAAACGAAATGACCTGGCGTAATTTCGCGCATGCGCACGTCTTCGCCTTCTTTATAGTTATGTTGTGACGGATCGTAAATGATGCGCTTACGCGTCCGCTCTGTTTCTGGATCTGGATGCGGAATCGCAGAAAGAAGCGATTTCGTGTATGGATGAATGGGGTTGCGATACAATTCTTCCGCATCGGCAAGCTCAACCATTTTTCCGAAATACATGACACCAATGCGATCGCTAATATATTTGACCATCGATAAGTCGTGCGCGATAAATAAGTACGTCAATCCTTTTTCGCGCTGCAACTTTTTCATTAAGTTGACGACTTGCGCTTGAATCGATACGTCAAGTGCCGAAATCGGCTCGTCCGCAATAATAAACTCCGGCTCAACCGCCAATGCGCGCGCAATACCGATCCGCTGACGCTGACCGCCCGAAAACTCATGCGGATAGCGATTCGCATGTTCACGATTTAATCCAACTGTCTCAAGAAGCTCATACACGCGATTCATGCGCTCTTCTCGCGACGACGCTAAGCCGTGAATATCGATTCCTTCCGCAATAATATCCCCAACCGTCATACGTGGATTTAATGACGCATACGGATCTTGGAAAATCATTTGCATTTTCCGTTTTAATTCTTTCGCTTCTTTCGCTGATTTTTTTCGATGGACGCTCAACCCGTTAAACAACACTTCGCCATCTGTTGCTTCATATAAGCCGATAATCGTACGGCCTGTCGTTGACTTTCCGCATCCTGACTCCCCAACAAGACCGAGCGTTTCGCCTTTATAAATGTCGAACGTCACATCGTCAACCGCCTTAACGACTTGACCCTTCCCCACTTTAAAATATTGTTTTAAGTTTTTCACTTCAACGAGTTTTTGTTTTTCGCTCATTGCTTATTCCCTCCTTTGTTGTTCGTTAGTGTAACGAATTTTTTCATCCGTTCACGAACGACTTTCGGAGGTTCGACTTTCGGTGCATTCGGATGAAGCAACCACGTTGCCGCATAGTGCGTATCAGATACTTGAAACATTGGCGGTTCCATTTCATAGTCGATTTTTAACGCGTACGCATTACGTGGTGCAAACGCATCGCCTTTTGGCGGATTTAATAAATCTGGAGGCGTTCCAGGAATCGAATATAACTCTTCGTCTCCGTGCTCTAAACTTGGCATCGATGCAAGCAGCCCCCATGTATACGGATGTTTTGGATTGTAGAAAATTTCATCAACCGTTCCTTTTTCAACAATTTTTCCGGCATACATGACCGCGACGCGATCAGCTACGTTTGCCACAACACCTAAATCGTGCGTAATGAAAATAATCGACGTTCCTGTCTTTTTCTGAATGTCTTTAATAAGTTCTAAAATTTGCGCCTGAATCGTTACGTCTAACGCTGTTGTCGGCTCATCGGCAATTAACACTTTCGGATTGCATGCAAGTGCGATCGCAATGACGACGCGTTGACGCATCCCGCCTGACAATTGGTGTGGATATTGTTTAAAACGAAGCGCTGGCTCTTTAATTCCAACGAGGTCAAGCAACTCGATGGCGCGCGCTTTCGCCTCTTCTTTTGTCATTTGTTGATGTTTTAATAATACTTCTGTAATTTGTTTTCCGATTGTCATCGTCGGATTTAATGCTGTCATCGGGTCTTGGAAAATCATCGAAATTTCCGCCCCGCGTACACGTTGCATTTCTTTTTCTGACAGCTTCGTTAAATCGCGACCTTCTAATAAAATTTGTCCTTGTTTAATTCGCGCAGGCGGCATCGGTAGTAAACGCATAAGCGCTTTTGACGTCACCGATTTTCCTGAACCAGACTCACCAACAATCGCAAGCGTCTCGCCTTTATATAAATCAAACGATACACCGCGTACAGCTTGTACTTCACCGCCATATACGTCAAAAGAAATGTGCAAATCTTTTACTTCTAGTACTTTTTCCATCATTCCACCCCTTTCATCCGTTACTTACGCATTTTCGGATCGAGCGCATCGCGTAATCCGTCCGCTAATAAGTTAAAGCTTAAAATGAGCAAGCTGATCACAAACGCTGGAATCATCATTAAATGCGGGAACGTTTGGATCGATTTGTAACCGTCATTAACGAGCGAACCGAGCGACGCTTCCGGTGGACGAATACCAAGTCCGATAAAGCTTAAAAACGCCTCGGTAAAAATCGCGCTCGGAATCGTAAACATCGTCGTAATAATAATCGGTCCAACAACGTTCGGTAATAAATGTTTAGCGATAATGCGGGCATCCGATGCACCAAGCGTACGCGCGGCTAACACATATTCCATATTTTTCAATTTTAAAATTTGTCCGCGCACGATCCGTGCCATCGTCACCCAACCTGTAATGACCATCGCCATTGTAATCGAAATAATTCCCGGTTCAAACACGAGAATAAATAAGATAACAACGATTAAGTTCGGAATACCAACTAACACTTCAATAATGCGCTGCATGACGTTATCGACGCGACCGCCGTAAAATCCTGAAACGCCACCGTAAATAATACCAATCAACAAATCGATCGCCGCCGCTAATACGCCGATGTAAAGCGAAATGCGTGCCCCATACCATGTACGCGTCCATAAATCACGGCCGAGATCGTCCGTTCCAAACCAATAATACTCTGTCACACCACGTTTCTCGTACACATCAATGCCGTTCATATCTTTTCCGTTAAATGGAAGCCAATCTATATTTTCCAACACCGGAATGCGCGGTGGTAATTTCGCATGTTTTAAATTTTGTTCTTTATACGTATGATCGCTGAATATCGGTGCAAAAATCGCCATGAGTGTAATAGCGATAATCATCACTAACCCGAAAACAGCACCTTTATTTTTTCTTAATCGAATCCAAGCATCTTGTAAAAATGTTAAGCTTGGACGATTAATTTTTTCCATATCACCTTGACGTTCAGGTGCTAATTCAAATAACTCAGGAGATAGTTGTTTTTCTGTCATTATTTTTTCCCTCCCGCTAAACGAATTCGCGGATCAATTAAACCGTAAAGCACGTCCACAATAAAAATAACGAGAATAAATAGCGCACTATAGAAAATGGTCGTACCCATAATCACAGGGTAATCGTTTAAGTTAATGGAACGAACGAACTGCTCCCCTAGTCCAGGGACAGCGAAAATTTGTTCGATAACGAGCGTTCCTGTCATTAAGTTAACAGCCATCGGACCAAGAATTGTAATAATCGGGATCATGGCGTTTCGTAATCCGTGTTTAAAAATAACACCGAAGCCACTAATCCCTTTCGCACGTGCGGTTAAAATGTAGTCGGAACCGAGCACTTCTAACATTTCCGTACGCATAAAACGCGCGATGCTCGCAATAACGAATACGGATAATGCTAACGTTGGCATAATCGTGTACTCAAAACCATCCCAAAACGCAACAGGTAGCCACTGTAGTTTTACACCAACATAGTATTGCAATAAGCCACCAAATACGAATGATGGAATAGAAATTCCTAACACAGCCAATACAGTAGCTGTATAGTCAATCGCGGTATTATGACGAACTGCTGCAATGACACCGAGTAAAATACCGACAATCGTTCCAAACACAAGCGCTTGAAAACCAAGTTGTGCAGATGGACCAATGCGGTCGCCAATTAATTGTGTCACCGGACGGTTGTCGTATTGGAATGAAACGCCTAAATCCCCTTTAACTAAGTTTCCTAAATAACGAACGTATTGTACTGGCACCGGATCGTTTAATCCATATTTCTCTAAAATAATTTGTTGTTGTTCTGGCGATAGCTTCTCTTGATTTTGGAGAGGAGAACCCGGAAGAAGCTTCATTAAAAAGAACGTGGCTGTTGCGATAATAAATAACGTAATCAGCATATAAACGAATCGCTGCAACGTATATCGTGCCATATTGCACACCTCCTTACAAAATTAAAAACTTTTTGAAATTTTTTTGACTAGCAGGCAAAAGGAGAGTATATGCTCCTCGCACATATACTCTCCTTTCTTTTCGATTACTCGATATATGCCCACTTGTAGCTGTTATCTGGACCGAATGGGTGATCAACGATACCTTTCACGTATTCACGCTCTAAGTACGCTGAACCACGTTGATACATTGGAGCAATAACCGCTTCGTCTAACAAGATTTTCTCAGCTTTGACCATTGCATCCCAACGAGCTTGTAAGTCAGAAAGAAGCGTTGTTTTCGCATCTTTCACAAGTTGGTCATACTCAGCATTTGACCAACCTGTTTGGTTGTGCGCACCGTTTGTAACGAACATATCGATGAATGTCATTGGGTCTTGATAGTCTGGACCCCAACCAGCAAATGACAATTCATATTGCATTTTGCTTTCAAGATCAAGCTTTTGTTTGAACGGTTGTTGTTTAATGTTAATTGTTAAGCCTGGTAAGTTTGTTTCAAGTTGCTCTTTTAAGAACTCACCGATTTTCTTCGCGCTTTCAGAATCGTAGTTTAACAATTCAAGCGTTACTTTGTCTTTGCCAAGCTCTTTTTTCGCTTGTTCCCAATATTTTTTCGCTTCTTCAGCGTTGAATGTCACTAAGTCGCCATTTTCTTCACGGAAGTCTTTTCCATTTGGACCAGTAACGAATCCTTCTGGAACGAAGTAGTTCGCTGCTTTTGAACCGTTATTTAAAATTGTTGCAACCATTGCTTCTTTGTCGAAGCCCATCGCAATCGCTTTACGAGCGTTGACGTTTTTCAACACTTCGTTCTTTTGGTTCATGCGAATGAAGAACAATACAGGCTCTGATTTTGTTTTAAAGTTTTTGTCGTTGCTGTACTTATCAACAAACTCTGCGCTTAAACCGACACGGTCAGCTTTGTTTGTTTCATATAAGTTTACGCCAGTCGCAACGTCTTTGACGATGTTGAAGTTAATTGTTTCAAGTTTTACAGTTTGTGCATCCCAATATTGTTCGTTTTTCTTTAATTGGAAGCTTTGCTCATGTTTCCATTCGCTTAATACGAACGGACCGTTGTAAATTGTTGTGTTTGCTTCTAGACCGTATTTGTCCCCTTGCTCTTTCACAAACTTCTCGTTTTGTGGATAGAATGTAGGGAACGCTAACAAGCTTAAGAAATAAGGAACTGGGTTTTTCAATTCAACTTGTAATGTTTTCTCGTCAACCGCTTTTACGCCTAATTGGTCAACAGGCACTTTTCCTGTGTTTACTTCTTCAGCGTTTTTGATGTCGTACATAATGTACGCGTACTCAGCACCTGTATTTGGATCAAGCGCTTTTCTCCAAGCGTATACGAAATCGTTTGCCGTTACAGGCTCACCATTTGACCATTTCGCATCGCGGAGTTTGAATGTGTACACTTTTCCATCTTCGCTTACTTCATAGCTTTCAGCCATTCCTGGCGTAGGCTCGTTGTTTTGGTCTAAACGATATAGACCTTCAAATACGTTGTTCATGACGCGGAATGATACGGTGTCAGTCGCTAACGTTGAGTCTAAAGAAGGAATTTCTGATGAATCAAGCAAGTTTAATACTTGCTCTTTTGCCGGCTGTTCTTGAGCTGGCTGTTCGCCTTCATTGGCAGTCTTGTCTTCTTTCTTGCCGCCACACGCTGCTAGCACCATGGAAGCAACAAGAAGAAGAGCGAAAAAGGCAGATAGCTTTTTCTTCATGCGAGTTTCCCCCTCATCTTTCTTTTATTGTATTTATTTCCATCTTCTGATTTATCAGAAGATTTGAAACACAAGCACATTATATAACGAATTAATATATTTGAAAAGATTTTTTTGAAACTTTTTTTAAATTTTCTAACATTTTAAATAAATGCGAGGTTTGTTCACAAATTTGATAAAATCAGCTTGATGACTATTTTATTTGTTTTCTGGACATTTGTAAATAGAAAATTTACACTTTTTTTAGTATAATACTTCACAGCGATTAAGCGTGAAAGGTGGATGGATCGTGAAAAAGGCAGTCATGACAAGCTTTTTCGTATTTTTGATCGCGCTAACGGTTGCACTTTTTTCTGAAACGAAATGGTTAACATTTATCAATACTTCTTTTTTGCTCGCACAACCACTCGTTATTATTGGCGGATTTCGGTTCATATATGAAAAAGGATTTTTCGATGTCACGATCTCTAGTTTTAAACGATTGTTTCGTTCTCCTGTTGAACGATACATGACTGATGAACAATGCGACGACGCGTCAAAAAAACAATGGGGAGCGACGCTTTTTTTTGCTGGGCTGGTCGTCACAGGCGCAACGCTCATTTTTTCATACATGAATTGACAATCGAAATGGAAACTCATATAATGTTTTCAAAAACCGATGCGATGACGAAGAATAGTACATATGACGAGGCGTTCAGAGAGCTTGTGGACGGTGCGAACAAGCCGCTAGTCGTATGGAATGGGCTTTCGAGCATTCAAGCTGAACAAAAAGTAGGCTTGGACGTTTGCCTTACGTTACAAAGGTGCCATGCATGCGCATGGGCAAAGTGATTGTCGCAATGACAATAACTAGGGTGGCACCACGGTTCTATCGTCCCTAAAGATGATAGGACTTTTTTTATTGTCAAAAAACGAAAAGGAGTGATTCGATGAAGACAATTTTTTCTGGCATTCAACCGAGCGGCGTCATTACGCTCGGCAACTATATCGGGGCGATGAAGCAATTTGTTGAATTGCAAGACGATTACAATTGCTACTTTTGTATCGTCGATCAACATGCGATTACCGTTCCACAAGATCGGCTCGCACTTCGGAAAAACATTCGCAGTTTAGCAGCCTTCTATTTAGCCGTCGGCATCGATCCGAACAAATCAACGTTGTTTATTCAATCAGAAGTGCCTGCGCATGCGCAAGCGGGTTGGATTTTACAATGCATCGCCTACATCGGCGAATTAGAGCGGATGACGCAATTTAAAGATAAATCAGCTGGAAAAGAAGCGGTCAGCGCTGGGTTGTTAACGTATCCGCCGCTTATGGCAGCCGATATTTTACTTTACTCGACAGACATCGTTCCTGTCGGTGAAGACCAAAAACAACATATTGAGCTCACGCGCGATTTAGCGGAGCGATTTAATAAACGATATGGGGACATTTTCACGATCCCGGAAGCGCGCATTCCGAAAATCGGAGCCCGCATTATGTCGCTTACTGATCCGACGAAAAAAATGAGCAAGTCCGATCCAAACCAAAAATCGTACATTACACTACTTGACGATGCGAAAACGATCGAGAAAAAAGTAAAAAGCGCGGTGACCGACTCCGAAGGCATCATTCGTTACGATAAAGAAAAGAAACCGGGCGTATCGAACTTATTGACGATTTACTCTATTTTAGCGAACGAATCGATTGAGCAATTAGAGGAGCGCTACGCAGGAAAAGGATACGGAGAATTTAAAGCGGACGTCGCTCAAGTGATCATTGACGCATTGACACCAATCCAAGAAAAATATGATGAG
This sequence comes from Anoxybacillus flavithermus, assembly GCA_002243705.1. GTDB lineage: Bacteria > Bacillota > Bacilli > Bacillales > Anoxybacillaceae > Anoxybacillus > Anoxybacillus flavithermus. The sequence continues at coordinate 2,716,179 of CP020815.1, forward strand.
CTCATGGAAAGCTCAAAACTAGATGACATTTTAGACGAAGGAGCAGAAAAAGCAAACCGCGTCGCAAACAAAATGTTAAAGAAAATGGAAAACGCCATCGGGTTAGGAAGAAAAAGACGATAAAAAACTCAGCTCCATAAGGGCTGAGTTTTTTAATTCACTTTCGGTTCTTGTTCCATTTCCCACAGTTTTTCAAAAAACGGTTGTCCTTTTACAAGCCGTTCGCACAAATGAACGTGCCGCTCCGACCATCCGTATTTCGCTTCTTCGTACAAGCCGTTCCACGCTTCTTCAAACGACATTTGTTGAATGTATGCATACTTTTCTGGCGCCCATTCCGTATACCAATAACGCACTTCGGCAACATTTTTCGTTCCGTATAGTTGATCAAGCGCCATAAATAACAGTTGCTTCAATTGTCGCTCTTTACGTGTCAATCCGCTCATGAGCGCAGGATGAGGCGATAAAATGTGATATTCTTTTTCGCTTTGTTGAAACGGATATGTGCGCACTTCTTGTTCTTTCATCATCTCATAAACGAGTTGTTCTTGGCGTGGAATGAGGCGGCTTTTTCGAATCGGAATATGATAGCCAATCGTATCAATGGCGATAATGCCGTAACCGTCTGTGGCGATAAAACAATAATCAAGTTGAATGCGTTCGTGGTTTTTGCGCACGTACGCTTTTTGATATACGTCCTCAAGCAACGCTTTCGGAATTTCGGCCAAGCTGTTTTCTAAGTGATGAAACAATGGCGCGCTCACTTTCAACACTGGCACTTGATCTAACAATTCAATCGCATCATCTTTTCTCCACTCATAAAAGTGGCAAACGTTATAGCCGTTTTCTTCTCCTTCAAACCAATTTACCCAAACATCGTGAAGATATAACATGCATAACCCCTCACTTCGAACGATTTGTTCACAGTATGGTCAGAGGTTGTTCATTTTATTCCATTTCACCCTAAATTTAACCGTCATCATGAAATGGGAAAAAAATGCTTAGCCACGTAATGAATAAGCCAATCGGTAAAAAATAACACTCCACTTTCGTGCTAATAAATAACAAATATTCTTTCCAATCTGAGCGCGATGCCATAATGTTTAAATACGCAATCATCGTCGTCCCACCGATCACCGACATCCCGAACCCAAGCAAATAAAAAAAGAAACGCATACATTAGCCCCCTTGTCCACTACTATATGTATGAACAAGCGACATAACGATGCGTCATATAAAAAAAATTTCTTCTGATTTCACCGAGAGTAACTCCGTCATCGTCTGTTTTTCCAACGCTCGTCTCACCACTTCATATCCGACTGCATAACCAAGCATGCGTGGATACAACATCGAACCATACAACAAGGCGCGATAACGAGCGTCGTCTGGACGAAGAGACAGGTTTGGCACGATCCATTTTTTCGTAAATTGCTCAAGTTGTTCTTTCGTATAATATGTCGTCCATTTGGCGACATAGTCGCTTCCAAGCCGTTCATATACCGCTTGTTCGGCTAACCCTTCCATCACGATGCGATCAAGAAGCGTATAATCGCGTTCGTTTTTCGGATCAGCATGTAAACGACAAACGTGGTTATATTCGTGAATGAGGAGGGCGTAAACATGTTCATTCGAGACATGAGGAAGTAAAAATAAAAACAGTTGATCGAAAAAAGCGACGCCTGATTTTCCACCAAATTCATGTTGGAGTGAACGATTTGTGGCATCTGCGGGGAAAATATAAATCGGCACATCCGGGCCATCCCACTCTTTTTGGAGTTCTGTAAACTTTTTTGCGACAAACGCCCATACGTTTTTTTCTATTAACTGTTTCATCGTATCATGTTGGTTATGCCGCGCCATGCCGTGCGCAAATAAATGACGTTGCACATCTTCTTTTATTTTTTTTCGCCATCGATCATTTATAAACCAATCTTTCGTATTTATTACTCCCATGACATTCCCTCCTTTCGTTATCGCATTGTACGATAAACGAAAGGAAAATGTGAAAAAGGATGAGGCGAACCTCATCCTTCATATTTTTTGAAAATAATCGTTGCATTATGTCCACCGAAGCCGAGCGAGTTGCTTAATACCGCACGCACGTCTTGTTTGCGTGCCACATTCGGCACGTAATCTAAGTCGCATTCTGGATCCGGCGTTTCGTAATTAATCGTTGGCGGAATGACGCCATCGTGAATCGATAAAACGGAGAAAATGGCTTCGATGGCACCCGCTGCACCAAGCAAATGTCCCGTCATCGATTTCGTCGAGCTGACGGCTAGTTTGTATGCGTGCTCGCCAAATACTTCTTTAATCGCCATCGTTTCGTATTTATCGTTATACTCTGTGCTCGTTCCATGTGCGTTAATGTAATCGATGTCTTCTGGTTGCATGTTCGCATCATGGAGCGCTTGACGCATCGCACGCACGCCACCTTCTCCACCCGGCGCTGGAGCGGTAATATGATACGCATCGCCTGTCGCACCGTAGCCGACAATTTCTGCATAAATGCGTGCACCGCGTTTTAACGCATGTTCTAGTTCTTCTAAAATAATAATGCCAGCCCCTTCGCCCATAATAAATCCGTCGCGATGTTGATCAAATGGACGACACGCTGTTTTTGGGTCTGGGTTAAACGAGAGCGCTTTTGCTGCGCTAAATCCCGCAAACGCCATATGTGTAATTGGCGCCTCTGTTCCGCCTGTAATCATCACATCGGCGTCGCCACGTTCAATCACTTTGAACGCATCGCCAATCGAGTTCGTTCCTGTGGCGCAGGCGGTCACCGTACACGAGTTGATCCCTTTTGCTCCAAGCATAATCGACACTTGCCCTGCCGCCATATCCGGAATCATCATCGGAACGAAAAACGGGCTGACGCGACGATATCCTTTTTCTAAAAACGTCTTCAGCTGTTCTTCGTACGTTTCCATCCCGCCGATGCCTGAACCGATCCATACACCGACGCGCGCGGCGTTGTCCTCCGTAATTTGTAAATTCGCATCTTTGACTGCCATCATCGAAGCAGCGACCGCATATTGCGTAAATCGGTCCATTTTGCGCGCTTCTTTTTTATCAATAAATTGTTCCACTTGAAAATCTTTCACTTCCGCTGCTACTTTCGCAGGAAAATCGTCCGCATTTAACCGTGTGAGCGGACCGATGCCGGATTGTCCAGCCACGATGTTTTTCCATGTCGTTTCCACATCATTTCCTAACGGTGTGACAGCCCCTAATCCCGTGACGACGACTCGTCTTTTTTCACCACTCATCACTCCTTTGTTTCATCATACCATCGTTATTTGCCCCAGCGCAACGCAATAGCGCCCCACGTTAATCCACCGCCAAAGCCGACCATAATGATGAGATCATCATCTTGAATGCGTCCAGCTTCTACTTCTTCAACGAGTGAAATCGGAATTGATGCAGCGGACGTATTTCCGTATTTATTGACCGTAATCGACATGCGCTCAACAGGCAATTCGAGCCGTTCGCGCGCCGCCTCCATAATGCGAATATTCGCTTGATGCGGAATTAAAAAGTCGACGTCCGCTTTCGTCAATCCTGCTTTTTCTAATACGCGAATGCATGACTCGCCCATTTGGCGCACCGCAAACTTAAACACTTCCCGACCGTTCATCACAACAAAATCGTCTTGGTATAAATATTTTCCGCCTGTACCGTCTGCTCCTAGCTCAAACGAAACGATGCCACGACCTTCAGACACTTTCCCCATCACGACAGCGCCTGCGCCGTCTCCGAATAACACCGCTGTGTTACGATCCGTCCAATCAACAATTTTCGATAATTTTTCCACACCTACAACAAGTACATATTTGTACGTATTCGTTTCGATAAATTGCTTCGCGGTCACCATCGCATACATAAATCCTGCGCATGCCGCACTTACGTCAAGTGCCGCTGCATGCACCGCCCCAAGCTTTTCTTGCAACATACATGCGACAGATGGAAAGGCGCGATCTGGCGTCACCGTCGCTACTAAAATGAGATCAATTTGTTCAGGCGAAATGCCCGCATCATCAAGCGCGCGCTTTGCTGCGATATAGCCCATATCGGACGTATCAATATCGTCTGACGCAATGCGCCGCTCTTCAATGCCTGTGCGCGTCCGAATCCATTCATCGGACGTATCCATACGTTGTTCTAATTCTTTATTGGTCACAATACGTTCCGGCAAATATCGTCCAATTCCAATAATTCCTGCACTCACGGAAATATCGTCTCCTTTTATTATCAAACTTTATTACTTGGTACTAATTTTACTTTCTTTTTTCGTTTCGTGCAATAAAAAAATGAGGTGCTTACTCGACACCTCATTTACTCATTCGGCAATTTTCCCGTTGCTTTATATCGCGTAATCGCTTTTTTTATTTTTTGCTGAAACGATGCATCGACAAGTGGGCTAAACGTTCCGAGTTCGATGACACCGTCTTGAAAGTCGACGTATGTCGTTCCACCTTTTAACTCTCCATCTATAAATTTTTTCGCAACGAGTTCGTACAGTTCGTCGACATGTTGGACGGTGCTTGTCAGCACTGTTCGTTCCCCTAAATCTGCTTGGTCTGTTACATACCCGATCGCATAAAGCCCATATTCTTTCATTTTTTCAATAATCGGCACGCTAAATTTATCGCCAGCGGGATATATGACATCTACGCCATCTGCGATCATCCGCTCAGCAATCGCCAGAGCTGTATTTATGTCATCCCAACTTTGCACATATTCAACGTCGACATGGGCATTTTCGTTTTCATATAACGCTCCTTCGAAAAAGCCATCTACTTCCGGTTGCCATTCAAATGCGGCGATCACGCCAATTTTATTCGTTTTCGTCATATGTCCTGCGACCATCCCGCCAAAAAAGCCCATCGCATGTCCTTTGAAATTGAAACTTGTGACGTTTTTCTTTTTCGCCTCTCCGTTAAAAAATACAAAATGAATGTTCGGATATTTGTCCGCAAGATCATGAAAATATTGTCCATACTCGCTTCCGTGCCCGAAAATTAAATTGACTCCTTTTCGGTGAAGCTCTTTTACCGCTTGTGCCGCAGCGGCTTTCGAGTTGACCCCTTCGCGATAAAACACGTCTGCTCGAAACTTCGCTTGAATACGAAGCAATCCTTTATATCCTTTCGTTCCCCACACTTGATCGTCGATCGTATCCGAAACGAGCAAACCAATCTTTTGTACATGTCCCGATGATAATTGAGCAGGAGCGCAAGAAGATAATATAACAAGTAGTGCAAAAATCAAATATGTATATCGCCACATCAACATGCAACACTCCTTTTTCTGTCTCATTTTTTATTTTACTTGCTTTCTTTCTGATTGGTAAAGAAAAAATCCCCACGGGTATGGGGACTATACGTCATTATATCGTGCATAAAATGCATGAATCGCTTGGGCAAACGTATATTTTTTTTCCGGCAAGTGATAGGACACAGGAACACCGTATGTTTGCGCATATGATCGTGCATGAATCGTTGGTGGATATGGATTTATGCCCGATACTTGCCAAATTTTCATCGGCACAATCGGCGGATAAAGTGGTGGGAGCCATCGCTCAACTTCTTCTTGCCCATACGCTTCCTTGAGTTGACGCAACAACCGTTTGTAAAAAAATTTATGTTCTTTTTCATATTGCAATTGAGCCTGTAAATGTAAACAAGGATTTAATAGCGCAATTGCACGTATTTGATCTCGCAAATCGTTCATTAATTGCAAAGCGACAAGCGCTCCCATTCCTTCAGCCAACACATAAATGCGCTCATTTAAAATTTCTGTTTTTAGCACATAATAAATGAGCTGCTTCGCTAGTTTCACCGCTTTTGGACTTCCCCAATTGGCACCGTACAAATGCGAATAAAAAATCGTATATCCATGTTGTAATAAATCGTGCAACAACTTGTTTTTTCCAACATGTTGCATCCATAAGCTCGTTTTATCGTCGACAAAGTGAGAAACGTCCCCTAAAAGAAGTAAACCAAATCCGTTCGGTCGATCTGGAACATGAATCGCACACCATTGCTCGCTAAATTGGAAAAATCGTTGCTTGTCTGTCATCATCGTCCACCTTAAGCACATCATTGTACAATATATCGTATGCGATTTTCTTTCTCATGTACTAGGCGTTATAATTTTTCGTTTTCGCACATCCATCATTTATGTTAAGATAAAAAAGAGTGCAAAGGAGGGAGTTATATGCGCATTTTTTGGACGTTTTTTTGGACGTTTTTATTAGTCAACATGTTGACATACGTCGTTAGCTCCATGATCGGTGTGGCGTACCATTTCGCAACCGGTACAACATTGGCAGTCATTGCAACCGTTCTCATTTTGTTAATCGCGCAACTTATTCCAAACGACCCTGTCCATCATTAAGAAAGGCGCAAAGCGCCCCAATTTCGCCTAAAGGCAGCCCGCATCCTGCGGGCAACGGCGACATGTTGCCATCCTTGGCTCCGCGAAGATCGCACAAGCCCCACGAGGCTTAGCCGCTGAAAGAAGGGGCGGAGCGCATCACACCGATGGCGCTTGGAGCTAGACAGCAACTGAAAATTTGATGCTTTCTTATCTTGTAAAAAAGGATAAACGGCATCCGTCCGTTTATCCTTTTTTTACAACTAATTGATCGCCTTCGACATCGATCGTCACCGCGTGATAGTCTCCGATATGTCCAGCGACAATTTCACGCGCAAGCTTCGTTTCAATATGTTTTTGAATAAACCGTTTGAGCGGGCGAGCACCATATACATGGTCAAACCCATGTGTCGCAATGTACGTTTTCGCTTCGTCCGTTAACGTGACTGTAATGTGACGCTCTGCTAATCGCTTCTCTAATTGTTTGATAAACTTCTCTACAATGCCTTTTACTTCACGTACGGTTAACGGCTTAAACAATACAATATCGTCGATGCGGTTTAAAAACTCTGGTCTAAAATGCGCACGTAAATGTTTCAACACTTGTTCGCGCGCTTCTTCGTTTACCTCCCCGTGCGCATCGACCGCTTCTAACAACGTGTGCGAGCCAATATTGGACGTCATAATGACGACTGTATTTTTAAAGTCAACCGTTCTTCCTTGCGAATCCGTCATGCGACCATCGTCTAACATTTGCAGTAAAATGTTAAACACCTCTGGATGCGCTTTTTCAATTTCATCAAGCAAAATAACCGAATATGGCTTTCTGCGCACCGCTTCGGTTAGTTGTCCTCCTTCTTCGTAGCCAACATATCCCGGAGGCGCTCCAATTAAACGAGATACTGCATGTTTTTCCATATATTCCGACATATCGATACGAATCATTTGTTGTTCGCTATCAAACAACGCTTCCGCCAATGCTTTCGCCAATTCTGTTTTTCCGACACCTGTCGGCCCGAGGAAAAGAAACGAACCGATCGGACGATTCGGGTCTTTCATGCCTGCACGTGCGCGCAACACCGCATCACTCACTAGCTCAACGGCTTCGTCTTGCCCGATAACGCGTTCATGTAAAATATGTGAAAGCCGCAATAACTTTTCTCGCTCGCCTTCCACGAGTTTGGTCACCGGAATGCCCGTCCATTTTGACACGATTGTCGCGATTTCTTCTTCCGTCACTTCTTCACGCAACAGGCGTCGTTCTTTTTCGCTTTGTTCCAATTGTTTCAATTGCTTTTCAAGCTGCGGAATGCGTCCGTGACGAAGTTCTGCTGCTTTATTTAAATCGTAATTGTTTTCTGCTTCTTCTAACTCACGCTTTGCTCTTTCTAACTGTTCACGCAACGTGCGCACGTGTTGGATCGCTTCTTTTTCTTTTTCCCATTGCGCTTTCATCGCGTTTGCTTTTTCGCGCAAATTCGCCAGCTCTTGCGATAACGCCTGTAAGCGCTGTTTGCTCGCTTCATCTTGTTCTTTTTTAAGCGCTGCTTCTTCAATTTCCAATTGCATCATTTTTCGCATGACTTCATCAAGCTCTGTTGGCATCGAGTCGATCTCTGTGCGAATCATCGCGCACGCTTCGTCAACGAGGTCAATCGCTTTATCAGGTAAAAACCGATCAGAAATGTAACGATCTGATAACGTCGCCGCCGCCACAAGCGCCCCATCGTGAATGTTGACGCCATGATGAATTTCAAATCGCTCTTTTAATCCGCGTAAAATTGAAATTGTATCTTCGACCGTCGGCTCTTCGACGAGCACTTGTTGGAAACGACGTTCGAGCGCTGGATCTTTTTCAATATATTGACGATATTCATCAAGCGTCGTCGCTCCGATACAATGCAATTCCCCGCGCGCAAGCATCGGCTTTAGCATATTTCCAGCATCGAGCGCACCGTCTGCTCGCCCCGCACCGACAATCGTATGCAGTTCGTCAATAAATAAAATGATGCGACCTTCGCTTTTCTTTATTTCATGTAATACCGCTTTTAACCGTTCCTCAAATTCACCACGAAATTTCGCACCAGCAATAAGCGCACTCATATCGAGCGCAAAAATCGTTTTATCTTTTAATCCTTCCGGCACGTCTTTGCGCACGATTCGTTGAGCGAGTCCTTCAACGATTGCCGTTTTACCGACGCCCGGCTCCCCAATTAAAACCGGATTGTTTTTCGTCTTGCGCGATAAAATGCGAATGACGCGGCGAATTTCGCTATCGCGCCCAATGACGGGATCAATTTTTCCCGCTTTTACTTCCGCCACTAAATCGCGACCGTATTTTTGCAACGCTTCATATGTAGCTTCTGGATTTGGACTCACCACGCGTTGATTCCCCCTTATCTCCATTATTGTTTGTTGCAGCTTTTCGCGATCGACACCGTAGCGCGACAATATTTGTTTCGCTTCTTTATCATCAACGAGCGTAAGCAATAAATGTTCAACCGATACATATTCATCTTTCATTTGTTTCGCTTCTTGTTCTGCCCGCACAAGCCATTGTTGTAAACGATTTGTTACATATATTTTTCCCGCCTCTGAACTCGAAATGACTTGCGGTTTTTTGTTGAGTTGTTTGTTCCACTCATCTAACAAACTTGAAACAGAAACAGACATTTTTTCATAAATGCGTCGTGCAAGCCCATCTTCTTGTTCGAGAAGCGCCACACAAACGTGTTCAACGTCCACTTCTTGATGTTGTTTCTCTATGGCCAACGATTGTGCTCGCATGAACGCCTCTTGCACTTTTTCAGTCATTTGTTGCATATGCATCGTACTCACCCCTTTGACTTTGACTTTTTTTGACCTTTATCTATTACGTATTATAACGAGAAAGCCACCCTTATGCAAGGATGGCTTACGGTTTTGGAAAGTACGTCCAAATGCGATTATGATTTGACGTTTCAGGGAAACGGTCACCTGCTTTTAGCTTTAATTTTTTCGGGTTTTTTACTTGATCCCCTGTTTCACCAATTTCAATATATATCCCGTTGTTTGGCGCTTTTTGCCCGGGGCGAAAATGTCGACTTTGTCCCATCCGTATCCCTCCTCATCGTCTCATCATTTTATAATATGTCCGTTTGGCTTCGGAAACATGATGAGAAATAACGGATGGGCACCCAAATGCTACAGCAACGAAACGAGCAATGCTTTTTGTGCATGAAGGCGGTTGCCGGCTTGTTGGAAAATGTATGAACGCACTCCATCAATCACCCCTTCTGTCACTTCTTCACCGCGGTGAGCGGGTAAGCAATGTAAAAACATAAAATCTTGTTTCGCTTGTTGGACGAGTGCTTCATTCACTTGAAACGGTGCAAATACGTGCATCCGCTCGTTCGCTTCTGCTTCTTGCCCCATGCTTGCCCATACATCAGTGTATACGACATCCGCATCAGCAATCGCCTCGTACGGATCGTTTGTGACAACGATCGTCGCTCCGCTTTCGTTTGCGATTTGCTTCGCTTCTTTGACAACCGCTTCTTTCGGTTCATATCCTTTCGGTGAAGCGACCGCACAATGCATGCCGACTTTTGCCGCCGCAAGCATTAACGCATGCGCCATATTGTTTCCGTCACCGATGTAGGCAAGCTTTAGCCCTTGAAGCTTTCCTTTCACTTCGTAAATCGTTAATAAATCGGCGAGCGCTTGACACGGATGATCGTCATCGGTCAACCCATTAATGACAGGAATCGTCGCATAATGGGCAAGCTCCTCTACTTTTTCATGCTCGAATGTGCGAATCATAATCGCATCAACATATTCCGATAATACGCGCGCCGTATCTGCAATCGTTTCTCCACGTCCAATTTGCAAATCGCGGCTGCTTAAATGAAGTGCATGACCGCCTAATTGAACCATGCCGACTTCAAATGAGACGCGCGTTCTCGTTGACGGCTTTTCAAAAATCATTGCCAACGTTTTGCCGCTTAACGGCGTATACCGCTCCCCGTTTTGTTGTTTTTCTTTTAATTCAACAGCTAAATGAAGCAAATATTCAATTTCTTCCTTTGAATAATCCGCTAACGTTAAAAAATCTTTTCCTTTTAATTGAATGGTTGCTGTCATGTTCATCTTCTCACCACTTCACTTATTGTTTTTAACCAATCTTGAATCGAACAAACGGAAAAATCTTTACTTGACCATGCTTGTAAAAACAATTTCGCTGTTTCTTCTTCCGTTAACACGAGCACATGGCGAGCGAGCGCTTGTTTTCTTCGCCCCGCACTTCGTTCATCACGCATGAAACTAACAAACGCAAGCGCCTCTTTTTTCGCGATCCATTGTTCAAACGACTCATCTGTTACAATCGTTACTCCTTGTTGTTGCGCTTGTTCAATAAAGGACTTCGCATCCGCTGGCGCATCGACGTATATTTCATGCGCCTCTTTTTTCTTCACGAGATATGGATAAAACGCTTTATATGCCGCTTCTTCGATCGTTTTGGCGATGCTAATGCCTTCGCCTGTCGACTTCATTTCTGGTCCAACGAGCGGGTCGACACCGGGCAGTTTGTATGTCGAAAACACCGGATATTTTAAGACAACATACGGGATGCAAACCGTTTGTTTGACGTCTTCCGACAAATATTTCCCAAGCAATACGTTTGTCGCATGTTGAACCATCGGTACCCCTGTCACTTTACTAACAACTGGAACGGTACGACTTGCTCGCGGATTCACCTCTAATACGTACACTTCGCCGTCTCGTACGATAAATTGAACGTTCATTAATCCTTTAAAATAAAGCTTTTTTGTGATCCGTTTCGTATAGTCGATCATTTTTTCTTTTTCTTCTTTCGTAAACGACTGAGCAGGCAACAACGCATAACTATCGCCCGAATGAACCCCCGTTTTTTCGACATGTTCAATGATCGTCGGAACAAACGCGTCATATCCGTCACAAATCGCATCAAGTTCTCCTTCTTTTGCGCGCACATATTCGTCAATTAATACAGGATAAACGATGCCTTGCTCTACAAGGGCAGAAAGCTGTTGTTTATCGTGAACAATATGCATTCCTCGTCCGCCAATGACATACGATGGGCGAAGCAAAAGTGGATATCCAATTTCTTCTACTTTTCTCCATAATTCCGCTTCATCGTTTGCCATCGCCCCTTTCACGTGCGGGATGTCAAGCGATTGAAGCAACGTATAAAAACGCTCCCGATCTTCCAACTGATCGATCGTATCGCTATTCATTCCAATGATGGAAACGCCATACGCTTCAAGTTTGCTTGCTAAATTAATGGCCGTTTGCCCACCAAATTGCACGATGACCGCTTCAACGTTTTCCGCTTCCACCACATTTAATACGTCTTCGACGGTGAGCGGTTCAAAATATAAACGATCCGCCACCGTAAAATCGGTACTTACTGTTTCAGGATTGTTGTTGATTAAAATCGCTTCATAACCCGCTTGTTGCAAAGCGTACACACAATGAACAGAACTGTAATCAAACTCGATCCCTTGCCCAATGCGAATCGGTCCTGAACCGAGAATAAGCATTTTCGGTTTGTCGCTCGTTTGCACTTCACTTTCGCCAAAATATGTTGAATAATAGTATGATGTTTCAGCTGAAAATTCTGCTGCACACGTATCGACCATTTTATAAGCTGGAACAATGCCATACGTTTTTCTTTTTTCGCGCACATCTTTTTCAGCGACGTTCCATATATGAGCTAAATACGCGTCAGAAAATCCTTTTTCTTTTAACGTCCGAAACGTTTGTTCATCAATTAAATGAAGCGTCGTTTCTTTCGCTCGTTGTTCAAGCGCAATAAGCTGAGCGAAACGCGTTAAAAAATACAAATCGATTTTCGTCCATTCATATATTTGCTCCGTTGACATGCCGCGCCGAAGCAGCTCTAAGATCGCAAAAAAGCGCCGATCGTCTCCCGTTTTTACGATGTCAATTAACACCTTCGTCGGCTGTTTCGCCATTGTTGGTGAATATAAGCCAATATGGTCTAACTCAAGCGAATGCAGTGCCTTTTGCAACGCTCGCTCGAAATTGCGATCAATCGCCATCACTTCCCCTGTCGCTTTCATTTGCGTCCCGAGACGACGATCGGCAAACGAAAATTTATCAAACGGAAAGCGCGGAAATTTGACAACGACGTAATCGAGTGCAGGCTCAAAGCTCGCATACGTATGTCCCGTCACCGGATTAATAAGCTCGGCTAGCGTATAGCCGACCGCCAATTTCGCCGCCATTCTAGCGATCGGATAACCGGTCGCTTTCGATGCGAGCGCAGACGATCGACTCACACGCGGATTGACTTCAATTAAATAATACTTTTTACTTTTCGGATCGAGCGCAAATTGAATGTTGCATCCACCGACAACGCCAAGCGCCGAAATAATTTTAATCGCAGCAGAACGCAACATATGATATTCGACATCCGTCAACGTTTGCGACGGGGCAACAACGATCGAATCGCCTGTATGGATACCGACAGGATCAATATTTTCCATATTACAAATCGTAATGCACGTATTCGTATGGTCGCGCATCACTTCATATTCAATTTCTTTAAACCCCGCAACGCTTCGTTCCACTAAACATTGCGTAATCGGGCTTTCCTGCAATCCTTTTGTAACAATGTCAACAAGCTCATCCATCGTTTCGGCAATGCCACCGCCTGTTCCACCGAGCGTATACGCCGGACGGACGATGATCGGAAACCCGATTTGTTTTGCGAATTGCACCGCTTCTTCAACTGTCGTTACAATTTCGCTTTCTGGCACCGGTTCATTTAATTCATACATTAACGCTCGAAACGCTTCGCGGTCTTCACCACGTTGAATCGATTCAATCGGTGTACCGAGCAAGCGAACGTTATATTTTTGTAAAATACCACGTTCATGTAGCGCAAAAGCCAAATTCAGTCCTGTTTGCCCGCCAAGCGTAGCCAACAGCCCATCGGGTCGCTCTTTTGCGATAATTTTTTCTATACTTTCAACGGTGAGCGGCTCAAAATATACCGCATCCGCATGCACTTCATCTGTCATAATTGTCGCAGGATTGTTGTTTGCTAAAATGACGCGATATCCTTCTTCTTTTAATGCTAAACAACCTTGCGTTCCTGAATAGTCAAACTCCGCTGCCTGCCCGATGACGATCGGCCCTGAACCGATGACAAGAATCGAGCGAAGCGTTGTATCTTTAGGCATACACTTTCTCCTTTCTTGCTGCTTTCATCATGTCGACAAATTCTGCAAAAATAAATTGCGTATCATTCGGTCCTGGATGCGCTTCAGGATGGTATTGCACACATAAAATCGGTTTCGTTTCATGGACAACGCCTTCGACCGAACCGTCATTGACGTTAATAAAACGAATGGAAAGCGGCGTATGCGCTAAACTTTCTGCTTTCACGACATAGCCATGATTTTGTGACGTCATCAACACTTTTTTCGTTTTCGCATCATATACCGGCTGATTCGCCCCCCGATGCCCAAACGGCAATTTTTCCGTATTCCCCCCGTAAGCGAGCGACACAAGCTGATGTCCTAAACAAATCGCAAGCGTCGGATACCGTTCAATGACAGCTAAAATATTTGGCAAATAACGGGACAATTGTTTCGGGTCTCCCGGTCCGTTCGATAATAATACTCCGTCTGGCTCAAGTTGTTCGACCGTTTGTAACGTCGTATTGTACGGAACGACCGTCACGCGACATCCGTACGCCATTAACGAATGAACGATTGACTTTTTATATCCGAAATCAAACAAAACAACGTGCATATGACCGTTTCCGTACGTTTGTATGTCCGATGTGCTGACGAGCGGAACAGGCGCTCGTTCCTCCATTTGCACGCTCGCCTGTCGGCTCGTTGAAATGACAGCAGGCATCGCCCCATGTTCACGAATTTGTTTCACAACCGCTCGCGTATCCACGTGCGTAAGAAGGGGGACGTTCCATTTTTGCAAATATTGCTTGAGGCTATAGGCCGCTTCGTAATGATGTCCCGTCTCTTCTGCTTCATAAACGATGACAGCTTTTACATGCGGCTGTTTGCTTTCAAAATCGACTTCATTAATCCCGTAATTTCCAATGAGCGGATACGTAAAAACAATCATTTGATTTTTATACGACGGGTCTGTTAACACTTCTTGATATCCTGTCATTCCTGTAAAAAAGACAACTTCCCCCGAAATATCTCCCGTCCACGCCGTTTCTAAATTGCCGACAAACGTTTTGCCGTTTTGTAAATGTAAATACGCTTCCATTTCAACACCCCAACCGAATGTTTATTAAACAAAAAGAATTTTTATTCATTTATGCGTATAAAAAATTGCGTTCATATGACGTTAACGCTTCTTGTAACATATCGACTGCTTCATCAAGCTCTTCTTTCGTGACAATGAGCGGTGGTAACAGACGAATAACGTTCGGCCCTGCGGCTAAAACAAGCAATCCTTTATCGTGAATATGTGGTAAGATGTTTGCGACTGGTTCGCGACATACGATGCCGATCATTAACCCTAAACCGCGTACTTCTTGAACGATGTGAACGTCTTTTAATTGCTCGGCTAATTGACTCTTGAAATATATTCCTTTTTCCTGCACTTGTTGTAAAAACGACGGTTGAGTAATTACTTCAAGCGTTGCTTTTGCTGCTGCCATCGCTAAGGCGTTGCCCCCAAACGTAGAACCGTGTACGCCAGCGCTAAACGTTGCAACGACATGTTTTTTTCCGATCATCGCACCAACAGGAAAACCGCTTCCTAGCCCTTTCGCCATCGTAATGACATCAGGTGAAATGTCGAACTGTTCGTAAGCGAATAACGTTCCTGTTCGCCCGACCCCTGTTTGCACTTCATCGACAATTAACAATGCTCCATACGTTTGACAAAGCTGTTGTGCTGCCTGTAAAAATGATTTTTCTCCGACGACAACGCCGCCTTCCCCTTGCACGACTTCCACCATGACAGCCGCTACCGTTTCATCCATTTCTCTCTGAAGAGCATCGATATCGTTAAACGGTACATACACAAACGTCGGCAACAACGGGCCAAAGCCGTCATGAATTTTCGCTTGCCCTGTTGCTGACATCGTCGCAAACGTACGCCCGTGAAACGATTGTTCACACGTAATGATTTTCGAACGTCCCGTATGTTTGCGTGCAAGCTTGATCGCCGCTTCGTTTGCTTCCGCTCCGCTATTACAAAAAAACACCGCATCGCCAACGGAATGTTGCACAAGAAGAGAAGCGACTTCTTCTTGAATCGGGAGATGAAATAAATTGGACACGTGCCATACTTCATTTAGTTGCGCCTCAAGCGCTTGTTGCACTGCAGGATGGCGATGACCGAGATTGCATACGGCAATCCCTGCGACAAAATCGAGATATGGTGTTCCGTCTGTTGCGATGAGTTTCGTCCCCTCAGCTTTTGCCACCGTAATCGGAAATCGTTGATACGTTGGAAAAATCATACATACACCTCTTTCTTCATCATCGTTCCATGCCACGTTCCTTCGTTATAAAATGAAGCCTTTCCGCTCACAATCGCCACTTCTTGAACCGAATCGAGCGCGTGAAGCGCAGCTTTTACTTTTGGAATCATTCCACCTGAAATTGTTCCATCAGCCATCATCGTCTCAATCATTGGAGCGGTTGCTTCTTTGACGACTTTTCCGTTTTTTAAAATGCCAGCGACGTCTGTGACAAAAACGAGTTTATCAGCCGAAAGCGCCTGTGCAATGGCAGCAGCGGCTGTATCGGCGTTAATGTTGTACGTTTGACCTTGTTCATCTACCCCGATTGGCGCGATGACGGGAACGTATCCGTGACGCAACAACGTATGCATAATTTTTGCATGAACGTGCGCCACTTCTCCAACGTATCCAAGCGTCTGTACATCAATTGGTTTTGCTTGCAGCAGGCCATCATCTACACCTGATAATCCAACCGCGCGAATGCCGTTTGTTTGCAAAAGTGAAACGAGCGTCTTGTTCACTTTTCCGTTTAACACCATTTCTACGACATGCAACACGTCTTTTGTCGTTTTTCGCAAGCCGTTGACAAATTCAGATGGAATGTTGAGCGCCTGCAACAACTGCTCAATATCTGGCCCTCCTCCGTGAACGATCACCACGTCGAGCCCGCTGTCTCTTAATCGTTTGACGCTCGTAAAAAACGATGGAGATAACTCATGAAGCACGCTACCGCCGCATTTGATGACAATCACATAAATCCCCCCTTACGTGCGATAGCTCGCATTAATTTTAATGTAGTCGTACGTTAAATCGCAGCCCCACGCGATCCCTTCTCCTCCGCCGACATGCAAATCGACCGTAATGACGACCACATCTTCCATGAGAGCGGCTTTCGCTTCTTCCTCTGAAAACGGCATCGGTTGGCTTTGTTTTAACATGCATACAGAACCGATCCATACGTCGACACAATCTGGTTTGATGTATGCTCCGCTATGTCCAATTGCACCGATAATACGCCCCCAATTTGCATCTGCCCCATATACTGCTGTTTTCACTAAATTCGATCCGACGATATGTTTCGCCGCCCATTTCGCTTCTTCGTCTGTTTTTGCTCCTTTTACACGCGCCTCAATTAATTTTGTGGCGCCCTCACCGTCGCGTGCAATTTGCTTTGCTAAATGTTCACACGTTTGGCGAAGCGCTTCATAAAAGTTTTCCCAATCCGGATGTTGCGGGGAAAGCGGCTCATTGCCTGCCAATCCGCTTGCCATGACGATGACCATATCGTTTGTTGACGTTTCTCCGTCGACCGTAATTTGATTAAACGAAACATTTGTAATGGAGCGCAGCGCATCTTGTAATACGTCCGATGGGATGTTCGCATCCGTCGTAATGAAAGCAAGCATCGTTGCCATATTTGGATGAATCATCCCCGATCCTTTTGCCGCCCCTGCAACAGTCACGACTTGACCGTCTACAACCGTTTCGTAACACGTTTTTTTCATAACAAGGTCAGTCGTTAAAATGGCCGTTTGAAAATCAACTGCACTATCCCATTCCGCCTTCGGTTTCAATTTTGGAATGCTCGCACGAATTTTTTCCATCGGCAAATACTCACCAATGACTCCTGTCGATGCGACCGCTACGAGATGCTCATGAAGTCCAAATGTTTCCGCACACAACTTCCGCATTTCGTACGCATCTTGTAATCCTTGTTCGCCTGTACACGCATTCGCATACGCGCTATTGACAATGACTGCTTGAAGTTTTTGTTCTACTGCAATGCTTTGTTTCGTCACTTGCAAAGGGGCTGCTTGAAACACATTTTGCGTATACACTGCCGCACATGTTGCCGGCACGTCGCAAACAATCACCCCTAAATCTTTTTTCGTATAACGCAGTCCCGCATGCACACCAGCGGCTTGGAATCCTTTCGGTGTAACAATCGTTCCATCGGCTATATATTTTACTTTTTTTTCTTTCACTTTCACTTTTCTCCCCCCATCTACGGATACATCGGCATCGCCGTCAGTCCCGTTTGTTCGTCGAATCCAAACATCACATTTGCATTTTGAACGGCTTGCCCTGCCGCCCCTTTCATTAAATTATCGATCACGCTCACAACAGTAATGCGATTCGTGCGCTCATCATAAGCGACCCCAATATCGCAATAATTTGAGCCATATACGTCTTTCGTACATGGGAACGATCCAGCTTTCCGCACGCGCACGAACGGACAATGTTTGTATGTTTCTTCATATAACTCTATGATTCTATCAACCGATACGATACATGCCGCTTCCGCGTAGATCGTCGCCATAATGCCGCGCGTCATCGGAATTAAATGCGTGCTGAACGTAATCGGCCCAATTTGGTCATTCCAATCGCCTAACATTTGTTCAATTTCAGGAATATGTTGATGCGTATTCACTTTGTATATTTTTACGTTTTCATTCGTTTCTGCAAAATGAACGCCAAGCGACACCCCGCGCCCTGCACCAGATACACCTGATTTCGCATCGACAATAATCGAATCGGAAACAACCCATTTTTGAATGACAAGTGGCGCTAATCCGAGCAACGTCGCTGTCGGGTAACAACCGGGATTGGCAACGACATTCGCCTTCGCAATATGCTCACGATTCCATTCCGTTAAACCGTATACAGCCTGCTTAAGAGCGGCCTCACTCGGTGGCGTTTTTTTATACCATTTCGCATATACGTTCCCGTCACGCAAACGAAAGTCTCCGGATAAATCGACAACTTTATGCCCTGCTGCCAGCAATTTCGGCGTCCATTCGCTCGATACGCCAGGTGGCGTCGCTAAAAACACAAGCTCGCCTTCGATAGCGTCGCTTCGAATATCGCGCAAGACGAAACGCTCCTCGATATGCGGATACACGTCATGTAGCGAAACACCTGCTTGTGAAGATGAATGAACAGAAGCGACATGCATATGCGGATGATGTTGCAATAAGCGAATGAGTTCAATTCCCCCGTATCCTGTCGCTCCAATAACGGAGACTTTCATTAACCTGTTCCCCACTTTCTGTATATTTTATAAATTTAGTTATCATTATAATACTGCATAAAAATAAAATCAAATGTATATTTAAATATTTTTCATTTTTCCCATTCATTTATTGACGCCGCATGTGTTTTTCTTTTTAATGGAATTAGATAACAACAAAAGGTGGTTAGTATATGACAATTCAACCGATCTCCTTATCCGAGCTTCTTTCCCTCCCTCACCATACGATCGACATTCAAAAAGGAGAATATATTTTTCAAGAAGGGGAAGCGGCAAGCGAGCTGTATGTTGTATGTACAGGAAAAGTACAATTGAGTAAAACGACTGAGGAAGGGCGTGAACTGTTGCTTCGCATTTGTGAGCAAGGGGACGCGTTTGGGGAGATCGTTCCGTTTCAATCGATGTGCGTTTGTACCGTTAGCGCAAAAATGATGGAGGCGGGAACGTTAGCTGTCATCAACAAGCAGCAACTCGAGGAAAAATTGCTGACAGACCATGCGTTTGCGTTGCAGTTTATGCAATGGATTCATTTACAATTGCAACGGATGCAGACGAAAGTGCGCGATTTAATTTTGCACGGAAAAAAAGGTGCGCTTTATTCCACACTCATTCGTTTAGCGAATAGCTACGGCGTTGAAACAGAAGACGGTATTTTTATCGATCTTCCGATGACGACACAAGAACTCGCCAATTTTTGCGGCAGTGCGCGCGAAGTCGTCAGCCGCCTGTTGAAAGAATTAAAAGAGCATGGCGTCATTTCTTTCGAGAAAGGGAAAATGACAATTCATGACGTACAATTTTTAAAAGATGATATTCGTTGCGAAGGTTGTCCAATCGACATATGCAATATGAAATAAACGGGTGTCCTAAAAATGAAGACACCCGTTTTGCATCATATTAATAAACGGTCATCACAACAAGCGCAAAATAAACCGCATTAACAATTTCATAAACCCCTACTTTTTTAATCGACAACGCTTTTCCATAAAAATAAATCGCCCGTACGGCGCTTGGCACATATGCTAAGGCAAGCCAACCGTTTCCCGTCATCACGCATGCAATGATGACCCCCACGTGAAACAACCACGATGCCCACTTATAGCGTGGATTGTTTTTTTCGCGAATCATCGTTTTCACGTAAAATGTACTTCCGATGAAAAACAAAACAGAAGCAATAAGTAAAAATCACTTTTCTTCTTTTTTTTTGACGCTTATCACACATTTTTATAAATGTGTGACAAACCATTGAACCGTTTGTAAAAACGCTTCGCGCGTCACTTTATGTCCCGCATGCTCATCAATTAGCATCGTAAGCGGCTGATGAAACGGCTCAATTTGTTTATAAAAGGCGTATGTATAATCAAACGGAACGACATCATCTTGTTTTCCGTGCCAAATAAAAAGCGGACGGCCATTTAATTTTTCAGGTTGCAATGATAAATCGTATGTCATTAACGTGTTGCGCAATGCGTCAAGTTGCTGTTGAGAGAGCGGTAACGTCATCCCTTTTCTTTCTGCAAATTGCAATTGTAAATCAAAAAACGTTTGATAGCACGGACTTCCCATCAATGAGCCAGCGACGCGAATCCAATCGTATTGCGTAAGTGCCCCGAACGTCACAATGCCCCCCATCGATGTCCCAACGACGCCAATGCGGTCAGGGTCGACAAGGTTTCGCTCGACTAGTTCATTTTTTATGCCCTCAAGTTCACGAATGGTCGTTAACACAATGTCCCAAAACGACAAATGAAGTTCATCGTCAGAAAGCGGATTTGGACGTTCCCCGTGATACAGCGCATCCGGCAACACAACGCGATACCCCGCTTCAGCAAGCAAATAGCCGAAATGAAGATTATGTTCTTTTGCGCTCGTAAATCCATGAATAAAAATGACAAGTGGACGCATATGATGGATATCATCTTCTTTTACGACATGTAAGCAAGGAATGTTGTTTGCGATCGACTCGCGAATAATGGATACCATGTTCTCATCTCCCATTTTATGTTTTAACATTATATTACCATATAGACAAATATTTTAGAAAAACGATACACTAAATGAAGAATAATTTTACCGAAAAGGGGAACGACTATGGAACAACATTTAATTGCAATTGATTTAGATGGGACGTTGTTAAAAGATGATAAAACGATTTCTTCACGTTCTTATGAGGTCATTCAAAAAGCAAAAGAGGCGGGACATATCGTCGTCATCGCAACAGGTCGCCCGTATCGCGCGAGCAAAATGTATTATGAACAACTCGACTTAACGACGCCGATCGTCAATTTCAACGGTGCATTCGTTCATCATCCGAAAGATGACAGCTGGGGAATGTATCATACGCCACTTCAGTTAGAAACAGTAAAAGAAATTGTTGAAGTAAGCCGAAAGTACAACGTGCGCAACATTTTAGCCGAAGTGATGGACGATGTTTATTTTCACGAACATGACGAGCAATTACTTGATTTGTTTAATTTAGGAAATCCAAACGTATATATCGGAAACTTACGTGACATTTTACGAAAAGATCCAACGAGCATTTTAATTTTATCTGACGAACAAAACGTCGGGCACGTTCGCACATATTTGTCTGAAGTGCACGCAAACGTCATCGACCACCGCAGTTGGACAGCCCCGTGGCACGTCATTGAAATCGTCCGAACCGGCATCCATAAAGCAGTCGGTCTTGAAAAAATTGCTTCTCACTACGGCATTCCGCGCGAACGCGTCATCGCTTTTGGCGATGAAGATAACGATATCGAGATGTTAAAATGGGCTGGATTAGGTGTGGCGATGGGCAATGCGATTGAACCATTGAAAGCGATCGCAGACGATGTGACGAAAACGAATGAAGAAGATGGCATCGCTGTTTATTTGCAGTCATTCTTAAAGTTATAAAAAATTCCCTTACGTATTGTGACGTAAACATGAACAAACTATCATCGACGCCATATGCGTCACAAGCGGCAAACAAGGGGGCATGTCGTGTGGGCAAACGAAATAAATCAAAACGCTTCGTTCAACAAGGTGCTGATGCGGTTTACAAACATGATGAGCGCATTCCGTATCATATGACGTATGAAGAAGCGGAACGACGCAAAGCGGAAAAAGCGGATCATACGAATCTCGGGGGATTTTAATATGGGTAATCCGTTATTTCAACAAGCGAAAAAAGCGGTCGCTCAAGCGAAAGAAGAAAAAACAGAACGCGCGATTGCCGTAGCGAAAAATGCGCTCTCATCCGCCTTTGCCAATGCGAACGATGCGGAGCGAAGACAGTTGCACGATTTGCAAGATGAGCTCGATACATTGTAAAAAGCTGCGCGTCACGCGCAGCTTTAATCTTTTCGGAAAAACCCGACAACTTCTGTCGTTTGCATGATGTTTGTAAACGCCTTTGGGTCGACTTCTTTAATAATTCGCTTTAAATCAAACAATTCATAGCGCGTAATCACGATCATTAACATATCTTTATCTTCATTTAAAAATGCACCTCTTGCTGGAACAACAGTAATACCACGAATCATTTGTGATTTGATCGCTTGCTTCATTTCTTCCCCTTTTGTCGTAATAATAAGTGCGGTGAGCTTTTGATGGCGCGTATGGATCGCATCAATGACGCGCGTCGTTACATACAGCGTTACAAGCGTATATAACGCCTTTTCCCAGCCGTACATATATCCAGCGGTTAAAATAATAATCGAGTTCAGCGCAAAAATATACGTTCCAACAGAACGATCGTTCACGCGCGACAATACGAGCGCAATAATATCTAATCCGCCTGTTGACGCCCCCCACTTTAACGTCCAACCCGTTCCGATCGCCGCAATGACCCCGCCAAATACCGCATTTAATAAAATATCTTCAGAGAGCGGACGAACAGGAATGAGTTCAAGAAATAACGACATAAACACAACGCTTAAAAAGCTATAAAACGTAAATGATTTCCCTACTTTTTTCCACCCTAAAATAGCGACCGGAATGTTAAATAAAAAAAGCAATAAACCGGTCGACAAATGATACGGAGTGTAGTCGCCGACAACTTTCGAAATAAGCTGCGCAGCTCCAGCAAATCCGCTCGTATATACGTTGGCCGGAATTAAAAACAAGTTCATGCCGATCGCGTTTAATAATCCGCCAATCACGACGACAAATAGCTTCTTCACATCCACGGGACATCCTCCTATAAAATCATACAATTGTTTTTTTTCATCATAATCGCTACACTGAAAATAAGTACATACATAGGGGTGATTGAAATGAATATTAAAATTATAGCGGATAGCGGGTGCGATTTGCCACTTTCTTTTATAAAAGAAAAACAAATTGCTTTTTTACCGTTAGCTGTTCATATTAACGATCAAGACTACGATGATCAATTGACAATTCAGCCGAAAGAAGTGTACGACGCGATGCGTAACGGAGATGTACCGAAAACGTCGCAAGCAAAACCCGCTCAAATGGAAGAACTATTTACGACGCTTGCGAAAGAAAACATTCCTGCCATTTATATCGCCTTTTCCTCTGCTTTATCCGGTACATACCAAACAGCTGTCATGATAAAAAACGATGTGCTTGAACGATATCCTGACGCGAAGTTAACGGTTATCGACTCGAAATGCGCATCGCTCGGTCTTGGGCTTGTCGTAAAAAAAGCGGTGGAGCTTGCAGAAAGCGGTATCGCATATGAAGATGTCGTAACAACCATTGAAACGTATTGTCGTCATATGGAACATATTTTTACCGTCGATGACTTGCAATATTTAGCGCGCGGCGGTCGCGTCAGCAAAACAGCCGCATTTGTCGGCGGGGTACTAAACATTAAACCACTTCTTCATGTCGAAGATGGGAAGTTGATTCCGATTGAGAAAGTACGTGGACGGAAAAAAGTACTAAAGCGCATGGTCGAACTCATGCGAGAGCGCGGAGCAGACGTGCAAAACCAGCTCATCGGCATTAGCCATGGCGACGATGAGCAAACGGCGCTCGAACTAAAAGCGATGATTGAAGAAACGTTCGGCTGCAAACAATTTTTCATTTCTGAAATCGGCGGCGCCATCGGAGCACACGCCGGACCGGGAACGATTGCCCTCTTTTTCTTGAATAAACAGTTTGCGCAATGATTACACTACCATTCAAAGGGGGCGATCATATGACGAGCGATAACGACAAAAAAGCGAAAGACAATAACGCGAAACGACACGAGAAAAATATGGAACGCGAAAAAAACCGCCAAGCTGGCAAACGCGCCTATTCGAAAGAAACAAATCATTTGTAAAGACAAAAAGGCTGACTCAAAAGGTCGCCTTTTTCCAAGGAAAATACAATATATACAAAGACGTTTTCTACGCATATATAGGTATGACAAAGGGTGTCCTGTTACTTTTTGGACACCCTCTTTTTTATTTCATTTGAAACTTCGCCATCGTTTGTTGCAAGTCGTCTGTGAGCTGGCGCAACGTCGTCACTTTTTCGCTCATTTTTTTGAACGCTTCTAATTGTTCAACCATCGATGCAGCAATTTCTTCGCTACCTGCTGCGGACTGTTCCACGACGGCACTAATGCTTTCGACATTTTGCAAGACGTTTTTACCAAGCTCTTTCGATTCGTCCATACCGATCACAAGCGCTTGCATGTCTGTTGTAATATGTTGTACTTTGCTTTCAATTTGTGCAAACGCCTCCGTTGTCGTCTCAATCGCTTTCGTTTGCGCTTCCGCAATATTTACCCCACGGCGAACCGCCTCGGTCACATTCGTTAATCCCGATTGAATGAGCTGTACCATCTCAAAAATTTGATTTGTCGCTTTCGACGATTCTTCTGCAAGTTTACGCACTTCTTCAGCAACGACGGCAAACCCCTTGCCTGCTTCTCCTGCTCGTGCTGCTTCAATCGCTGCATTTAACGCCAATAAGTTCGTTTGCGTCGCAATATCAGATACCGCTTTCGCCATATCTTCAATTTTGCTTGCATACGCCGCAAACTGTTCCGTCGATTGTTCGATTGAGGCGGTCGCCTTTGCATTTTCATCAATAAATGTTTTTTGTTCTGCTAACGCTGCTTGACCGTGCACAATCGCTTCTACCGCTTCGTCACTATAACGCGCCGCTTGTTCCGTACGCGCAACGTTTTGTTGTACAGTTCCTTCCATGCGTTCAATGAGCTGTACTGCACTTTGCAAGTCTTCCGAAATGCTTTGCGCCCCAGCGGATAATTCATTCGTCGAGACAGCGACTTGATTGTTAATTTCCGTTAACATTTTCGTTTCTTCATCAATTTCTTTCGCAAACGTCTCGACTTGCTTACTTACTGTATCGACCGACTGAAGCAAACCGTTCAGTTGATCAGCCATCGTTGTAAACGCTGCATTTAAATCGGCAAGCTCATCTTTCCCGTTATATTTCACAGGCTCGATGCGCAAATTGCCGCTTGCGATTTGCTTCGCGTTTTCCGCAATTTTTTTGAGTGGCGTCGTAATTTTTCGCGTTAGACGGAATCCGCTAAATCCCGCAAACAATAACACGATGACAATCGCCACGAGCGAAATGGTAATAACGCCTGAAATTTGCTTTTGTAACGTTTGTTGCATATACGTATAATATTCAGCGACATACGTGTTCACGACGTATATGTCGTTTAATACTCCTTCTGCCCGCATCGATTGGCGGCGAATTTCTGCCACATTTCGCGCATCAAGCGCCGCTTTCGATTCCGCATCAAGCGCCGCAAATTTTTTATTCGCCTGTTCAAGTGCAGAACGGAAATACGGTTGAGTTAATCCTTTATTTAATGCTTGAAGTAGCTTTTCCGATTCCGCTAAATGAACAAGCACTTCTTGTTTATTCCCTTCTGTCGGGCTATACGCATAGTTGCTTAAACTTTGCTTCGTCGCCTTGAGTTCTGCCTGTAAATGTTGCGCTTTCATCATAAGCGGCACAAAATCTTGATTGGACGATTGAATCGAAAGCATATTCATAATAATAAACACAATAATGGCGCCCGCAATGACTGGCGTGGCTAATGAATGAAATAACAATCGTTGTTTAATGGACATCGTATCCCTCCTTTATTGTGCGATGCCGTTCGTCGCTTTTTCTTTCCATTTTTCAAGCGTTGCTTGTTGTTCTGGAGTGAATGTCACAACGCGAATCGGTGCTAAATCAACACCGTTTTCTTTTAAGCCGAGTTCGACCGTCCCTTTAGGCACTTCTTTCTTTTCGACATATTGTTGAATGACCGTATATAGCGCCACATCGACATTTTTTAACATCGATGTCACAACCGCTTTTTCCGCATAAAAATATTGGTCGCTATCGACACCGATCGCATATTTTTTATTCATCTCCGCTTCGCGCAACACGCCAACGCCTGTAAATCCAGCCGCTGCGTACAACACGTCGGCACCGTTTGCAATCATTTGATTCGCAATTTGGGCGCCAAGCTGATCATCGCCAAAATTTCCAGCATACACTTCTTGCACCTTCACATCTGGCTTCACCGCTTTTACTCCTTGAATAAAGCCGTTTGCAAATTTACGAATTAAAGGTACGTCGGCACCACCGACGAAGCCAACGTTGTTCGTTTTCGTCAACATGCCAGCGACGACGCCTGCTAAAAAGCTCCCTTCGTCTTCTTTAAATGTAATCGAAGTGATGTTTGGCAAATCAGACACCGCATCAATTAATATAAATTGTTGTTTCGGATATGTTTTCGCGACTTTTTCTAAATCTTGTTGCACCATAAACCCGAGTCCGATGACAAGATCGTTGCCTGCTTCAACAAGTTCCGTTAGCCCTTTTTCATATGTTCCGGTTTCTTTTAACTCGCGATAGTCAAAAAAGATACCAAGTTCATCACGCGCTTTCATCAATCCTTTAAACGCCGAATCGCTAAACGATTGATCACCGAGTCCGACGTCCGACAACATAATGCCCACTTTTATTCGCTCTTTTGGTTGAAAGGAGCTCGTTTGTGAACACCCCGCGGCAACGAGCAAAACGATTGCCACGATGAGTGAAAATACTTTTTTCATAAAATTTCCTCATCTCCTTACTATTCGATTAAATCTCACTTCATTTATTATATCGACATCGTTCGACATATTGTTTACTTTTTATATATAAAAATTTCGTAAAGTTGTTCGTATGCCAACAATCGACTATAATGGAAACACAACGAATTTATGCCGAGGTGATCAATATGTCAAAAGAAAGTTCATTTGATATTGTGTCAAAAGTCGATTTGTCGGAAGTCACAAACGCTATCAACATCGCGTTAAAAGAAATTCAAAACCGCTACGACTTTAAAGGGAGCAAAAGCGACATTTCGCTTGAAAAAGATGAGCTCATTCTCATTTCTGACGATGAATTTAAGCTTGAACAATTGAAAGATGTGCTCATCGGCAAACTTATTAAACGCGGCGTTCCTACCAAAAACATTCAATACGGAAAAGTGGAAGCTGCGTCTGGTGGAACGGTGCGCCAGCGTGCGAAACTCGTTCAAGGCATCGACAAAGACAACGCGAAAAAAATTAACACAATCATTAAAAATACAGGGTTAAAAGTAAAAAGTCAAATTCAAGAAGACCAAATTCGCGTCAGCGGCAAAAGTAAAGACGACCTGCAAAAAGTAATCGCCGCGATTCGCGAAGCTGATTTGCCGATCGACGTCCAATTCGTCAACTACCGTTAAGAAGGCGCACAGCCTTCTTTTTCTTTTCTAATTAAAAATAGTTGAATATTTCTAAAAAATCAGTTACATTTATGAATAACTTCATACAACGTCTTATCGAGAGAAGGGGAGGGACTGGCCCGATGAACCTTCAGCAACCTGACGATCGTCAAGGTGCTAAGTCCAGCAAGCGATTCGCTTGGAAGATAAGAAGGAGCGCGTCACGTCTTCTTCTTATGAGGAAGACTTTTTTACTTTAAACGGAGAAATGGAGGAATGGACGTGGGATTGTTAGATGACTTAAAAGAACGCATCGTCATCGCGGACGGAGCGATGGGCACGTTATTATATGCACACGGCATCGATCGTTGTTTTGAAGAATTAAACGTCACAAAACCTGAAGAAATCATTCATATTCATGAAGCGTATATTGATGCAGGCGCTGAAATCATTCAAACGAACACATACGGCGCGAACTACGTCAAACTGGCGCGTTACGGGCTACAAGATGACGTAAAAAAAATAAACGAAGCAGCGGTCAGTCTTGCGAAACAAGCCGCAAAAGGACGCGCCTACGTGCTCGGTACGATCGGAGGATTGCGCAGCACAAACAAAAGTACGATTTCCCTTGAAGAAGTGAAACGAACGTTTCGTGAACAGCTGTACGTCTTGTTAAACGAAAATGTTGATGGGCTTTTACTTGAAACGTATTACGATTTTGAAGAATTGCAAACGGTTCTGTCCATCGCTCGCCAAGAAACGACGTTGCCGATCATCGCCCACGTCACATTGCACGACATTGGCGTCTTGCAACACGGCATGCCGCTTGCCGAGGCGCTTCGTCAATTAGAGCAACTTGGCGCCGATGTCGTCGGTTTAAACTGCCATCTCGGTCCGTACCATATGTTGCGCTCGCTTGAAGAAGTGCCGATTCCATCACGCGCCTTTTTATCTGTATACCCAAACGCAAGCTTGCCGCAATATCGCGATGGGCGATTCGTTTACGAAACGAGCGAACAATATTTTGAAGAAACCGCTCGTGCGTTTCGCGATCAAGGGGTGCGGCTCATCGGCGGCTGTTGTGGCACAACGCCAAAACATATTGCCGCCATCGCTCGCGCCCTTTCTGACCGCACACCTGTATATAAAAAAGAAGTCAAACAGCGCCATACGATCATCATCCAAGAAGAAAAACAAACGACAGCACCTTCCCTAGCTGACATCGCGCGCATGCGTCGGTCCATTATCGTCGAGCTTGACCCGCCGAAAAAACTCGGCTTAACGAAATTTTTAGAAGGCGCAAAAGCGTTAAAAGAAGCGCATATTGATGCGCTAACGCTCGCCGACAACTCGCTTGCGACACCACGCATTAGCAACGTCGCTGTCGGAACGATCGTCAAACAACAACTGAACATGCGTCCACTCATTCACATTACATGTCGCGATCGCAACTTAATCGGCCTACAGTCGCATTTAATGGGGCTTCACACGCTCGGCATGACCGATGTGCTTGCTTTAACCGGCGATCCATCAAAAGTCGGCGACTTTCCGGGGGCAACGTCCGTATACGATTTATCGTCATTTGACCTTATTTCGTTAATTCGGCAATTTAACGAAGGGCTTTCGTATTCGGGTAAACCGCTCGGACAAAAAACGAACTTTTCGATTGCCGCTGCCTTTAACCCGAACGTGCGCCATTTAGATAAAGCGGTGAAACGGCTCGAGAAAAAAATTGAATGTGGTGCCCATTACTTTTTAACACAGCCGCTTTATAGCGAAAAACAAATGGAAGACGTCTATGAAGCGACAAAGCATTTATCAACACCGATTTACATCGGCATTATGCCTTTGACAAGCGCGCGCAACGCTGACTTTTTACACCATGAAGTGCCGGGCATTACATTGTCTGATGACATTCGCGCTCGCATGGCCGCTTGCGCCAACGACCCGATTCAAGCAACAAAAGAAGGATTAGCAATCGCCAAATCGCTTATCGACGCAGCATTCGATTTATTCCAAGGTATTTATTTAATTACACCGTTTTTACGCTACGACATGACGGTCGAACTCGTTCGCTACATTCATGAAAAAGAACGGCTCGCAAAAGAAAGGACGGTTTACTATGGCTAGTTTATTTGCACAGCTTGAGAAAAAAATTTTAATTATTGACGGCGCGATGGGGACGATGATTCAAGCGGCCAATTTAACGGCGGACGATTTTGGCGGAGAAGCGTACGAAGGATGTAACGAATATTTAACGCTCACCGCCCCTCATGTCATCTCACATATTCACGAAGCATATTTCGCCGCAGGGGCGGACATCGTTGAAACAAATACGTTTGGTGCGACCCGCATCGTCTTAGACGAATACAACCTCGGGCATTTAGCGCTTGAATTAAATATGGAAGCAGCGAAACTCGCCAAACGAGCGGCTGAAAAATATACAACGAGCGATCACCCTCGCTTCGTTGCCGGTTCGATGGGTCCGACGACAAAAACGCTATCTGTCACAGGCGGAGCGAAGTTTGCCGAACTCATTTCTTCCTATGAAGAACAAGCGCGCGGCTTATTGCTTGGCGGCGTCGATTTGTTGTTGTTAGAAACGTGCCAAGATACGTTAAACGTGAAAGCTGCGTTTCTCGGCATTACGAAAGCGTTTCAAGCGGTCGGAAAACAAGTACCGCTTATGATTTCTGGAACGATTGAACCGATGGGAACGACGCTTGCCGGGCAAACGATTGAATCGTTTTTTATTTCCGTTCAACATATGAAGCCTTTTGCTATCGGTTTAAACTGCGCCACAGGGCCGGAATTTATGACCGATCATTTGCGATCGCTCGCTTCATTAGCGAACACCGCCGTCAGCTGCTATCCGAACGCCGGTCTTCCTGACGAAGAAGGACATTATCACGAAACGCCCGAGATGCTAGCGAAAAAAATTCGCCAATTTGCCGAGAAAGGATGGCTAAATATCGTCGGCGGCTGTTGCGGCACGACGCCACAACATATTCAAGCGATCGCCGAAGCCGTTCGCGACATCCCGCCGCGTGCGATTCCAAAACAGTTTGCGATGCATGCCGTCTCAGGCATTGATGCGCTCATTTACGATGAAACGATGCGTCCGCTTTTTGTTGGGGAACGAACGAACGTCATCGGTTCGCGCAAGTTTAAACGGCTCATTGCGGAAGGAAAATATGAAGAAGCGGCAGAAATTGCTCGCGCTCAAGTCAAAAACGGGGCGCACGTCATCGACATTTGTTTAGCCGACCCTGACCGCGATGAAAAAGAAGATATGGAACAATTTATTCAACAAGTCGTGAAAAAAGTAAAAGTGCCGCTTGTCATCGACTCGACCGATGAAGACGTCATCGCTTGCGCCTTGTCGTATTCGCAAGGAAAAGCGATTATTAACTCCATTAACTTAGAAGACGGCGAAGAACGATTTGAAAAAATTGTTCCGCTTCTTCATCAATACGGAGCAGCGGTCGTCGTCGGCACGATTGACGAACAAGGCATGGCGATCGAAGCGAAACGAAAGCTTGATATCGCCCTTCGTTCATACGATTTACTCGTCAACAAATACGGCGTCTCACCGCACGACATCATTTTCGACCCGCTCGTTTTTCCGATCGGCACAGGCGATGAACAATATATTGGTGCAGCGAAAGAAACCATTGAAGGCATTCGCCTCATTAAACAACATTTACCAAACTGTTTAACGATGCTCGGCATTAGCAACGTCTCATTCGGCTTGCCACCTGTCGGGCGCGAAGTGTTAAACTCCGTCTTTTTATACCATTGCACGCAAGCTGGTCTCGACTACGCGATCGTCAATACCGAAAAATTAGAGCGATTCGCTTCCATTCCTGAAGAAGAAGTACGGTTAGCCGAGGCGTTGTTATTTGACACAAACGATGAAACATTAAACGCTTTTATTCAATTTTATCGCGATAAAACGAAGCAACCGAAACAAACAAACGTTCATATGACGTTAGAAGAACGGCTCGCCGCATATGTCGTTGAAGGAACGAAAGACGGGCTTATTGAAGATTTAACGCTCGCATTACAAACGTACAGCCCACTTGACATTATTAACGGTCCGCTTATGAACGGAATGGACGAAGTCGGTCGTTTATTTAACGACAACCAACTCATCGTCGCCGAAGTGTTGCAAAGTGCGGAAGTGATGAAAGCCGCGGTCGCCTTTTTAGAGCCGTATATGGAAAAAAACGAAACGAGCGTGAAAGGAAAAGTGCTGCTTGCAACCGTCAAAGGAGATGTACATGACATCGGTAAAAATTTAGTCGACATTATTTTAAGCAATAACGGGTTTCACGTCGTTGACTTAGGCATTAAAGTGACACCACAACAGCTCATCGAAGCGGTGCGACACGAACAGCCCGATATGATTGGCTTATCAGGACTGCTTGTTAAATCCGCACAACAAATGGTGCTTACCGCCCAAGACTTAAAACAAGCCGGCATTTCGTTACCGATTTTAGTTGGCGGAGCGGCTCTGTCACGCAAATTTACCGATACGAAAATTGCCCCTGAATATGACGGTATCGTTTTGTACGCCAAAGATGCGATGGAAGGACTGACGCTAGCCAACCGCATCGTTCAACAAGATATCGTCTATGAGAAAAAAGAACAAGTGGAACGTGTAACAAAACAGCAAAGCGCCGTCGCCGTCATGACAAAGTCCAATGTGAAGCAAGCACCCATTTACGTTCCGGTCGATACAGAAAGGCATATATTACAACACATTCCGCTTTCACATATCGAACCGTACGTCAATTGGCAAATGCTTCTTGGTCACCATCTTGGCTTAAAAGGAAACGTCAAACAGCTGTTGGCGGAAGGAAATGAAAAAGCGATGATGTTAAAAGAGCTCATCGATGAATTACTTGCCGAGGCAAAACGAACGAACTCGCTTGCACCAAAAGCAGTATATCAATTTTTCCCAGCAACAAGCGACGGCGATACGGTTATCATTTACGATCCGCGCGATCAACAAACGGTCATTGAGACGTTTACGTTTCCAAGACAAACGAAAGCACCATATTTATGTTTAGCAGACTATCTTTCTAGCGAACAAATCGACTACGTCGGGCTATTTGCCGTTACCGCCGGGGCAGGCGTGCGCGATTTAGCACAACGGTTCAAAGAAGAAGGGCAGTTTTTGAAAAGCCACGCCATTCAAGCGTTAGCGCTTGAACTAGCGGAAGGATTGGCGGAACGCGTGCATCAAATTATGCGCGACCGCTGGGGCTTTCCAGATTCGCCCGATTTTACGATGGAGCAACGGTTTGCGGCAAAATACCAAGGACAACGTTTTTCTTTCGGCTACCCTGCTTGTCCAAATCTCGAAGACCAAGAAAAACTGTTCCGCCTATTACGTCCAGAAGAAATTGGCATTCAGTTAACAGAAGGCTATATGATGGAACCGGAAGCGTCTGTCTCCGCCATCGTCTTCGCTCATCCAGAAGCAAGATACTTTAACGTGTTGTGAAAAAGCTGACTAAAGTCAGCTTTGAGAATGTTGATTGATCAGCATTTTTAAACATGAAAAGGGGCGTCTAATAGCCGAAAAATCGACTGATTAGACAGCCCCTTTGTAGTAATCGCACGAAAATCGTTTCACGAGCGTATGTGGGATAATAATTCGTTTAATTGGCTCGTTCGGATTTTCGATTTGTTGTATTAAATTTCTTGCCGCTTCAAAGCCGAGTTGAAAAATATGAATATCTACTGACGTGAGCGGCGGACGAGAAATTTCCGATAAAAGTACGTTGTTAAAGCTAACGATCGATACATCTCCCGGCACGCTTAATCCCATTTCCGCAAGCGTATTTAATACCCCAAGCGCCATTAAATCGTCGGCGACAACGAGCGCGGTTGGCGGTTCAGCAAGTGAAAGAAGCTCTTTCATCGCTTCTTGTCCGCCTTCTTTTAAAAATTCCTCGTGTACAATGTAGTCTTTTCGATATGCAAGCCCTGCCGATTTGAGCGCTTTTTCATAACCGCGCAGACGATCCATCGTCACGATGAGATTGACGTTTCCACCGACAAACGCGATGCGCCCATGACCGAGTTCAATTAAATATTCCGTTGCCTCGCGTGCCGCCCGTACGTTATCGTTATCAACGTGAGTAATTTCTTCCGCTCTTTTGTGCGGTTTCCCAATGACAACGAACGGCACATCTTCTTTTTGTAAATACGTCATAATTTTATCGTTCGCACGCGAATACAGCAAAATGACACCATCAACGCGCTTTCCTTGCACCATATGCACGACACCCTCGTAAATTTCCGCTTCCGTTTCTCCCGTCGATAACTGCAACGCATATTGCCGATCGTGCACCGCTTTACTAATGCCGCGAATGACTTCCGGGAAAAACGGGTTTTGAAACGCTTTATCTGCCGAACTTGGCATGACGAGCCCGATTACTTGCGTCGATTTATTTGCTAAACTGCGCGCGATAAAATTCGGATGATAGCCAAGCTCTTTCATCGCCTCGCGTACTTTTTTCTTCGTTTTTTCGCTAATGCGCGGGCTATCGGCGATGACGCGTGAAACGGTCGATGGCGCCACATTCGCGCGCTTCGCTACATCTTTAATCGTCACTGTCATAAAAAATCCCCCATCTCTTACAAAACAAACGTGTTTGTCGCCTCATCGATGATCCGTCGTTCTCCATTAACAACAATTGTAGACGGTACATCGCCAACAAATGCGACACGCAATGGCCAAGGTGGTTTGTACGCACCTTCTCGTTCTATCTCAAAATGAACCGCATCGTCCGAAAACGTCGCGCGAATATGCATGCGGACATATTCTCCTTTTTCATATGCAAACGTCTCACCATCATCATCATAAATCGTATATGCCGATGTTCCTTTTTTCATTGTATACACATATAACGTCAACTGTTCATCCACAATCATCGTAGATGGCTTCGCTTCGGCGTGAGCAATCATCGCCCCTTCTTTTACGTATATTGGCAAACGGTCAAGCGGTGCTTCGACAATATACCGCTGACCGCCTTCAAACACTTCTTTCGTCCAATAATCAACCCAGCGTCCTTCTGGAAAATAAACGATGCGATGCGTTGTATACGGACGGATGATCGGTGCAATCATCACTTGCTCGCCAACCATAAACTGATCCGAAATATTCCACGTTTCGCAATCGTTCGGATATTCCATCATAAGCGGGCGCATCATCGGCACACCTGTTTGATGCGCTTCCATATATAACGAGTAGAAGTGCGGTAACCATTCGTAACGAAGCTCAATATATCGTTTTATGATTTGTTCATATGTTTCCCCAAACGCCCACGGTTCTTGCCGCGCAAAACCGATCGCACAATGATTGCGGAAATAAGGGAAAAAGGCGCCGGCTTGCGTCCAACGAACGAGCAATTCACCGCCCGTATCGTGCGCAAAGCCACCAACATCTGCCCCACAAAACGCAACAGCCGATAATCCTAAATTCAAGCACATCGGTATCGACAGTTCAAGGTGCTCCCAAAAGCTTCGATTATCTCCCGTCCATACCGCTGCGTAGCGATGAATGCCGGAAAAGCCTGCGCGCGTCAATACAAACGGACGTTTTCCCTTCAGCTGTTTTTTCAACGCAGAATATGTCGCCTCGGTCATCATCATTCCGTATATGTTATGCACTTGACGATGCGTTTTCCATCCGTCATGAACGACTTGTTCATCAATCGTTTTTGTCTCGTTAAATACCGATGGCTCATTCATATCGTTCCAAATGCCTTCGATGCCGATGTCCGTATAAAACGTATGTTGTTCGCCCCACCATTTGCGCACTTTTTTCTTCAAAAAGTCTGGAAATACGCTCGTTCCTGGCCAGACGTCTCCTTTGTACAACGTTCCGTCCGCATATTTACAAAAATCATCCTTTTGCACCCCATCGCGGTACGTCTCATACTCCGCATCAACTTTCACGCCTGGATCAACAATCGGAACGATATGAACCCCTTGTTCCTTCGCATATTGAACGAGCGATTCCGGACGTGGAAATCGTTTTTTGTCAAATGTAAATACGCGATATTCATCCATGTAATGAATATCTAAATATACCGCATCAAGCGGAATACGTTTGGCGCGAAACGTATCGATCAGTTCACGCACTTCCTGTTCGGTTTCATAACTATACCGTGACTGATGATACCCAAGCGCCCATTTTGGTGGCAAAGGCATTCGTCCAACAAGATGCGTATATTGCCCTAACACATCTTTCGGATGCGGCCCAGCAAACACATAATAGTCAAGGGACCCACCATCTGATGTAAACGTATAAAACGATTCATGGCGCAAATCAAACGTCGTTTTATACGTATGATCGAAAAAGATGCCGTGCGCATGCCCATGTTTTAACACCATCATATACGGATGTGATTGATATAGTGGATCTGTTTCTAAATTGTGGGGCGCATACACGTCCGTATTCCACATCGTCCATACAGCACCGCGTTTATTCAACACTCCTGTTTTTTTTCCTAATCCATATACGACATCTGTCGGAGCAAGCGCATGAACGCAACGCATACGCCCTTTGGCTTCAAAACATACAGGCTGTTCATCGCGCACGAGCAATATTCCTTCATTGTCGTATATCGCTAAACGAAACGGACTTCGCTCAATGACGACTGTCAGCTGTTTCGTCCGCAACTCCCAGCCGTCTTCTTTTTCTTGAACGTGCACATCGACTTTTTCCGGCGTTGCGACCACTGCTGGACTCACAGAAACATACTTTCCGTCGAATGGATCGATCGTCACCCGAACAATATCGTCACGATAAAAATGTATTTTACCTGACGCGTTCTCGCATGTAAATGCAAATATTTGCTTTTTCCCTTCAATTTTTTGCACATCACCAATCGGCTGCCACACTTCTTTTTCGTCCAACTGATCAATCGGTCGAATCGCAAAACTTGTATCTTCTAGCATCCTCTCTTCCCCCATCATCATGATGCTTTTCGTTTACGCGCGAAGTATAAAAATAGACCGAATGCCGTATATACCGCAACAAGTGCCGCGATGAACGGAATGTTTAATCCTGTTTTTGGCGCAAGTACATAAATTTCTGCCGTTTCGCGATCTAAAATGATATCGTACTTGCCGTCTTTGCTGCGCACTAAATCCCCCGCAAGCAACCCACGCAATTCTTTTCCTTGTTCTAATTCGTCATCGAGCGTCACTTTTTGCGTTTTTGACGTATTGTTAATCGCAATTACCGTCGTTTCCTTCTCGTACGTTCGTTTAAAAAGTGCCATGCCGTCTTTTTCATAAAGCAATTCAAAATCGCCGCGACGAAGCGATGGAAGCTTCTCGCGCAATTCACCAAGCTTTGTCACATAATCAACCAGCTCTTTATCGGTGCGGAAGTTCATGAGACGACGGTTGTCTGGATCTTCTCCGCCATCAAGGGCAATTTCCGTTCCATAGTACATAATCGGAATACCCGGTGCGGAAAACAAATACGTCAATCCAAGTTTTAAACGCGTCACCGGATTGATGCGATTTTGCAAGGCTAATCGTGTAAACCGAACCGTATCATGATTATCTAAAAACGTGCCAAGCAAATACGGACGGTCATAAAAAGCCTCGTTTCGCTTCCATACGTTGTAAAGCGGTTCAAGCGATTGATCGACGTTTGAAAAAATCGTTGATGCTTCTTTATAAAACGGAAAATCGATGAGCGCATCAATTCCGTGCTTCCCATATTCCGCTACATAACGTGGATCGTCATGCCATACTTCTCCAAGAAGGAAAAAGTCTTGTTTCACCGATTTCACTTCTTTAGCAAACTCGTCCCAAAACCATTTCGGCACATGTTTGACCGTATCTAACCGATATCCGTCAATATCCGTTTGTTGAATCCACCATTTTGCGACATCAAATAAATACGCTTTCACTTCTGGATTTTCTTGCGCTAAATCAGGGAGACCAAACAACCAACCGTTTTCGACTTCTTGTTGATTCGCCCAATTAAAAATGTCTTTTTTCTCATGAAACCACTCTTTTTTCGCCGGATCATTTAGCCACGGATGGTTGTAGCCTGTATGGTTGACAACAAAATCTAAAATGACTTTCATATCGCGCTTATGCGCTTCTTTCACAAGCCGTTTGAAATCATCGAGCGTTCCGAAATGCTCTTCTACTTTGTAAAAGTCTTCAATCCAATAGCCGTGATATCCGCCTTTTTCGTTCGCAAAAATCGGCGTGAGCCAAATGGCTGTAAAGCCCATTCCTTTTATGTAGTCGAGCTTGTCAATAATGCCTTGCAAATCGCCACCGTGATATGCTTTCGGATCATGCACGTTCACTTCATAATCATTTTTCGGATTCCCATTATTGAAACGGTCGACCATAATAAAATATACGCGTTCATCTTGCCACGTTCGCTCTGTTTTCGCACTTACTGGCGCCGTCACGGACAACAACAAAACAAAAATAAGTAGCGCACGAAATACACGTTTCATTCCATTTCACTCTCCATTCATTCCAAAGCTTTCTTTTGTTAATATATCTCTAAATAGTAAGAAAGGAAAGAACCAAAATGATTCTTTCCTTTCGTTTCTCATCCTTTTGTTCCACCTGCCGTTAAGCCAGAGACAAAATACTTTTGGAATGAAAGGAAGAGAATAGCGATCGGCACCGCAATTAAAACAGAACCTGCCGCAAACGTTGTAAATTCACTACCGAACTGTTTCGCCACTAAATCGTACAATCCGACCGCAAGCGTATATTTTTCTTTGCTGCGAAGCAACACGCTCGCTAAAATGAAATCGCCAAACGGCGCGATAAACGTAAAGAGCGCCACCACTGCGATAATCGGTTTCGCAAGCGGTAAAACAATTTGGAAGAAAATACGCAAATGTCCCGCTCCGTCAATTTTCGCTGATTCATCGAGCTCTTTCGGAATCGTATCTAAATATCCTTTCATAAGCCACGTATTCATCGGAATGGCACCGCCGACGTACACGAGAATTAATCCTAAGTGCGTATCAACTAATCCTGTTAAAAGCGCTAAAATGAAAATCGCAATGAGCGCAGCAAAGTTTGGAATCATCTGCAAAATCAAAAACGTCATGAGCCCGTTTTGGCGTCCGATAAAGCGATAACGCGAAAACGAATACGCTGTTAAACTTACTAAAATGACGGAAAAAATCATCGTCAACGTCGAAATTTTTAATGAGTTCCAATACCAAGTCAAATAGTCACTTTGCGATGTATCAAATAACTTTTTATAGTGAGCAAGCGTGGCGTTGTCTGGAATCATTTTCGATCCAGATAAACTTTGCCCCGGGTTGAACGATGAACCAACGACCCAAAGAAGCGGATAGACGATAATAATCGTCATCACCAAAACGACGGCATACGACAACGTGAGGCGAATGAGTTTTTGTCTTTTCATATCCATACTACATCATATCCTCTTCTTTAAATGATTTTGTTCTTCTAAATTGCCATAATGCGACAGATACGACAACGAGCGAAAGCAATAACGTAATGGCCGCCGCTTTCGAATATTGCGCAGACGTCATCGTTAGACGATAAATCCATGAAATTAAAATGTCTGTCGCACCAGCATTTTGCCCAGATACCGCCGGACCGCCACCATTAAATAAGTAAATGATGTTAAAGTTGTTGAAGTTAAACGTATATTGCGTAATTAAAATTGGCGCTGTCGCATACAACACGAGCGGAAGAGTAATTTTCGTAAACTTTTGCCAACTTGATGCGCCATCAACTGTCGCTGCTTCATACAATTCGTTCGGAATGGCTTGCAATACCCCCGTTGTCATCGCAAAGACGAACGGGAAGCCGAGCCACGTTTGAATGAGAATTAACGCCACTTTCGTCCAAAACGGATCGGTCATCCACTCGATCGGTCCGATGCCTAACGACGCCAAAATCGTTTTATTAATTACCCCGAACGATTCGTTAAACATGCCCGAGAAAACAAGAATCGTTACAAACGCTGGAACTGCCCAAGGTAAAATGAAAATCGTCCGAATGATCGCTTTTCCTTTTAAATCTTTTTGGTTCACAATAATGGCTAGGAAAATACCGAGCGCAATTTGTAACGTTGTTGCCCCAAATGTCCAAACGATCGTCCAAGCAAGTACGTTAATAAACGTTTTCCGCCAAAGATCGAGCTTCACTAAGTCAATGAAGTTTTGAAACCCAACCCAGTCAACAAGTTTCGCTGGCGGTGAATGATATAAGTCATAGTTTGTAAACGCCAATAAGACGACGAAAATAATCGGGAAAATAACGACAAACACAAGCAAAATAAATCCTGGTGAAATCATTAAATATGGAAAGCCGTTGTCGACGAGCGCACGATATTGCTCGCGCAACGAGCTAATTTTCAACCCTAAATCACGCTTTTGCCCATTTTTATAAGCATCGCGCAAATTAAACGCATAAAAGCCGAGCCCAAACACCGAAATAATAACCGCTAAAATCCCCTCAACGAGCAAGAAAATGGAATGGTCACGGCCGATGACTTCACCGAGCGTAAAGATTCCCCACCATCCCATATTTAATAAATCTTTAAAAACGATGAAAAACGAAGCAGCTAAAATAAAAAATGAAATACCTTTCACGTATTGACGATTATACAGTTGACCAAATCCCGGAATAATGGATAAACCGAGAGCAATTTTCCGATGATTCGATTGATACATTGGTGTTTCCATTGATTTTGTCTCCTTTCTAAACAATGGCGAGGAGCGCACTTAAATGTGAATGAATAAACAAAGAAAAGAAAGTTGAAGCAGTACCTCTACAAGAGAGGTACCGCTCACTTCTTACTTGCTTGGATGATTTGTTTCAATGTTCGTTTTAATTGTTTTTACAGCTTCATCAAGCGCTTGTTTTGGCTCTGCTTTTTGGTTCGCGACAAGTTGAAGTGCTGTCGCCATTGGTCCCCATACTTCTGCCATTTCAGGAATGTTTGGCATTGGAATCGCATATTGCGATTGAATCGCAACCGCTTTTGCTCCTTCATCTTCTGCGATTAACGGATCGTTAATAAGCGACTTGACTGGCGGAATTTCACGCGTCAACTCGAAACGTTTTTTCGCATTTTCTTCGTTTGTAATAAATTCAATGAGTTTTGTTGCCCATTCAGGATGTTTTGAGAACGCAGATACGTGCCAACCTTTTACACCCATAAATGTTTTCACAGGCTCACCGTTTGGCAATTTTGGCATTGGTGCGACACCGATATCGATGCCTGCATCACGCATACCTTGGAACGCCCACGGACCGTTCATGACAGACGCTGCTTTTCCTTCGTTAAATAAGCCATCCATCGCTGAACCGCCGTTTTCACCGATAATTCCTTTCGGGAACAATTCTTTATACCACATTTGAATGTATTCTGTTCCTTTGACTGCCCCTTCATTGTTTAAACCAATGTCATTGCGATCTAATGCGCCGTTATTGTTTTTAAATACGTAACCGCCCATTCCGGCAATGACGCCGTGTGCGAAATAGAAGTTATCCCAAAGCGCTAAGAAACCGTATTTATCACCTTTTGTAAACTCTTTTGAAAATTGATACAGCTCATCCATCGTTTCTGGAGCTTTATCCATCAATTTTTTATTGTAGATGAACACAGGTGTTTCTACCGCTTTTGGAAGCCCGTATAACTTTCCGTCATACATTTGCGCTGCGATCGAAGATTCTGTAAACGTATCTAATACCGATTGATCGACGTTAATTTCACGAATTAATCCTTCCGTCACGAGCTGACCAATTTGGTCGTGTGGAACAGTAATGACGTCAGGACCTGTGCCTGCTGGACCGTCTAGTCGAAGTTGGTCACGCTGTTTTGTCGCCATTTCAACTTCTTTGTACTCGACTTTAATGCCGTATTTTTCTTCGAACGCTTTAATCGCTGGCTCTAACGCCACACCGCGCTTTACGTCTTCCCAAACGACAAGCTTTTCCGGTTTTGGCGGCATGCCGTCTTCCGATACTTCTGTTTTTCCTTCGTTTTCATTTTCCTTTGGCTTTGCCTCATCTTGTGGACCACAACCTGCCATCACACCTGCAAGCAAAGCAAGCGACGAGAAAATAGATACCGTTTTTTTCATTTCGACCCCTCCTATGTTTTCATAATATGTACAAACGCTTTCATTTTTATTTTGCGAAAACGATTGCACAACCTTTATCTTCATTATACTATCATTTTCCGTTTTGACAACTATTTTTTTCGTCTTTTTTTGAATGAATATTGACTTTTTCCTTCCTTTCATTTTACGCTTAACATGACGATTGTATCCGCTTACTTAAAGGCGGGGGAAAAACGAAAGTGAAACTTGTGAGAAAAGCGCAATCGATTGCGCTTGAAATAGAAAGGAGCGGTTGACGCATGTTAAAAGAAGCGATTTACCATCGTCCGAAAGATGCGTTTGCTTATGCATACGACAAACGAACGCTACATATTCGTTTGCGGACAAAAAAAGATGACGTCGATGCCGTTTATTTGTTATTTGGTGACCCGTACGTATGGGAAGATGGCGCATGGCAATTTGACAAACAACCGATGCAACAAAGCGGTTGTGACGCTTTGTTTGATTATTGGTTCATCGCTGTGCAACCACCGTATCGTCGCTTGCGCTATGGGTTTGAATTGCATGACGGTGAAGACATGCTCGTCTATACAGAAAAAGGCTTTTACAAACAAGCTCCAACAGACGATACAGCATACTATTTTTGTTTTCCGTTTTTAAATCGCATCGACGTATTTGACGCACCGAGCTGGGTAAAAGACACCGTCTGGTATCAAATTTTTCCTGAGCGTTTCGCCAACGGCAATCCACGTTTAAATCCGCCAAATACGCTCCCATGGGGAAGCGTTGACCCAACAACAACAAGCTTTTTTGGCGGGGATTTTGAAGGCATAATCGAACGATTAGACTATCTCGTTGAACTCGGCGTCAACGGCATTTATTTTACTCCGATTTTCAAGGCGCCATCGAACCATAAGTACGACACGATCGACTATTTCGAAATCGACCCACAATTTGGCGACAAACAAACATTTAAACGGCTCGTGGAAGCATGCCATGAAAAAGGCATTCGCGTCATGCTTGATGCGGTGTTTAACCATAGCGGCTATTATTTCGCCCCGTTTCAAGACGTGTTAAAAAACGGCGAGAAATCACGGTATAAAGATTGGTTCCATATTCGTGAATTTCCACTTCAAACGGAACCGATTCCAAATTATGATACGTTTGCTTTTGTACCAGAAATGCCGAAATTAAACACCGAAAACCGAGAAGTAAAACAATATTTGCTGGACGTCGCAACCTATTGGATTCGTGAGTTTGACATTGACGGCTGGCGGTTAGATGTGGCGAACGAAGTCGACCACCAGTTTTGGCGCGAATTTCGCCAAGCGGTGAAAGCGATCAAACCGGACGTTTATATTCTCGGGGAAATTTGGCATGATGCGATGCCATGGCTAAGAGGAGATCAATTTGATGCGGTCATGAACTATCCGTTTACAAATGGGACGCTCAACTATTTTGCGAAGGAAAACGTAAAAGCGAGCGAATTTGCCCATACGATCGTAAACGTATGGCATAACTACCCACAAAACGTAAACGAAGTGGCGTTTAATTTGCTCGGCAGTCACGACACTCCCCGCATTTTAACACAATGTGGCGAACAAAAGGAGAAAGTGAAACTCATGTTTACGTTCCAACTTTCCTTCAGCGGCTCGCCTTGCATTTATTACGGAGATGAAATCGGCTTAACAGGCGGTCAAGACCCTCTTTGCCGAAAATGTATGATATGGGAAAAAGAAAAACAAGACCGCGATTTATTCGCGCACGTCCAAACGCTTATTGCACTGCGCAAACAATATCGCGCCTTGCGAATTGGCGAGTTTCATATATTAGAGGCAAACGATGAAACGAATCATATCGCTTATGTCAAAACGTACGACGACGAAACAATCGTTTGCGTGTTAAACAATGCAGACGCATCGCTTACATGGACCGTTCCATTTTCACTTCAAGACAAAACGGTCATCAACCTTTGGACGAACGAACAAATGACTGAACAAACGATGACAATCGAGCCGTA
Source organism: Anoxybacillus flavithermus (assembly GCA_002243705.1). Classification (GTDB taxonomy): domain Bacteria; phylum Bacillota; class Bacilli; order Bacillales; family Anoxybacillaceae; genus Anoxybacillus; species Anoxybacillus flavithermus. The sequence goes on from CP020815.1 coordinate 2,759,904, forward strand.
CGGCTTTCGCATGTTGCTTGTACAGTCTACGTCCGCTGTATAAAACGGCGATATTCGCTTGGGGTCATCCCTTCTATTTTCTTAAATACCCGGGAAAAATACGCCCCGTCTTCAAATCCGACTTGTTTAGCAATGGCCGCGACCGTCTCATTCGTCGCGGCTAATTTTTTTTTCGCCATCTTCACCCGATAATCATTTACATATTGCGACGCGCTCATGCCAATCGTCTTTTGCATACAGCGGGAAATATAGTCGGGGTGAAGGCGAAGCGCATAAGCAAGACGTTCCATTTCAAACGGTTGATCATAATGACGATGAATATATTCCAGCGCTTCTCTGCATACATGCTCGGCTGCTGATGGAATATGAAGCGTTTGTTTTTGCAGTTGAACGATCCATTCGGCAAATAACAACTGTTGCAACAGCGAGTGGTCTGGTGTTCTTTGCTCACGGACAATGGATTGGAGCATTGTATCCATGCCCGCTTGCCTCAACTGCCCATATTGTGGGATAAACAACCGATATTGTGCATAATCGACATATGTCGCTTCCCTTTCAATAATATCGCTCCACCCGTACGGACGTTTTTCAACAAGTTCGTATTGGGGCATGGCAAAATGAATCCAAATAAAGGATGTATCTTCATCGCACGGCTTATGCCCATAATGTTCAAATCCCGGACATAAAATAACGTACTCTCCTTCGCGGACAACGAACGTTTCTTCTCTTTCCGTCATATATAACGTCCCTTTTTGCACATACAGTAAATCAAATATGGAAAATGTGCGTCGAAAATGTTTCATTCCTTTTCGAAAAACGGCCTCGCCCCCTTTAATAAATATCGGAAACGGCGGAACAGAAAACGAAATATACATAAGCGCCCTCCTTTAAGTCGGAAATGTACAAAAGTCATCGCCTTTTTCCCTTTTTTTCATTATAACAATCCATTAAACTAAAAACAGTTTGTAAGTCGGAATGTGTAAAGGGGTTGTCTTGTTTGGCAAAAAAACTTTCTTTATTTGCGCTCACTTGGCCCATTTTTATTGAATTGACGCTTCATATGCTGACTGGCAATGCGGATACGTTTATGCTCAGTCAATATGCCGATGAAGCAGTTGCAGCTGTTGGGGTAGCCAATCAGTTATTGTTTATGGTCGTTGTCATGTTTGGTTTTATCGCAACCGGAACATCGATTTTAATCGCGCAATACGCCGGGGCAAATGATGAAAAAGCAGCTTCCTATATTGGAGCTGCTTCCATTTGGGCAAATTTATTATTTGGCATCGTATTAAGCGTTGTGCTTTGGATAGGAAGCGATCATCTCCTTCAATGGATGAACGTTCCGAACGAGTTAATGGCTGATGCGCGTACTTATTTACGGATTGTTGGCGGTTTTTCATTTGTGCAAGCGCTCATTATGACGCTCGGTGCGATATTGCGAAGCTACGGTTTTACACGCGACATGATGAACGTTACAATTGGAGTCAATATATTAAATATCATTGGCAACTATTTCGTGTTGTTCGGGCCGTTTGACTTGCCTGTACTAGGTGTCGCAGGGGTCGCTTGGTCAACGACGATAAGCCGCATCATCGGTGTTGTCGTTGGCTGTTTTGTCTTGATTAAACGCCTCCCGCATCCGCTTCCGCTTTGGACAAAAGAGGCGCTTTCGTTTACTTACGTCAAACAATTATTAAAAATCGGCATTCCATCTGCCGGTGAACATGTTGCTTACAATACGTCACAACTTGTCATCACGTATTTCATTACGATGCTCGGCACAGAAGCATTAACAACGAGAGTATATACACAAAACATCATGATGTTCATTTTTTTATTTAGTGTGGCTATCGGGCAAGGAACACAAATTATGATCGGTCATCTCGTTGGGGCGGAGCGCTTTCATGAAGCATATACTCGCTGTTTACGAAGTTTGCGGCTCGCTGTCATGATTTCCTTTTCGGTTGCCGCGTTATTTTCTGTTTTTTCCGATCAACTATTTTCCATTTTCACAAGCAATACACGCATGATCGAAACAGGTGGGACACTCATTTTCCTTACGATGCTTCTTGAACCAGGTCGTTCGTTTAACCTTGTTATTATTAACTCCTTAAGAGCTGCTGGCGATGTAAAATTTCCTGTTTACATCGGCATCGCGTCCATGTGGGGAGTGAGCGTCCCTCTTGCCTATATGCTCGGCATTTCGTTCGATCTTGGCTTAGTCGGCATTTGGCTTGCCTTTACGGCGGACGAATGGCTGCGCGGTTTGCTCGTCTATTGGCGTTGGAAATCAAACGTATGGCGAACAAAATCGTTCGTCAAAAAGGAAGCGACAGCTTAATACCGAGCAAATGATGAGCGACGTTTTGACCGCTAATCACCACCATCGGCGATCCACCTCCAGGGTGGGTCGTTCCTCCGACGAAATATAATCCACCGATGCGCCTACATGCATTGGATGGACGTAAAAACGTATCCCGACGCCGATTCGACGCCATCCCGTACAATGCCCCTCGATATGCACGAAACTGTTCTGCAATATGAAGCGGAGTAATGATCTGTTCGACGTCTGGTACAATGTTTAAACCGTATGAACGAAGCTTTTCATACACAAGTTGCTTATATGCTTGTTCATCGACTTGCATCCGTCCATCTTTCGTGAGAGGCGGAGCATTTACTAAAATAAACAAAGATGAGCCTTCTTTTGTAAACGGCGGGGCACACACATATATTGTTGGATGTTCGCTATATTTTCCAGAAAATATATGTTCAAACTCCTGCTTGTAATTGTCAGAAAAAAACACGTTATGATGAGCTAAATGATTCCATGTATCTTTCGTTCCAACTAACATGACAAAGGCGGAAATGGACGGCTCGGCTCGTTCATATGAGCGATCGTGAGGATCAACGAGCTCGCGATACGCCTGTAACAAATCGGCATTCATAATGACGACATCCGCTTCTACCTTCTCTGCGTCTTCGAGCTCGACTCCTTTCACCGCTCCGTTATGCACAATGACACGCTTGACCGCTCGATTTGTATGTAACGTTGCACCCGCGCGTCTGGCGAGCATCGCAAACGTATGAGCAATACGAGCATTTCCACCTTCAACATAATATACACCATCAACCATTTCTAAATAAGCGATCATCGCAAATGTCGCTGGAGACATATACGGTGACGAACCGATATACGTGGCATAGCGGTCATATGCTTGAATGACATGTTCATTTGTAAAATATCGTTGAAAAAAATGATGTAACGTCTCAAACGGCCTAGCTTTCAACAAAGCCATGGCGAGCGACGGCGATATGTAATCCGTAAAAGAATGAAAAATGCGTGGGAAAAAGTGCGTTTTCGCCAATTGATACAAACGCTCCACTTCACGTAAAAAATCATCGTATCGCAACGCACCGATGGGGTCTATATGTGCTAACTGCTCTTTCATATATTCCCGATCACTTGAAAGAAAAAATGTCGTTTGATCTTCATATACGTTTTTTGTATGCACACGTAGTTTTCGAAACGTCAAATAATCTTCTGTACGTTCCCCCGTCTGTTCGATGACATGTCGAAATACGAACGGCATCGTAATCGTATTCGGTCCAAAATCGAAATAATAGTTACCTAGTTGAACAGGCATTAATTTCCCACCAAAATGATTATTTTTTTCAAAAAGCTGCACATCGACGCCCCGTTGCGCAAGCGTCACAGCAGCAGACAATCCACCGAGCCCTCCACCGACAATGACCACTTTTTTCACGTATACGTTCTCCCCTTCCATTCATAACGTTTCGCACGCATCGATGCATACATTAAAACAATAAATGCCGCTACACTTAATGGCATCCAATAACACGTCGAAATTGAGCGCTCTGTCTTCCACTCTACGTATGCTTTTTGCATAATGACTATAACCAGAGGCAAGGCGTACGTCCATCCCTTTGTAATCGCAAACGGGGCAATGAAAAGTGGAGCGACGTAAAATGTTCCGTAAAATATCGTAAGCATCATCACAAAGAGCGGTGAGCGATTTAACCCGACATATACATTTTTTATAAACCCTAACCATACTTCCTTATTCGTTTCATACATGTAACAAACAATATGCGTGCTCACATTCGCTAAGATGACTCGATAACCACAACTTTTCATCCGACGGGCAATCATGACATCTTCAACAATCTCTTGCTTCACAGAGGCGTGTCCGCCAATCGCTTCATAAGCTGCCCGCTCGAAAAACAAACATGCGCCGTGCGCTGCTGTTGTTGCGCGCATATTCGTATAATTAGCTAAATATAACGGCAAATGAAACAAAATAAAAAAATGTTGCAATGGCACGAGCCATTTTCCAACGAGCGGAAGCGATTGAGGATGAAACGACGGAAAGCCCGTCACTAGTTTTGCGTCATATGTCGTTGCAACAGCTAACAATTGTTCGATCACCATTGGTTTTAATTCGACATCTGCATCAATAAAAAACAAATACGCCCCTTTCGCCTGTTTCGCCAGTTGATGGCACGCATGCACTTTCCCTACCCAACCATCTGCAAGAGGCTTTCCTTTCCGTATTTGAAAGCGATTGTCCCCTTTCGTTTCTTTCAACAATAACTCATACGTGCGATCGGTCGATTGGTCATCAAGAAGTAAAAATTCGACTGACTCATACGTCAACTGCTTTAACGAGCGCACAAGACGTACGACATTTCGCTCTTCATTGCGAAGTGGAACGAGCACGCTTACAAGTGGGCGAGTAGCGATTTGCGGACGTTTCGGAAGAGGAATAAGGAACAAAGAGTTAAAAACCGTCCAAATGAAAAAACTTGCCCATACAACGATCATAACGTCCCTCCGTTCCAAGGCGTAAACGACTGAAGCTGTTCGGTCATGACTAATCGCCTTACATCATCTAGTTGTGCGGTGCAAATGCGTTCGAGTTCAGCCGTTTTATCTTTCCGATGGCTTCCTTCAATGTCAGCCGTCCATAACGGCTCGCCAATATGAATAAACCATTCCGGTTTACGATGATGACGCAAGCTATGATAAAACGCAAGCGGTACGATCGGCACATTCGCTCGTTCCGCTACATATATAGCCCCTGTAAAAAACTGAAGCGGGCGTTTTTCGACATGCTGCTCCTCACCTTGCGGAAACATCCAAACGCTTTTTCCATCGCGCAATAATGAAACGGCATAATCTAGCGACTTCATCATCTCTTTTCGTTGCGTGCGGTTAATTGAAAAACCGCCAAGCTTACGAAAAAACGGATATTGTTTTAATCCTTCTTCGCTCATCATCGCGTAACTATTTTGTTGAAACAGAAAACGACTCAATTGAAACGCAATGAGCCCATCCCACCATGAGCTATGATTTGCCACATATAGAGCAGGCGTTTGCACAATGTGTCCGCGTACGTATAGACGATGAAATGATGTGCGCAACAACCATGTATTGTAGAGCGAAAACATCCATTCAAATACACGACTTTTTTTCGCCTCAATCACGTTAATCGTCTCCATTTCAAAAAAATAAATAAAGTGAGCAATAAACCAAGAAAAAAAGCGAGATACAACTTTTCCATCAAAGCAATGAATAAAAACATCGCTTCAAGAAGGAAAAAAAGGGAAACAGCTTTTCTTTCAGAGCTAGCTTTTCGAACAGGAAACATGAACAGTATGAAATGAATGACGAACGCTACAATAAACCAACCTAAAAAATTTTGAAGCGGAACATTGTAATATATGCTCGTTTCTTCCCAAATCCAATATTGTTTCGCTACATATGCAACAGGGTCAATGACTAAATCTAATACGACCGCTAACAACGCACCGACGGACGCAGAAAGTAGCGGGCGGTTTCTTGAAACGAAACGTAAGGCAAGGGCATGGGTACAACCAATGACGGCAAGCCATGCAAAACCAATCGCGATCGGTACCCCAAACAACGTCAGCCCGAATTGATTCGTATAATCGTATGATCCGAAAATAAAGCTATACGTTGCCCCAACATACTCGACTGCTATGGTACCGATAAAAATAGAAACCGTGGCTATGACCCCGCGACGACCGTATGCTTCCCATAAAAATGATGCGCCAATCGCTCCAGCAAGCATTAAAAACACGACATTCGCCCACTCTAACCACGGCGGGAGAAGCTGAAAACCGACAAGCACAATTCCACAAGCGTACCAAACGAGAAACAAGCGATATAAACGATCACCCCACCTCAACGTTTTCTCCTCCAATTTGCTGTAGTAACGCCTTTTTTCGTTCTTCCGAAACGAACGCCCGCGTCGTAAATACGTCATATTGTTGTTCGCGAACGGCATGCAAAATACTTTTGTACATAAGCGCGGCTCCTTTTACGGCTAAACGCGCGGACAGCGGATAAAGAAAAAACATTTTTTCGGCATCGTCGTATCTATTTTCCGCCTCTTTGGCAAGATGCTCCCATAAATCAATAAACGAACTTGTCACTTGACCGAAAAAAATATGTTGTTCATTTACTCCATACCTCTCCATAACTTCCCGCGGGATATAAATGCGCCCTCTCGTTACGTCCTCACCAATGTCACGTAAAATATTTGTCAACTGCATCGCCTCGCCGAGCGCAATTGCACTTTCCTTTAATTCGTCTTGAGCATTCGGTGCTAAAATCGGCAACAACATCAACCCTACGGTGCTTGCCACACAATAACAATAACGGAGCAATTGTGAAAACGTGTCATAGCGATGAACAGTTAAATCCATTTTTTGTCCTTCAATCATATGCCAAAACGGCTCATCGTCCATATCATAGCGCGAAAAGACATCGCGAAGTGCGATCCACATAAAGTCATCCTCCGTATGTCCTGCTAAAAACGATTGCCACTGTTTTTCAAATTGTTGCAATTGTTCATGTGGCTTTTCTCCTTCATCAACGATGTCATCTATGCGACGACAAAATGCATAAATTGCCCAAATAGCCTGACGATCGTAAGGTGGAAGGAGAGAAAACGCGCGATAAAACGTTTTAGAATGATGCGCCGTCACCGCTTCACATTGAGCATACGCTTGTTTTATGTTCACCATCACTCACTCCAATCACGCAGTAATTGTTCCACACATAACTTAGCACCTTGCATCACAACTGGCACTCCCCCGCCCGGATGAACGGACGCACCGACCGCATATACGTTTTCATAACGCACCGACTTCACTTGAGGACGAAACGGGCCTGATTGAAATAACGTCGGCGCAATTCCAAACATCCCTCCATGATATAGCCCTTCTTTTTGCGCATCAAGCGGCGTACGAACATGAAGCCACTCTATCTCTTGCTTCATATTTGGAAATGCTCGTCTCTCCACTTCATCGACCATGCGAGCCAACCAACGATCTTGTTTCGTCCAATCGATATGGCGCCCAGCCGGCACAGGAATTAATACATATAACACGCTCTTCCCTTCAGGCGCGAGCGAACGATCGACCGCTGACGGATAAAACGTATAAAATGACGGATCTTTCGGGACAACTTTTCGAACAAAGACGTCATCCATATGTTTTGTGAAATCAGAAGGTAGAAAAAATTGATGAATTCGTGCGTCATATGTTTTTTTAAGTCCCATATAAAGTAAAACACAACTAGATGAAGGAACCCAATCTCGTTTCTTTGTCACCATCGTCGGTTCATCTGTATTCATGACAAATGCATCGAAACGGTTCACTTCGCCTTTTGCATAAAGCCCCTCCACTCTCGATCCATTCACTTCATATCGATCCACTTGCGTTTGCAATCGAACCGTTACCCCTGCCTCTTCTAGCTTTCTCGCAAGCAAAGAAACGAGACTCGCATATCCACCTTTTACGTAATACACGCCGTGCGCGTGCTCGCTAAACGAAACGAGGGAATAAAGAGACGGGGTCGTATATGGATTTCCTCCAATATATAACGTCTGTAACGAATAAGCAAGCTGCAATCGTTCATCTTGAAAATAGCGGCTCATGCTCGTTTTTACAGATTGATAGGCTCGCATACGAGAAAAAAGTGATAACGTCTCTTTCGTAAAAAACGTTTTTCTCTTTATAAACGATTTTTCTAAAATGAGACGTTCACCTTCTGTAAAATTGTTTCTCATCTCATCTATGAAACGTTGAAACCCTTTTTCTTCTCCCGGGAACAATCGAGAAATCTCCTCCATTTGTTTTGCTTCGTCTGCGTACTTTGTATACGATATGCCGTCCGCAAAATGAATCGTATACATCGGATCGCACGGAACAAGCTCAAACTCGTCTTCCGCTACGCCTACCTCAGAAAGAAATGAGCGTAGCTTGTTCGGCAATAGTACAATCGTTGGACCAGCATCAATACGAAAATTGTCTCGCTCTATAAACGAAAGTCGCCCGCCAAGCCGGTCGTTTTTTTCAAAAATCGTCACATGTGCGCCGCGCTTCGCAAGCAATAACGCCGTCATCATCCCACCGATCCCGCCACCAACTATCGCGACTTTCACTATAATTCCCTCCGTTTCGGTAGAGGTCCAACAGGAATAAGCGGTTGACGGTCAGCTTGTAATATACCGTTTGCTGTAATACGAGCCGATTCAAAAATAGTCGGCAACCCGCTCCCTGGATGCGTCCCGCCACCAACAAGCCAACAATGTCTTAATTCTTCAAAGCGATTATGTGGACGGAATACCATCATTTGTGACAGTTGATGTCCTAAATTAAATGTCGCCCCTTCATAAACGAACATATCATTCTCCCAATCGCTAGGAGTGATTATCTTTTCACATTCAATATACGATTCCATACGTCCCCATCCTAATTTTTTAGCTAACGTGTCCCATATGTTTTGTCGAAACGCCTCTTTCTCTTTTTCCCAATCAATTCCGCTCGTATTGTTTGGAACAGGAGCTAAAATGTAAAGGGCGCTTTTTCCTTCTGGAGCAACCGTCCGGTCAGTCACTGCAGCGTTTTGCACATAAATAGAAGGATCATCGGGAATTTTTTTATCTTTCGTAATTTCATCCACATTCCGCTTGTAATCATCGGCAAATATAATCGTATGATGGGCAAGATCAACAGGCTTATTGACCCCAACATACATCATAAACGTCGAGCATGAATATTTCTTTGATTGTAGTTTTTCTTTACGATATTTTCTTAACACACCATCATCAACTAAGTTAGTCATCGCATGAGCAAAATCAGCATTAATAATGACTTCATCCGCTTCCACTGTTTCGCCATTTTCTAACACGACTCCTTTTACGGTCGTTCCATCAATCCAAAGCTTTCGCACTCCCTCGTTCACATATACACGTCCCCCATATTCCTCAACAATGCGCGCCATCGCTTTTGGAATCTCACTCAGCCCACCGATGACATGGTAAATGCCGTATGCGTGCTCCATATATGACAAAATAGAAAATGCCCCCGGACACTCCCAAGGAGACATCCCTAAATATTTCGCTTGAAATGTGAACGCTAGCCGAAGCCGTTCATCATCGAAATATCGACTTAATACATCATATAATGTTTGTGACAACGTCAATTGTGGCAACGCTTTTACCACGCTCGGACGCAAATAGTGATACAATCGATCCATTTTACTTTGTAAAATCGGTGCTAACGCCTGCAACTTCCGCTCGTTTTCGTTTATAAACTTCTCGTAACCATGTTCGTTTCCAGGAAATAGCGTCGCTATTCGTTTTTTCATTTCTTCCCGATTCATTGTCATCGCCAACTTCACATCGTTAAAAACGAGCTCATACATCGGATCCAATTCAACAAGTTGGATATAGTCGTGTATGTTCCGTCCTGATGCAGCGAACAATTCTTCAATAATATGAGGCATACTCAAAAACGTTGGACCAATATCAAAGCGGTATTCACCAAGCTCAAACCGTCCATTCCGTCCACCTACGTACGGTTTTTTTTCAAATACAGACACGTCATATCCTCTTGCGGCAAGCAACATCGCAGCAGCAAGTCCTCCGGGCCCCGCTCCAATGACAATAATTTTTTTCACACCATCACTCCTATTAAACAAAAGTTATACAAACATTATACAACAGAACAAGAAAAGAGAAAAGAAAAAAGACAGCGATGTTTAGCTGTCTTTTAAATGAATATTGTAATGCTCAAACCATTCGTGAAATTGGATGAGGTATGCGAGCAGCTGTGGACCCGACATTAATTGCCCGAACCATGGAATGCGGAACGAATGACCTTTTGTTTCGATCAGCTGTTGTAATTTTTTCTTATCAAATAATTCATATAGAACGGACGAGCGATCAGTTAAAATCCGCTCCAGCCGCTTAGCAACGATATCGGTATAACCCGGATGATGCGTTTTCGGATACGGACTTTTTTTCCGATACAAGACGTCGTCTGGTAAAATCCCTTCAAGCGCCTTGCGCAAAATACCTTTTTCTCGATTGTTATGCATTTTCATCTCCCACGGAACGTTCCATACGTACTCAACGAGACGATGATCAGCAAAAGGCACGCGCACTTCTAAACTTGCAGCCATGCTCATTCTGTCTTTCCGATCTAATAGCGTCGTCATAAACCAAATCATATTTAAATAAAACAACTCACGGCGACGCGTTTCTTCCAAGCTTTCTCCGTCTGCGTGAGGGACTTCACGAAGCGTTTCTTTATAACGCATATCGGCATACTCATGAAGCGGCAGTTTTTCACGCCACGTTTCATTCAAAAGCTCGAATCGTTCGTCTAACGATCGCATCCATGGAAATCCGTCCCGTTCCAAGTCTTCTTTTCTATGAAACCACGGGTAGCCTCCGAAAATTTCGTCCGCACATTCACCCGATAAACTAACGACAAATTGTTGCTTGATTTGGCGACAAAACCAAAGTAACGACGAATCAATATCCGCCATGCCCGGCAAATCGCGCGCAATGACTGCTTCTTTCAATTCATCAGCTAATTGTTGTTGCGAAATGACACACGTATGATGAACGGTTTGAAACGCATCAGACATTTGTTTAATCCAAGGACCATCGCTATTCGGCTGAAAGGCGTTCGCTGTAAAATATTGTTCATTTTCTTCGTAATCAATGGAATACGTATGAAGCGGTCCTTTTCCTTCGCGTTCAAACGCCTGCGCCGCAATCGCCGTAATGGCGCTTGAATCGACCCCGCCTGATAAAAACGTACACACAGGGACGTCTGAAACGAGTTGGCGCGTAACGGCATCAATAAGCAACGTGCGAATATGCTCGACCGTTTCGTCAAACGAATGAACGTGCGGGGCGCTTTTGACGTTCCAATATCTCCATTGCCGTATCCCCTCTTTATTCACGATCATCGCATGCGCTGGGCGCAGTTCATAAATCGTCCGAAATACGCCATGCCCTGGTGTGCGCGACGGACCGAGCGCTAAAATTTCGCATAAACTTTCACGATCAATTTCTGCTCGAACGTTTGGATGCGCTAAAATCGCTTTAATTTCCGAAGCAAATAAAAACTCTCCTTGCTCATAGCGATAAAAAAGCGGTTTGACTCCTAAACGATCGCGCGCTAAAAACAACTGCTTTCGTTCACTATCCCACACCGCAAACGCAAAAATGCCGTTGAGATGATCGACACATCGCTCGCGCCATTCCATGTATGCCGTAAGCAATACTTCTGTATCCGAATGCCCTTGGAATGTATATCCTTCTTTCAATAATTGCTTACGAATATCTTCCGTGTTGTATAGCTCACCATTATAACAAATCGTATAGGCGTGGCCGTTTTTTATTCGCGTCATCGGTTGCACGCCGCCTGTCGGATCAACAACAATAAGACGCTTATGCCCGAATGCAACATGGTGATCAAGCCACACATTCGTATCATCCGGCCCTCGAAAAGAGAGCGTATTGGCCATCTTAAGCACCGTTTCTTTCTCCTCGTGTAAATGACGCTCAAAATGAACCCATCCGGTAATTCCGCACACGTCAATCATTCCCTTCTGTTGTGAACAAGTATGAAGCATGCTTTTATTTTATGCATCGTTTATATAAATGATGAGTTGTCTATAATGGCGTACGAAGGGAATTGACACGAAAGGAGTGGAACATAGATGGATCGTCTCGCATCGTTGCGCGCACAAAAACGCGCTTACATGTACGGTATCGTTGAACAAGTGAACGGAGAATGGATCTTTTTCGATGAAGAAGATGAAGCACATGAGTTAACGAGCTTGCCGGAAGAAGTTGAACTTTTTCGCTTTGGTCAATGGATAAAAGGATGGCTCGGAGAAGATGGGAACATGTATATGCCGCAACACTATACGTTAAAAAACGGTGACCGTCTCCGCTACATGAAACCGTTGTCGCACGCATACGAACAATGGCTTTCTCAGCTACCCGATCACGCGTTTTTTCATTTTATTCACTTCATTAACGAGTGGCATTTTTCTGTATATGACTGTTTGTATTGTTATAACTATATGTTATTTGCTGAAAAAGGGGTGAATTTCCTCATATTTGATAACTCGGTTGACATGTGTAGTGTTCACCATTATTTTGACGAAAAACAACATCGCTTTGAACTGACGTTGCAAACAGGGAAAAAAGTGATCGGTGTCCAACTCGATTATTGAATGACCGCGTTTCCTTGTAACACTTGTTGTTCAAATTGTTCCGCAGAAAGCGGCTTAAAAATGGCATACCCTTGCGCATAATGACATTTTAATCGCTTCAACAATTTCATTTGCTCAGCCGTTTCTACCCCTTCGGCGACAACTTTTAAACGCAACCCATGTCCCATCGTAATAATCGATTTGACGATCGCAATGTCGGAGCGATCTTTATGAAGTTGGTAAATGAACGAACGGTCAATTTTTAACGTGTTAATGGGCAAATCTTTCAAATAACTGAGCGAGGAATACCCTGTTCCGAAATCGTCAATTGATACGTGTACACCTAGTTGTTGCAGCTGTTTCATCACTTGAATGCTGTAATACATATTGCGCAGCATCGAGCTTTCCGTTAATTCCAAATGTAAACAATGCGCAGGAAGTTGCGACTGTTTAAGTGCTCGTTGCACATCTTCAAAAAACGTTGGATGTTGAAATTGCGATGCAGAAACGTTGACCGAAACCATTAATGAATGGAAACCAAGATCGTGCCATTTTTTCGTTTGCATGCACGCTTCTGTTAATACCCAACGACCGAGATCATGAATGAAACCAATTTCTTCGGCAAGCGGAATAAATTCGAGCGGGGAAACGAAACCGATTTTCGGATGCTTCCAACGCAGCAACGCTTCACTTCCAACAATTTTTCCCGTCACTAAATCAAGCAACGGTTGATAAACGAGAAAACATTCATTTTTTTCGAGCGCTTTTCGTAAATAACGTTCAAGCTCAACGCGATACATCACTTGTTCGTTCATCTTTGTTGCGTACAGCATCACGCTGTTGCCGCCTTTTTGTTTCGCGCGATTCACCGCCGTATCTGCATTTTTTAAGAGCGACTGGGCATCAACACCGTCCGCAGGATAAAAACTGACACCGACGCTTGCCGTTAAAAAAAACTCTTTTTCTTCATACACAATCGGAAGCGCGATATGTTGAAGCAATTTTTTCGTCCACTCAATAACTGTCTGAGCATCTGTTCGCTTCGTCAGCAGCAGGCTAAACTTATCCCCCCCGAAACGACCGAAATGCGCACCGTCTGGCAATATTTTTTTTATTCGCTCCGCCATTTGTTTTAATATGTCATCCCCGCCGTAATGACCGATCGTATCATTTACGATTTTAAACCGATCCATATCAATAAATAATACCGCAAGTGTCCCTCCTGTTTCTTTCGCTTCGTTAATGGCTTGTTTTACGATGTTCGTAAATTTTAATCGGTTCGGTAGCCCCGTATCGACATCGTGATAGGCGATATATTTTATATGTTCTTCCGCCCGCTTTTGTTCCGTAATGTCCCGTCCGATGCCGTAAATCCCCACCTTTTTTCCATCAACAATAATCGGCACGTTTTTAATTTGAAATAAATACACTTCTCCTGATTTTGATGGAATTTCTAAATTGTACTGTTGCACTTTTCCTTTTAACGCGCGATAAAAATATCGGCGCACACGAGGAATATCTTCTCTTTTAATGTAATCAAGCGAGTTCGTATGCAAAATTTCTTCTGCCTTATACCCAAACACTCGCTCAAACGCAGGATTGACGCTTGTAAAATTGCCTTCTAAATCGGTGGAATATACAATGTCTGGATTATGTTCAAATAAAGAGCGGTAATATTGTTCAGATATTTTCATTTTTTGACGCATCTCGTCTAAATCCGACCGACAGTCGTCAAAAACGAGGGCACAAATGACTGCTTGTTCCGATGCATCCCCAATCATCGGAAGCAGTTGTGCTTGAGGCAAATGATGTTGTACGTATCGGTCGACTTGCATGCGAAACGATGGGGAAAGCGAAGAAATGAAAATCGTTAGCTGATCATACTCATATAAACGATAGTCGCTCACCCACCGTTCCCAATCCGCAAACGTTCTACAAACCGTTTGAAATAATTTCATCCCCTTTTTTCCCACTCTTTCTTTCTCTTTTTATTTTTAGAATTATCAATCAATTCATATTATAACATATTTCTATATGATGGAAAAAGAAAAAAGTTGGCGCATATGCCAACTTTACGAAAAGAATGAAAAACCGAACGGCAATTTAAAGCCAAGATATAACACAACAACGAATGCGACAATGAACTGGAGCCAAAGAACGTTCGTATTTTTTCCTTTGGCTGTTCGAACGAGAATCATTTCCATCGTTCCGATGACCCATAAACCGACAATCACTTTGACGATATACAAAAATGGAAATGAAGACATGCTATGTAAAATCCACGCACCTGTCGCAATGATTAAAATGTAAAATAAGCGCAACAACATGTGCAACATTTTCGTTTTTTCATGTCCTTTCGCTTGAAGCGCAATCGCCACGACAAATAAAATAAGCGCAACGACCCACGTTGTAATATGTGCATGTGTCATACGTATGCTCCTTTCTTCACTTCATATATCCCTATCATAGCACGTCCGCACGTGAATTGAAAAAGAAAACGCTCTCCTTTTCTATTTACTTTCTATATGCACTTCAAGTATGTTATATATGTGACGATCGAAATAGGAGGGATTGACGTGAAAACAACACAAATCATCGAACTAACAGAAAAATACGGTGCAAATAACTATCATCCACTTCCAGTCGTCTTATCAAAAGGCGAAGGTGTATGGGTAGAAGATCCAGAAGGTAATCGTTATATGGATATGTTAAGCGCTTACTCAGCGGTCAACCAAGGACATCGCCATCCGCGCATCGTACAAGCGCTTATTGAACAAGCAAATAAAATTACATTAACATCGCGCGCATTTCATAACGACCAGCTCGGGCCATGGTATGAAAAAGTGGCAAAATTAACGAACAAAGAGATGGTTTTACCGATGAACACAGGAGCGGAAGCGGTCGAAACAGCCGTCAAAGCTGCGCGCCGTTGGGCGTATGACGTCAAAGGCGTTCCTGCCGACCAAGCGGAAATTATCGTTTGTGAAGACAATTTCCACGGACGGACGATGACAGCTGTATCGATGTCATCGAACCCAGAATATAAACGCGGATTCGGTCCGATGCTTCCTGGCATTAAAGTCATTCCATTCGGTGATGTAGAAGCACTCAAACAAGCCATTACACCAAATACAGCAGCGTTTATTTTCGAACCAATTCAAGGGGAAGCAGGCATTAACATCCCACCAGAAGGATTTTTAAAAGCGGCATACGACGTATGTAAACAACATAACGTGTTATACATCGCCGATGAAATTCAATCCGGTCTTGGCCGCTCAGGTAAAATGTTTGCGTGCGACTGGGAAGAAGTCGAACCAGACATGTACATTCTCGGTAAAGCGCTCGGTGGTGGCGTATTCCCAATTTCATGCGTAGCTGCAAATCGCGATATTCTCGGCGTATTCAACCCAGGCTCACACGGATCGACATTCGGTGGTAACCCGCTTGCTTGTGCCGTTTCGATCGCTGCGCTTGATGTAATCGTAGAAGAAAAATTGCCAGAGCGCTCGTTTGAGCTCGGTCAATATTTCCAAGAAAAATTGCGCGAAATCAACCATCCAGACATTAAAGAAGTGCGCGGCAGAGGATTGTTTATCGGCGTTGAATTGCACGTCCCTGCTCGTCCATACTGCGAAAAGCTACAACAAGAAGGGCTATTATGTAAAGAAACGCATGATACGGTCATCCGTTTCGCTCCGCCGCTCGTCATTACAAAAGAAGAGCTCGACTGGGCGATTGAAAAAGTGAAAAAAGTATTTGAACAGTAAAAAGCTGGGATATCCCAGCTTTTTATTTAACTACATTCCGTAGCGTGCCGATTTGTTCAATCGTAATTTCAATGACATCCCCCGACTGTAAAAAGCGCGGCGGATTCATGCCTTTTCCGACTCCTGCTGGCGTGCCTGTCGCAATCACATCTCCCGGTTCTAACGTCATCCCTTTCGACAACGTCGCGATGATCGTTGGAATGTCGAAAATAAATTGCGCTGTCGTTGCCGATTGTCTCACTTCGCCATTTACTTTCGTTTCAATATGTAGCGCATGCGGCTCGGTCATTGCTGAACGATGAACGATCCATGGTCCCATCGGACATGACGTATCTAAGCTTTTGCCAAGCAAATATTGTTTATGTCTTTCTTGTAAATCGCGCGCCGTCACATCGTTTATAATCGTATAACCGAACACGTAATTAAGCGCCTGTTCTTTCGGAATCGCCTTTCCTTTTTTTCCGATGATAATCGCAAGTTCCCCTTCATAATCTAGCTGGTCGGTTACATCCGCATGGCGTAAAATCGGTGCCTCATGCCCAATAACCGTCGTTGGCGCTTTCGAAAATACGATCATATTTTCGCGGTCCGCTACGCTTCCCATTTCTTGCGCGTGATCGGCATAATTTTTTCCGATGCAAAAAATATTTTTTGTCGGACGCGGAATCGGCGCAAGCAACTGTACATCGTCGAGGGCGTACGTCCATTCCGATTGCACGTTTCTAAGCACCCGTTGCACTTTTTCAATAAACGATTCACCAAGCTCAATGCATTCGATCATCGTATGTGGTATCGTTTCATCTGCTTTCGATAAATGAACGACTTTTTGCTCGTGAACAACCCCGACAAACACGTCCGATCCGGCGTGCGCTGTAACAAATTTCATGTCCTCATCCCCTTTTTCGTATGATCGAACATCATTATTTTCTCTTTTGCACATGTAAACTCCTTTGTAAAAAAATTATTTTTCAGCACATTATCCTATTTCCTTTTTCTTCAGAATATGTATAATAGTTTATACATACAGTTGTTGACAGACTGTTGACGAAAATGAAAAATGTTGGTGAATCTTATGTGCCTTTCCCTCATCGAAAAGAAAAGACGACAATTAATTGAATTGGCGCAAATGTACGGTTTTTCGGCGAAAGAAACGATCCAATGCAGTCAAGAGCTCGATGAATTGTTAAATAAGCATTTGAAAGAAGCCGTGCTTTTCCATAAAGAAAAAGAAGACAAGCCGTGTACGACATGATGCATTCATGTCGTTTTCTTTTTTCCATACGTCATCCATCGCCATACGCGCTCCATCGGCCCGATGTGATGTCTTTTCAGCCACCAATGACTCCAACATATTTGCATAGCATATACACCGAGCGCCACAGCGAGCGCTTGTTTTGGCGTTACTTTCCCATATAATCCGAAGCCGTAAGAATAAAAAATAAGCGTACAAATGATCGATTGCGTCAAATAGTTTGTGAACGCCATTTTGCCGACAGGCGCAAAAAAATGAATCACTTTCGCTGATCCAAATGAGAAGGCGGTCAAATAAAATAAAGCGAGGGCAGGACCTCCAATCATATCTTGGGCATACGTTGTGAAGATATTTTTTTCAATATACGGAAGCCATTTAAAAGCCATGCCAACAATAAGCGCGCCGATGCCCCATTTTTGTATGGTGGAACGATGCCGATTCACATCATGAAACCACTTCTCTTTTGCAATATATGCACCAAATAAAAAAAATGGTAAAATCGTTAAAACAAAAATGAATGCTTGTGTCAATGAGTTGACGTACAACCAATCATCCAACCGTTGCATAAAAATTTGCTCCCACGTGCCTTTTTGATAATTTGCAATCGCCTGCTTTGCCAGATCTGGCTCTGAAAAATCGACATCACCACTTACTTTCCACATAAGCCACATGAGTATCGTCGAACCGCCACCCCAGCCCATCCAAAGCAGAAGTGCCCAGTTACGTAACGTGTTTGCGCTCGCTTGAAAAAACGGAAAAAGAAACAACCCGACGATCGCATACCCGATTAAAATATCGCCATGCCAAATAAAAAACGCATGAATCATACCGAATAACAACAACGCAAGCAACCGACGTAAAAAAGTCACTCGAAACCGCTCGTCCCCTTTTTCAAACATCACCCATGCTCCCCAGCCGAACAACAACGAAAAAAGCGGATAAAAGCTCGCTTGCGCAAATATATCTACAAATGCGAGCAGAAAACGATCAACCCCATCTTTCGCAAACACCGTCGCATCGACATATAGCGTCGGAAGCGAAAAATCAAGCACGTTTACAAGCAAAATACCAAATAACGCCAAACCACGCACCGCATCGATTGTTGCAATACGCATACTCTCCCCTCCGTTTCCATTTCAGCGTAAAGAAAAAAGAGCCGTCTGTCAATCGACGACGGCTCTTCCTTATTAATTCACATATCTTCCCGTCTTCCCAAGCGATTGCCAATATTCGTTGCGCAAATGTACTTTTTGGATTTTTCCCGATGCAGTTTTTGGCAATTCTTGAACGAATGTCACCCCGGTAATCGCTTTAAAATGAGCAAGTTTTTCACGTGAAAAGGCAATCAACTCTTGTTCCGTCACTTCTTTTCCCGGACGGACGACGACAAACGCATGCGGCGTTTCGCCCCATTTTTCATGCGGAACGGCGATGACAGCTGCTTCAAGCACAGCTGGGTGCTCGTACAACACCCCTTCCACTTCAATTGATGAAATGTTTTCCCCACCACTAATAATAATATCTTTTTTTCGGTCAACAATGTCGATGTTTCCGTATGCATCAATCGTCGCCATGTCTCCTGTATGCAGCCAACCGTTGCGAATCGTCTCCATTGTTGCTTCTGGATTTTTCCAATACCCTGCCATCACCCCGTTACTGCGCACAATGACTTCCCCGATCGTTTTCCCGTCACGCGGCACTTGTTCACCATGTTCATCGACGACTTTCACTTCACAGCCAATCATCGCATAGCCTGCTTTTGCTTTCATTCGATATTGATCGCTAAGCGGTAAATGGTCGAGATGCGCACGAATCGTCGACACCGTGCTTAATGGCGACGATTCCGTCATGCCGTATACTTGAATAAACTCCCAACCTAATTCTTTCTCCACACGCGTCACAAACGCTGGTGGCGGAGCAGATCCTGCAATAACGACACGCACATCATGCTCAATTGTCGGTACATGTTGCTCATAATATTGCAAAAGCGTATTTAACACCGTCGGCGCCATATGCATAACGGTTACTTTATATTGATTGACGTACTCAAAAATGGTTTCAGGAATCGCTTTCCGCAAGCAAACGTGCGTCGCTCCGTTCGCTGTGTAATAAAACGGCGCCCCCCAGCCGTTTACGTGAAACATCGGCAAAATGTGCAAATATACATCGCGGTCTGACACGCGCAAATGGTGCATTGTACTTAACGCATGCAAGTAGTTGTTGCGATGGGTGAGCATGACCCCTTTTGGATTTCCTGTCGTTCCGCTCGTATATAGCAAACTACATACATCATTTTCGTCAATATCCGGACGTTCAAACGGTTCTTTCGTATACTGCGCAAGCCATGTATCGTAAGCGATTTCATGAATGTCGTCTGTTTTTCCATGTACAATAATATACTCAATCGTTTGTAGCTCGTCTTTAATCGGTGCAATTAAATGATATAACTCATAATCAACGAACAATACTTTACTTTCACTATGATTTAAAATAAATACGTAATCGTCTGGCTTTAAACGAATGTTTAACGGCACCATAATTGCTCCTGTTTGAAATACACCGTAAAACCCTTCGAGCATCTCTAACGTATTTGGCGCTAAATAAGCGACACGATCCCCCTTTTTTACTCCTAAATCGCTTAACCCGTGCGACAACTGATTGACGCGCTCACTAAGCTCGCGATATGTAAGCGACTTCCCTTCGCTAATCACGCCAACTTTATCGCCATAAAGCGATACGGCACGGTCTAAAAAATGCGTTAATACTAATGGCACATTCATCCCCAATCCCCCACTTCTATGTCTAAAAATTATCATTTTTCAGAAATATTATAACATATCTTTCTTTTTGTGGAGCACATTTCTTTTCTTGTTTTCATATAATTGGGTAAGGGAAAGAATGAGAGAAAGGACGATGGCCATGCCTTCCTATATTGCAGGTCCAATAAAAATTACGAACGTCAGCAGCGATGCGACCGTCAATTTCGGCGATACGTTGCAAATCGCCCCAAAAAGTTCATCAAAATCGCTCGCAGGTGCTGGCGGTGGAAATACAGGAGACTTTTTACAAACAAATACATTCATTAGCTTTACAAATACAATCGACCCCGACATCGCCGATGGCAACGTAAAAAGCAAGGGATAGCCAATGCCTGCCATTGTTGGAGCAGTTCAAATTAACAGCATTGGAAGCGGCGGCGTATTTCACATTGGCGATGTATTTGCTATCTCTCCGTACAGCGTCGCTAAAACGTTTGCTGGGGCGGGTTCATTTAATACGGGAGACGGGTTGCATATTTACAATCAATATAGCCATACAAATACGAATGACCGCGATATTGCCGACAGCAATATTGCTGGAAACGCCTAGCGAGGTGGGAAGATGAACTTTTACATTCAACAAACGATTTCGATTCATCAATTAAAAATCGGTTCGCTCACAAACTCATCCGTTCTTCAAATTGGAACAACAGGAAAAGTACAGCCACTTGCCACATTAAGCAACACTGGTCAATTTACACAACCAGCACCAGAAGCAAAAATCAATATTCAAGGAGAAGAAGGTCCGTTCGTCCCGCTTCAATCCCCTGTATAAAACTGTGCTACTTCTTTCTGCTCGGCCATACATTAGAAAATAAAAGGGTCGGCAAAGAAGGAGGCTTCATACATGTGGGAAGATTATTTTAAACAACTTGAAGCTTATTTAAAATGGCAACAACAAAAAATGCAATCGCTTGAACAAGCAGTAAACGCTTTACAACAACAATATGAACAATTAAAAAAAAAGCCACATACAACGATCGAAAAAATTGAATATCATTTCGATCAATTAAAAGTGGAAACGTTAGAAGGAACGTTAAATATCGGTTTAAATCCTGCCACGTTTGGAGAAGATACGATCGAAAATGTTGCGGTTCCAAAAAGCCAAACGATCATTCCGCAACCAACACCGATTTTCCGCAACATTCAAACGGCTGTCCATTCATATTTACAAGAAGAAGGAGAAAACATCATCGCCCGCATCGAGCAAACATATGGACGTTCACTCGATCCGGCATACCGCGAATTTATACTGCAAGATATTGCGCGGCAAATCGATGATCGCATTCATTTTTATTTGCGCCAATACGGAGAACATGAACAAGCAAACGACGCATTACAACAAACGATCGTTTCTTATTTAAAGAGAGATATTGAACATTCGATTGACACGTTTTTAAAACATTTACCACGAGAGGAGACGAACGAATGAATATGACAGTTGTGAATCATCATCTATCCGTCGGTCATATTGCCATCGGAGGCGTAGCGAGCGCTTCACTCGTATTAGTTGGTGATAGCGAAACGATTCAATTAGCTTCCGCATTTGACACACCGCCGGAATCGTTAATTATCGGTCCGTTTCCGCCAAAACAAAACAATAAAAAAAATGAGGAAAAGCAATGAGCCGCCTTTCCGTTGTTCACTTGCTTCACGCCAACGCTGTTTCCTTTAGCTCCGTCTTACAAATTGGGGATAGCCAACACATTCGTCTTTCCGGGCGAGCGCTTGCTGTTCAAAGACAACTCGAATATGTGGATAGTAGAGAATTTCCACTCGCCTTTCCGATTTTTACAAAACCGATTCCCACTCCACCAATCGATACTGAACCGCTTTGTCACCATACGTTGCACGATTGTCCGCTCATCGCTGTTCATTCTATGCGCATTATCGGGGTTTCTTCTACATCTGTCGTGCATATCGGTTCAACAAAAACAGTAGAGGCAAATTCACGTGTCAAACATATTCGTCAACTAGAAGGAGGAAAATCTTATGCCCGCTCTCGTCGGTCCGATTAAAATTAATCTCGTTGCTAGCGGCGCCGTCATGCAAGTCGGTGATACGTTGTATGTATCACCGAAAATCAGTTCGAAAACATTTGCTGGCGCAGGCGCATTTAATACGGGAAACTTTATTATTGCTAACAACGGCATTAGCTTCACAAACACGCTTGATTCCGACGTATTTGATCAAAACGTTGTCGGCAATGCTTAACGCTTTTGCCGCTTTGCTTTTTTTATTTTCGGTATCCGCTCAGCAGGTTGTTTGCGAATCCAGCGAACAAATGACGCAATTTGTTCATCATGTTGTAGCTGTTCAATGGTGTATAGTCGACTGGCTAGCTCCTCGTTTGTATATAGGGCGTGAATTTGTTTATGGCACGGGATGCACAACTTTGCTGTTTCTGTGCCACCGTACTCTTTTGGGGTTAAATGGTGAACAGTTAATACAACATCTTCTCTTCCGCAAAGTTCGCACATCCCTTTCATTGCACATCTCCTTTACATCACTTCAAGATAAACGGT
Organism: Anoxybacillus flavithermus; assembly: GCA_002243705.1. Classification (GTDB taxonomy): domain Bacteria; phylum Bacillota; class Bacilli; order Bacillales; family Anoxybacillaceae; genus Anoxybacillus; species Anoxybacillus flavithermus. Next base: position 2,782,838 of record CP020815.1, read on the forward strand.
CGTTCCTTTTCCTGACGGTTCTGCTGGCTTTACAATAAGTCGTTTCGGCATGCGTGCGTGCAACTCTTGCACGTGGCTAATGACGCCAATCGCCATATTGTCTGCCCGCAATCGCTCCAACGCGCTCATTACGACATCTAACAATTCTTGGTCAAGCGTACCGAATCCTTCATCTAAAAAGAAAAATTGAAGCGGATATTCTCCGCGCAATTGAATTTGCGTCGATAACGCTAACGCTAACGATAAAGATGTTAAAAACGTCTCTCCGCCAGACAGCGTCGTCACCGGACGACGTACGCCACCGTTTGCGTCATCACGAATAACAAAACCGCCTTCGGAGTCTAATTCAATCGCATAGCGCTGTCTCGTTAATTCGCCAAGTCGTTCGGAAGCATAGCGCGTCACATGAACGAGTTGTTCCTCGGCAATAAATTCAACAAAGCTGTTGCCGCGCAACACTTTTTGCAATTCTTCATACTGACCAACGACCTTCTCTAGTTGCATTCGCTCTTGTTGCAATTGCACAAAGCGAGCATGTTTCGTTTCCAAATCGGCGACGATTGCTTCAAGCGAACCGAGTTGACGCATATGTTCGTCCACTTGTTGCTTCACTTGTTCGTATGCGTACATCGTCTCTTCCCATTGCTGTTTCGTCATAACCGCCCCATTCATCGCTTCATGTAATCGTTGCCATTCGTTTTGCAACTTCGTGAGCACATCGTTATATTGTTGAATGCGTTGAGCGATTTGTTGTTTCGTTTGTTCATCTAAACGAGAAGCGCGTACGTCATCGACCGCTGTAAAAGAGCTAGTCTGCAATTGTTCAGCCAAAGCATATGCTGCTTCTTTTTTTCTTTTTTCTGCCTCTTGTAAAGCGACATGTGCTGCTTGTTTATCGGCTTGTAACGTTTGCAATTGTTGTTGTAAGTTCATCCAGCGCGCATACGCTTCTTCTTCTTCTCTTTTCATGCGTTGTAGCGATTGTTCCATAAAAACGATCTGTTGTTGCACACGCTCCTCGTCTATCTCTTCAGGTAGCGTGCGTTTATATTGTTCGTATTGTTGCTTGTACATATTCCATTCGGTCATACATTGTGCTTTTTGTTTCGTCATGTCTTGATATGTTTCTTTCCATCGCTCCAATTCAGCTCGTTTATCATCTAGCACAATGACGCTTTTTTCAATACGCTGTTGTAGCTGTTGAGCTTCGCGTTCCCGTTCGCGAAGCTCAGAAAGCATCGCATCTACTTGTTCGAACGATACATCTGGATACGCCTCATGCCACATCTTTTTTTCTTCTTCAACTCGTGCACGTTTTTCTAAACATTTTTCTTCCCATTCACGAATTTGTTGACCGATCGTTTCCATTTGGTATGCATATTGCTGTTGTTTTTGTTTTTGTTCGTTCCAATGTTCCATGTAGTGACGCACACGTTCCCGACATTCCACGTAATCTTGATACAGCGCCTTTTGTTCAACTTCCGCCTCTTGTAACGAACAAAGCGGTGTTTCTTCAACTTCTCGTTTCACTTTTTCGACATCAACATGCTGCGGCAACGGTTGACGCGCCATCAGTTCGGCCAATTGCTCCACTTGCATTTTGATTTGTTGCATAGCGATTATGAGCTGTTCCCCATGTTGAATGGAATGCTCCATTCGTTTCATCGCTTCTTCCTCGAGCGCCATTTCTTTTCTTTTTGCTCGATTCGGATGATGCGTCGAACCACAAACAGGACAAGCCTCGCCATCACGCAAACGTTCGGCTAACGTTGCCGCTAAATCATGTAACCGCGCCGCTTCCATTTGCTTTCTTTCTTCTTTCTTTTGATAAACGAGTACCACGACTTGCTTTTCGCGCTCACATACACGATGATACAACGATTCGACATCACGAAACGTTGCAACGAATCGCGCTTCGTTTTCTTTCATTTGTTCCATTACTTCATCGTACGTTTGTTTCAACGTTTCGTACACTTTTTGTTTGTTTTCTTTTTCCCTTTCTAACTCTTCAAGCTGTTGTTGCTGCAATTGAATTCGCTTTTTGATCTCGTACGCTTGCTCCAATCGCTCTTTGACATGTACGTCTACTTTTTTTTCTTCCCATTGTTTTTTCAACTCTGCTTGTTTCGCACTCCATGTCGTATATTCTTTCGTGCACGTTTCAACCATTTGAAGCGCTTGTTGTTCTTTTTGCTCGATCTCTCGCAAGCTTGCGCGTAGCTTTGCTTGTTGTTGTTCAAGCGATCGCATAAGCACCAACGTTTGCAACGCTTGTTTCAACTGCTCTTGTTTTTGCAACGCTTTCGGTTCTTCTTCGTTCTTTTTCACACGACATTGTTCATATTGTTTACTTGCTTGTTCATACATCACGCTTGTTTGTTGTAATTGGGAAGCTAGTTCACTTGCTTTTTTTTGCCAAATTGCAACTTCTTGCGCGCTTCGTTCGACTTGTTCCATATACGGCACAAGTCGCTCCGCCTCTTTGCTTCGCTCATACGTTTGCGCAAGCTGTTTCATCTGTTCTTCTTGTTCGCGCCATTTGTTTAGTTCGTGTTCAACTTTTTCTTTTTCACATTGCCATTGCCATAATTGCTTTTCTTTTTCGTATTGTTCATGGATGTGACGCAACTTGTTTTTCGCTCTCTCTAACTCCTCTTTTTTTTCTGCTAACGCCTGCTTTTGTTTCTCGACTTGTTCTTTTGACGCATCGCCAAGCCCCGCTTGTTCCCCTTTAATCGCTTCGAGCTTCGCTGACACCTCGGCTAATTTATTTTTTAATTTTTTATTTAATTCATCGCCATACCGTTCGAGATGAAACAACCGCTGCAACATTTGGCGGCGCTCTGAGCCTTTAAGCGATAAAAATTCCGCAAACTTCCCTTGTGGCAGGACGACAGCTCTTGTAAAGTCTTTCATTTCTAAACCGAGCAATTGTTTTACTTGTTCATCGACAAGCCGTGTTTTATCTGCAATGACAACTCGTTCCGCTCCTTCTTCAATGAGACGGCTGACGACGGAACGAACGCGCAACGCATCCGCACGCTTAAACGAACGTTCAACGGTATATCGTTTAGCCCCACTTGCATTTTGCAATTCAAACGTAAACGAAACGAATAATTCGTTTTCTGCATGGTTCATAATTCCGTTCGTTTGATTGGACGCACGCTCTACATTTCCGTACAAAGCGAGCGTCATCGCATCTAAAATCGATGACTTCCCGCTTCCTGTCGGTCCGAAAATACCAAATAATCCACCTTCACATAGTCGTTCAAAATCAATCGTTTCTTTTTGACGAAAACTATGCAATCCTGCAATCGTTAAACGAATCGGCTTCATTGTTCGTCCTCCTCGGCAACGAGCTGTAAAAATAGTTGAACGATCTCTTCGGACGGTTTCCCTCCACCTGTTTGTCGTTCATAAAAACGCGTAAATAACGTTTCGATTGGCACATCGGCATGCACTTCACGAATCATTTCTTCTTTCTTTAAGTAGTTCGGGCGGATATGAACAAATCCATCATACAATTTGCGTAGTCGATGTGTTTCTTCTAACGTTAACGATTGCTCGACATCAATTTCTAAATCAATCCATGCACCGCGATCGCGCCCTTCCTCAATCCAACGATACACTTGCGCAAGCCCTTCTGCCCTCCATTTCACGAGCGGTCGACCTTTTGACAATAAATATTCTGAAATGATCGGTGTGCAACGTGGCTGCACGTCAATGATCGTGACAGACTTGCTGTATCCTGCTTCGGAAAAACTGTAAGCAAGCGGTGAACCGGAATAGCGCGCCGGCATGATCGCATGTTTTACATCTTGCGGACGATGCAAATGACCGAGCGCGACATATTGCGCCTGCGCAGGAAAACTTGCCGGCGATACGGTATACGCTCCACCGAGCTCAATCGGACGCTCGGAGTCGCACGTTGCCCCGCCTGCAACATATAAATGGCTCATCGCAATATTCACGGCATCCTCTCGAAACGATTCGTTCATTTTCGCAAAAATGGCTCGAATGCGTTCATCATATCGTGCGCGCAACAAAGCTTCGTCGCACTCCTCCGCCAACAATTCATTCAGTCGCGCCTCTGACGGATACGGAAGCGCTCCGACCATTAACGTCTCATCGCTTGATGGAACGTAAATTTGTTGCACACGATCGGTCGGAAAACCTAGCAACGTAATGGCGTGCATATTTGCAATCGGAGCGGCAGCGCTTAAACGCCCAGGATGATCATGGTTTCCTGCAATGACGACAACGTGACGCTTACCATAATCACTTAGCCGCGAAAGCGCTTCGTAAAAAAGCTTTTCTGCATCAGCAGGCGGATTGACTGTATCGAACGCATCGCCTGCAAGCAATACGACATCGATGTTTTCTTTTTGTACCATTTCGACCATTTCATCGATGACCGCTTCTTGCTCGAGTAAGCGACTCCGTCCTTCAAGTGTTTTTCCTAAATGCCAATCGGCTGTATGTAAAATACGCAAATTAATCCCCCTCCATCGCTACAAGTAGCGCGCCATCAAAAGCGTACACATACGTTTCTGTTACTTTCTTTCTCCAAATCGCTTCAATCGCTTCCCGATATAACGCTAATTGCCCTTTATATCGTCGCTTTAATTGTTCTTTCGGGTCGCTCATCCATGACACGCGATCGGTTTTATAGTCAATTAAAACGAGCCCATGTTCATCTTCAAACACGCAATCAATAACCCCTTGAATGACCACTGTTTCCCCTTCCATTTCGTGCGCCAAATAAAATGGTACTTCCCGTTCAAGCCGAGTCGCACGTTGCATTCGTTGACCAATCGGAGTGTGGAAAAAAGCGACGATGCTTTCTACATCAATAACCGTTGCCTGTTCTTCCGTTAACCATTCACCGTTTACCATGCGCGCGATTTGCTCCCGAACCGTATCAACCGTCACTTTTTTTGTGACATCAACATGTTGCATGACAAGGTGCATCATCGTTCCTCGCTCCGCTGGCGTCATCATTTTCGCTTGCAAAAAGCGCGGACGGTCAACAAGCTCTTTTCGAAACGGCTGTTCTGCATGTTCACCGTATATGTCGCGCTGCCGCTTTAACTCCGATACGCTTTGTTTCGCTCTTAACACAGTCGCAGGAGCGTGCGTATACGTCCAAAATAGACGACGATTCACTTCTTCTTCGTATTCGCTTTTTATCGCTACAGGTTGCAGCTGTTGCATCGCTTCGACAATGTCACGATGTTCATTCGCTTGCTCGTCTTCTTGTTCGAGCGCATGCGCTGGCACGATGTATATATCCCATAAAGATGGATCATGAAGCACCGTTGAAGACGAACATATCCCTTGTCGGTGCCGAACTAATGCATAGCCAATCCAATCCGCATAGCTTTTCGCTTTTTCGATCACATAAGGCGGCAACTCCCACGTTTGTGTATAAGCGACTTCTTGCCATTTTTTCTTTTTCGCTTCCACATCTTTTGCGGTACAGACGATGTACAATTTTTCTTTTGCTCGCGTTAAGGCGACATATAAAATACGCATTTCTTCCGCTAGCAGTTGCCATTTCATTTTTTTCTTTATCGCCAATTGTGCAACCGTCGGGTAGCTTGCTCGCCACGTCGGGTGAACGAAGCGCATCCCTAGCCCGAAATCTTTATCTAATATATAGTCGCTGCGCAAATCTTGCATATTAAACGATTTTGCTGCACCTGCTAAAAAGACGATCGGAAACTCAAGCCCTTTACTTTTATGAATCGTCATCATGCGTACAACGTCTTCTTGTTCTGTCAACGATCGTGCAGCACCAAAATCGTCTTCTCGCTCTTTTAGTCGCTCAATAAATCGTAAAAAGCGGAAAATGCCGCGAAACGACGTTTGTTCATATTGTTTGGCCCGATCGTATAACGCGCGCAAATTCGCTTGTCGCTGTTTTCCACCAGGCATCCCACCGACGTAATCGTAAAAATTCGTTTCTCGATACAATTGCCAAATCAAATCCGCAAGCGGTTTTTGTCTCGCCGCTGTGCGCCATTCCGATAAGGACGCAAGCCAACGTTTCATTTTTTCATACAGTTCATCATCATGTGGATCCTGTACAAAAGCACGCAACGCCTCATAAAAAGATCCATCTTTCTTCGCTAAGCGAATGCGCGCCAACGCTTCTTCGTCTAAGCCGACAATCGGAGAGCGAAGCACTGCCGCAAGCGGAATGTCTTGATACGGATTGTCAATGACTTTTAAAAGCGACAACATGACCGACACTTCCGTCGCAGAAAAATAACCGCTCGATAACTCGGCGTATACAGGGACGTTTTGCTTACGAAATTCTTCTAGCATCGCTGAAGCTGATGACATCGAACGGCATAAAATAACGATGTCGCGATACATTAAACGTCGCTCTCCTTTTAAGCGACGATCGTAAACGAAAAACGGCTCAGCAAGCAACTGCTTAATTTTTTTAGCGATCCAGCGAGCTTCAAGCTGAATGGCCGTCACGTCCTCTTGTTCTTCTTCATCGCTTTCTTCTTTTGCTTCATTTATCCATACGCATTCAACCGGTACGTGTTTGTCAGGATAATCCTGCGCACCAAAGCGAAGCGCAGCATCGTCATCATAACGCATATCGCCGACCGTTTCGGTCATCAATTGCCGAAAAATAAAATTTGTGCCATCCAATATTTCTTTTCGGCTGCGAAAGTTTTTCGCTAAATCGATGCGAAGTCCACCGTTGCCATCTTTCGTAAACCGATTATATTTTTGTAAAAAAAGCGACGGTTCCGCAAGACGAAAACCGTAAATCGATTGTTTTACGTCTCCCACCATAAACATGTTGCCCGTTGCTTCATCATCGTTCGATACGAGCCGTAAAATCGACTCTTGCACCATATTTGTATCTTGATATTCATCAACGAGCACTTCCGCAAATTGTGCTCGATAATAAAGAGCCGCTTCTGACGGCTTTAGCTCATGCTCGAGAGAAGGAGCGCGTAAAATGCGTAAACAGTAATGTTCTAAGTCAGAAAAATCGACGATGCCTTTTTCATCTTTTTTCGCTTGCAGCAAATCAGCAAACCGTTGCACCATTTGTACGATCGTTGCCACAATCGGCTTCATTTCGCGCAAATGACGCACGTATGTCGCAGGTTGAAACGAAAACAATTCCTCTGTTAAACTGCTTATTTCTTTTTTCACTTGATCGCGCAATTTTTTTACATCTTCCACAAGCTGTTCATCATATGCGCCGTCTTTCGGCTTTCTTTTTGCCGTTGCAAACGACACGTTTTTCATTGCTTCATGTAGCTTTTGCCACGACTCATGGCGTGCTTCTTTTAGCTTTGCAATGACTTGTTCGTCGCTTGCGAGCGTATCGTATAAATAATCGGGACCGCCCGGCTCTTTCGTTTTTTGCAACGCCTGGGCTAAGCGATATTTTGCTGCTTCAAGCGCCAAATCAACCGCTTGAAAAAGGTAATGGGCATACGGTAAGTCATCGATGCGCGCACCTTCTTCCACGTCATACATATGAACGATTTGTTGCAACCATCCACTTGGGTTTGGGTGCGAACGTGAAAACTCGTATAACCGCAAAATAAGCGTCTGTAAATCCGCATCTGTGCGATCGCTCGTATAGCGATCAACAACAGCTAAAAATGCTTCGTCGTTTTCGGCATAATATTGTTCAAATAACGCTTCTAACACTTCTTCTTTTAATAACGCCATCTCTCCCTCATCCGCGATGCGAAATACCGGGTCGATGCCAATGACGTAATAATATTTGCGAATGACATCTAAACAAAACGAGTGAATCGTGGAAATGGACGCCTTTTGCAAAAGGCTGAGCTGTCTCCGTAAATGAAGCGAATGTGGTTCTTTTTCAAGCGCTCGCTCTAACGCTTCCCCGATGCGTTGGCGCATTTCCGCCGCCGCCGCATTTGTAAACGTGACGACAAGCAATCGATCGACATCGATCGGCTGTGTCGTATGCAATATTTTTTGAATGATGCGTTCAACGAGCACCGCGGTTTTTCCTGATCCTGCTGCGGCGGCAACGAGCGTATGCTGGCCTGTGGCGTAAATCGCTTGCCACTGTTCATCTGTCCATTGACTTTCTCGTGGTTTTGGCGGAATCACACAATCACCCCTTTAACCATTCATCAATCTGTTTCGGTGTTAATACGCGATATTGTTCCGCATCAACCCCTTCGTCAAATTGGCATACATCGCGAAACTCACAATATTGACATGCCGTTTTATTTTTTTGTTTGTACGGTGCAATATGCGTCACACCTTCGATCATTTGTTCACCAACGTCGACAATAAAGCGACGTACATGTTGCCGTAACATCGTAAACTGTTGCTCTGTTAACACTTTTGAATGTTGCGCAAACGTTCCATTTTTATTTAAACGGACAGGAACGATAAGAGAGCTTGTCCCCGGCTCTACATGCTCATCCATTAAGCGAACCGTTTTTTCATCTGCTAATACATATCCGCCCATTTTAAACTGTTCTAAAAACTTTTTCTCTAACTCGTGTTCATCAAGCCATTCATTCACTTTTATCGTTGGATTATGAATCGGGAAGTATAACACTCCAGCAGGAAACGCCGATGTACCAACAAGCTTTTCCGCATACTCAAGCACAATATCTAAATAGGCCAACATTTGCAACGCTAAACCGTAATACACTTCCGTTAAGTCGAGCGTCTTTTGCTTTGATTTATAGTCAATCACACGGAGAAGCACCCCTTGTTCGCTCGTTGCTTGGTCGACGCGATCAATGCGGCCGACAAACTGCAATACGGTTCCGTCCGATAATGTAAATGTAAGCGGTGGGAGCGATTCTCCATCACCAAACCCTAATTCTACACCAATCGGCACAAAGCCGCTTCGCTTGGCGTGCTCGCTTAATACGGTCGTCGCTTTCGTCATAATCGTCTGTAACTTTTTCTTCATATATCGGTAACGGTGTGTACTTAACAACACTTCTTGTTGAATGTACGGAGCAATTTGCTCCACTGCCTCGTACGACAACTGTTCACATTGCTGTTTTGATAATTGACTCCACGGAAGTTGCTCTTGACGCAAACGATCGGCGATCACTTTTAACGCCTGATGAAACAACTGTCCCATGTCTGGCGCCTTCAATTGAAAGACCGTCCGTTCTTTTAACTTTAAGCCGTGCGCCGCAAAATGAGCGAACGGACAACGGTTAAACGTCTCCATACGCGAAATGCTCGCTTTCACTTTTTTTCCATATAACGCTTTCGCAAGCTGCTTATTTAAACGTTTCGCGCGATTTTCATAAAATAACGCACGTACAACGACCGCCATTCGTTCTTTCCATTGTTCATGTTTTACATAGGCATTGTATACATCCCACCACATCGGCTCAATGGCATATTGTCGCTTCCACGCTTCAAGTTGTTGCATGAGCGGACCGAGCGTTGCCACATCGTTTGTCACATACGTCAGCTGCTGTTGTAGTGGAAGTAAAAACGGATCCGTCCCCCATTGCATTTTTGTCACGTTCGGGAACATATCGGTCAGCCGTTTTATGAACATCGATGGCAACAACGTTTTTTCTTGCTCGTCAGAAAGCGCATACGTCACATATAAACGTTCAGACGGACTAACAAGCGCTAAATAAAGCAAAAACGGCTCATCAAGCAACCGCTCACGGCTTGCCGGAGCAACATGTAAAGAATAATGATGCAACAATTCACGATCCGTTTCCGACAACATGCCGTCATCATTTTTACGCATCGGAATGACGCCTTCATTTACCCCTACAAGAAACGTACAACGAATATTCGAAAGGCGCGAACGATCGAAATGCGCAATTAATACTTGATCCGTTGCCGGTGGCACGAGAGAAAACTGCAAGCTTTCAAATCCCGTTTCGATAATCGTTAAAAATGTTTCAAGCGAAAGCGTTTCATCCCCTAATATTTCAACGTATTGATCGAGCAAGTCAATAAACGCTTGCCACACTTGTTCGTGGTGGCGAGCTGCGGACAGATCACCTCTTTCTTCCGCTTCATCGCGTAACCGTTCTAATTTTTGCGGGATTTGAAGGTGTTCTGCATATGCATATAGCGCTTCACATTGCTCGCGCCCCGTTTTCGCTTGTTTTAACCGCTTTTGTAAAACTAATAATGGCGAAATGACAAGTTTACGCCATTCGTTTAATTGTTGTTCATATCGTTTTTCTTCATCAGTTTGAGGTGCATGCACACCTTCTAGTCCTTTATATTTACGATACGTCCAATGCTCCGTCCACTTATCTCCTTGGATGCCTGAAGCAAGCACATAGTTTTCAAGTTGATCCATCGCCATGCGCATATCATGTACAGATTGGTCGAGGTGAAAAAAGAAATCTGTTTTGACCGCACGAAACACCGCTTCATAACGAAAATTTGTCCGCACCGCTTCCATACTTGCGCGCAACCATTCAATAAACGGATGATCGAGCATCGGTTCTTTTTCGTCAATAAAATACGGAATGCGATAGTCGGCAAACACCGTTTTTAACACGTTGCGGTAATCTCCTACGTTACGAATCAATAAAGCGATGTCGCGATAGCGATACTTTTCATCTCGTACAAGTCGAATGATTTCACGTGCAATGCCTTCCATTTCCGCTCGGCGTGTAGTCGCTTCTCCAATGATGATCGCTTCCGTTTGTTTTTCCCACTTACAGACAGGTCGATCATCGTAATGCGCTTCAAGATGACGGAGTTCTTCATGTTTATGGCGGACGTTGTGACGAATTTGTTCTACTTTTTCAATCGGTACCCTATTTTGCAACGCGATGTCGCGCAATTGCGCATACGTCCGCCACGTATTGCGAAAGACATGCAAATCATCCGGCAGTTGCTCATACGGGGCATCTAACGTGAGTGCAACGGTCACATGCGGGCAATGAATAAATAATTGTTCGATGACCATATATTCTTGCGGCGTAAATTCATAAAAGCCGTCCATGTAAATGCGCGCGCGCTTCATATAAGAAGAATGGCGAATTTTTTCGGCAAGCAACCGTAAATAATCTTCCGAATCGACGTAATGATGCGCCATCTGTTGTTCAAATTGCTCAAAAATCATCGCTGTATCTTTTAATTTATCGGCAAGCACAGTTTCATTTGCGGTCGCATGGCGGCGCAGCTGCTCTTCCGTTTGTTTTAACGTCGCTGGCGTCACACAATACCGTTTATATTCTGTCAACATTTGTTCAAGTTGTTCAATAAAGCCACGTTTATCCGCCGCTTTCCGAAACAACGTTAACTGCTCTTTTTGCTGTTCAACAATTTTCCTTAGCAACATATGTACGCCTGTTTGCGTTAAATGATGGCGGCTCATGCCGCCTGTCTCTTGCAAAATACGCCAAGCAAGGCGCGTGAAACTTAATACTTGTGCTCGAATCATTCCTTTGAGGCTACCTTTCATTAACGCGTACTCCGATTGAAACGTCATTTGTTCAGGAACGAGGTAAATAATCGGATCGCCATCTGGTTTTTGTGCGAGTTGATCGATCATTTCTTTTAAACACATTGTCGTTTTTCCGCTTCCTGAGCGCCCGATGATGAAACGTACAGACATATTTGTCCATCCTTTCTTATTTTCCGTCGTGCAATGCAAAACGTTGCTCGACTTTTTTTCCGATGTACCATAAAAGAAAAATGACAACAGCGACAAACACCGTGCGCATCGGCTGACGAATAAGCGCTACAACGTCGTAACCGATAAAGCTAATCATAAATACCATCACCATTTTTCCAAACAATACCGCTAACATATATTGTTGCATCGCAATGCCGGATAACCCCGCCACAACATTGACCGCTGCCGATGGTGTAAACGGAAAACAAAGCAATAAAAAGAGCGGACCAAAACCGCGGCGCTCCACCCAATGCATCATGCGGCGAATCGTCGGGTGGCGATGTAAAAAAGAGAAAAAGCGCTGCCTCCCGATTTTTCGAACAAGGAGGAACACGAGAAGCGAACCAACACTTGTCCCAATCCATGAAATAAGAAATCCTTTCCAAAGACCAAACGCTGCCGCATTCGCCATGACAAACACGAAGAGCGGCAAAAATGGTAAAAATGCTTCCGCCATTGGCAAGACGATGCCAGGAATCACGCCAAATGAACGATATTCCGCTAACATGTCAAGCATATGTTTTATCGTAAACCATTGTTTTAATTCCTCTAAACTCATACAGTAACCCCTTTGCTACGTGCTCATGATTATATTGTACAAGTTTAGAGGAAAAGAGAAAACTGTTACGACCATTCCTTTTCCCTTAAGTATAATAAATACATCATTTTCCGTTCGCGCGCTTCGATGCGCTCGTTCATTTTTGTCCGTAGCTGTGCAGTGCGATGTAGCTGATTGATGAATGAATGATGTGAAATACATAGCTCGACGATCGTTCCGTTTGAAAACGTAATGCGCGTTTTTCCACCTTGAACATGCTCATGATGACGAATATGTAAATGCGATAGCCATACACATTGAGGATTCATTGGGGAGATCGTTGGAAAAAAGAAAATTTCGTTCGTTGGTTCAACTGCAATCGGTGCTTTATGCGAAGTGCCAATAATATGTCTCGCTCCATCTTTTCTTCCTCTTAAACTTGCGCCATAATACAAACAACTTTGCTCAATAATTTCCATCGGCTTTTGTTTGACGATAATTTCTCCATCTTCCTCTAACGCCTTCGTCCACATTTGCTTATCGTAAAAAAACGGAAAAAGCCCCATCGTATAGCGCGTCAAATATAGATGCTCGACGATGAGCATACCGCTCCCTCCCTTATATACACATTTCGACAATATTATACCATAAATATACGGAATTTTCATAAAAAATCCCCTCGTTTTTTTTCGAGGGGATGTGATTTTATGCACCTGTAAATTGTTCTTCTTCTGTCGAACCTTTTAGCGCCACAGTTGATGCTTGACCGCCTGTGATGACAAGCGATACTTCGTCAAAGTAACCTGTTCCGACTTCACGTTGATGGCGTGTAGCCGTGTAGCCGTATTTTTCTGCCTCAAACTCCGCTTGTTGCAATTCGGAGTAAGCCGCCATGCCGCGATCGCGATAGCCGTGCGCTAACATAAACATACTGTAGTTGAGCGCGTGGAAACCAGCCAACGTAACGAATTGGAATTTGTAACCCATTTTTCCGAGCTCCACTTGGAAGTTTGCGATCGTTTCGTCGTCCAACTTTTTCTTCCAGTTGAAGGAAGGCGAGCAGTTGTACGCGAGCAATTTGCCCGGGAATTTTTCATGAATCGCTTCCGCAAAACGACGCGCTTCTTCTAAGTTCGGTTCGCTCGTTTCGCACCAAATTAAATCAGCATACGGTGCATACGCCAATCCGCGCGCAATCGCTTGGTCTAAGCCGGCACGCGTGCGGAAGAAGCCTTCTGGCGTACGCTCACCTGTAATAAACTGTTGATCACGTGGGTCGATGTCGCTTGTAATTAAATCAGCTGCATTCGCGTCTGTGCGCGCAATTAATACGGTTGGGACGCCCATGACATCTGCCGCAAGTCGCGCCGCAATTAAGTTGCGAATCGCTGTTTGCGTTGGAAGCAACACTTTTCCGCCTAAATGGCCGCATTTTTTCTCTGAAGACAATTGATCTTCAAAGTGGACGCCTGCTGCTCCTGCTTCAATCATCGCTTTCATCAGTTCGAAGACGTTCAATTGGCCGCCAAATCCTGCTTCCGCATCGGCGACGATCGGCAAGAAATAGTCGATATCTTCTTTTCCTTCCACATATTGAATTTGATCAGCCCGTTGAAGCGCTTGATTAATGCGCTTTACAACGTGCGGCACGCTGTTTGCTGGATATAAGCTTTGGTCCGGATACATATGACCGGCTAAGTTCGCATCTGCCGCCACTTGCCAACCGCTTAAATAAATCGCCTTTAAACCAGCTTTTGCTTGTTGCACCGCTTGATTTCCTGTTAACGCCCCAAGCGCATGTACGTAATCTTCCGTATTTAATAAGTGCCAAAGTTTTTCCGCCCCACGACGCGCTAGCGTATATTCAATATCAAGCGAACCGCGCAACTTAATGACATCCTCTGCGCTATACGGGCGCGTAATGCCCTTCCACCGTTCATCCAATTGCCAACTTTCTTCTAATTGTTTCACACGTTCTTCGAATGTTGCCATTTCCTTCTCCCCCTTAATTTTTTTATCGTAACCCCTCTGTTTCCGTGCATATGACCCCCAAAAAAGTTGTGACGCTCTTTTCTCTATGTACGAGCTTCTGTATATCTCTCCCACCCTTCTTGTTATAATACACATTTTCCTTTTGACGTTTTTATTATATAACACAATTTTCAGAAAAGAAAGTATTTTTATGAATTTTTTTCAAAAAAAATGATGTTTCTTCTACTGTTTTTCTAAAAAGATGATTCGTTCTAAAATGGTCGGATGGCTGTAACGAAACAGTTTGACGAGATAAGGTGGATGCACTTGGCTTAAACTAGAACGAGTCAACTGTTGAAACGTCGAGATCGCTGCTTCTTTATTTTTCGTCAGTTCAATCGCATACTTGTCCGCCGCATGCTCTTCATAACGGGAAATCGCATTCATCGCAGGGCTTGCCGCAAAACTTAATAGCGAAATCAATAGTAAAAACATCGGTAAAGAAGCAAGGTCATTCCACTTTCCAATGCGGCAAAGTGCCCCAAATCGTTTCATCATGCGCTTCATCCATCGATTCGTCAACAACAATCCGACAAATGTCACAATAACATATAACCCAATTCCCCAATAAATATGTTTCATGACGTAATGCGCCATTTCATGCGCCATAATAAATAAAATTTCATCTTCGCTTAACCGCTCAAGTGTCGTGTCCCATAACACGATGCGCGAATTGCCGCCAATGCCCGTTACATAAGCATTTAACGCATTCGTTTTCTCCGACATGTTCACTTCAAATACGTGGTCGGCTGGAATGTTTGCCTTCTCGGCTAACGCTAAAATTTTTGCTTCTAACTGTTTGTTTTTTAATGGATAAAAATCGTTATAAAGCGGATCGATAAAAACTGGCTGAATAAACGTTAAAAAAAGCGTAAACGGAATGGAACAAAGCCACGCATACACCCACCAGCGCTTTTCGAATTTTTGCATAAGCGTATATAATACATACACAATGACAACCATGATCGCATAATTCACCCAAAAATCAATCAGTTCATCACGCATCCAACTCGAAAACGTTTGGGTTGAAATATGGTACATTTTCGCCATGTAGTAACTTGTATAGCTAAGCGGAAACGTCACGACTTGTACAAGAAGCGATAACCAAAAGACGTAAATCGCCGTTTGCATAAACCTCCGTTTCGTCGTCGCCTCTGCCCACTGTTGAAAACGGGCTGACAAACCAAACAACAACACAAAAATATAAATGACCCACTCATACGGAACAGATAAAAAAAATAAAAAGTTTTTTACTTCCGAAAACTGTTCAGCAAGCATTAATTCTTTCTTCGTTAAAAACGTCGCAGGATCAGCGCTCGTTCCTTTATATTGTGCTGGAATGGATGAGTCCGTCCATTGAAATAAATAAAACGCAAAAAAGAGCGCATACATTGCATAAAGGAACAACGTCCAAAAAGCGATTTTTCTCATTGCCCTTCCCCCTTGTCCATGATTACTATTAGTTTAGTTTTTCATTTGCCATTTAGAACAACGAAAAAATTCAAATAATTGTCACGTCCCATTCTCCTCATTGGCACGTTGATTATGTATGATGAAAGTGGGAGGGATCACATTGAAAAAACTATATATCGGCTTTTTTAGTTTACTTGCACTTTGCATTGGTATAGGCATCTTTTATTTTTCTTACTACCGCCAAGATAAAATGGAGTTTCCAAAAGACGTGACGATGGAAACTGCGTGGGGAAAACCGTATTCATTCAATAACATGGAACCGAAAGTGCGTCTACTAGAGTTTGTATACACTAACTGTCCGGACATTTGTCCAAGTACGTCATTTCAAATGAAACAATTAAAAGAACGGCTCGAAAAAGACGGTTTGTTTAAAACGAAAGTTGAATTTATTACAATTACGATCGATCCGAAACGCGACACCCAACAAGTGATGCAAACGTATGCGAACATGTTTGGAGTAAAAAGCGATGACGAAGGATGGATTTTTTTACGCGGGAATGAAGAAGATACAAAAAAAGTAGCCGACGCGTTTAACTTCTTATACCGCGATCCCGGCAACGGCATGCTTATTCATACAACGCTCACATACTTTTTAGACGAAAACAACCGCGTCATTGACACATTCGGCATGGGCGAAAAAGGGTTTGATAAAGAGAAAGTATACAAACGTATTGTGAAAGAGGCAAATTAGCCTCTTTTTCTCTTGCTGGACTATAGAACTACCATTTATCATAATAAAGTAGGACTCCAAGACTATATAAGGAGGATAAACATGAAAAGGTGGAAAGATCGCAGTCTTATTTTTCGAACGGCTTTTTTATTATCAACGATTGTTGCAATTGTATCTATTACCACTGTAGGCACAATGCTATACCAAGTTTTAAAAGAGGAAAAAGAGCTTACAAAAGCGGTCGCCGTAGAAAAAACAGCTTCATACGCTCATGAAGTTGAAGGGATATTTAATGGAGCGCAAAAAGTTGCACAATCGTTTGGGGAGTATATGCTTTTTGCAAAAAGACATGGTCTCACCCGCGAACAAATATTGGAACATATGCACCATTTACTTGAGCGTAACGAGCAATTACTCGGCATTTATACGTTATGGGAACCGAATGCGTTAGATGGAAAAGATCGTGAATACGTCAACAAAGAAGCACACGATGCTACAGGTCGTTTCGTTCCGTACGTTGTCCGCAGCGATGGAAAAATGATTGTCGAAGCAAGCCTTGATTATGATAAAGAAGGAACAGGAGACTATTATTTAGTTCCTAAAAAAACAAAAAAGCCTCTATTACTCGAGCCATATACGTACACCGTTAACGGAAAAGATATATTGCTGACATCATTAATTTTTCCGCTTCTTGATCCGACAACAAACGAATTTTTGGGTATTGTCGGTGTCGATTTTGAAGTATCTTTTTTGCAACAACTCGTAAGCAAAGAAAAACCACTCGGCGGGTTTTTAAACTTTATTACTGGTGACGGCACGATTATTGCGAGTGGCGCAGGAGAACAGTTCATCGGAAAAACCATTACACTTGATAAAGAAAAAACTGTGCTGAAGCGCATCGCAAATGGGGAGCATTTTACTGATGAAATTTACTCACAACTTCTTCAAGACGATATGTTGCGCGCTTTTGCCCCTATCGAATTATCTCTGTTTGAAAAAGATTGGGCGCTCGTTTTATCCGTTCCATCTAGCACTGCATTTGAACGCATTGAAAAACTAGTCGTTAATGGGACAATCGGAATTTTACTTTTAATTTTACTACTCGCACTTTTTATCATTTTCACACTACGTCGTATTTTGCTTCCTGTTCGTCATGCTGCACATACGGCGGAACAAATCGCTCAAGGTCAATTAAACGTCCAAATTACAGCATTGCCGTATAACGATGAAATCGGCACATTAACAAAAGCGATGAAAACGATGGCAGAAAATCTTCGTGAACAAATCGGAACGTTATCCGATGAAAGCAAGGTGCTAACAGACGAAGCAGAGCGCATCGCAATAAGCGCAGAACAAAACAGCAAAGCAAGTGCTTACGTCCATGAAGTAATGAGTGAAATGACGGAACGAACGACATCACAAACAGAAGCATTGCTTGAAAGCATGAAAGCGATGGAAGAAATGGCGATCGGCGTTCAAAAACTAGCTGAATCGACGTCAGAAGTTGCCGACTCAGCGAAAGAAATGTCCGATGAAGCGAAACAAGGAAAGGAGAAACTGGAACAAACAGTAAAACAAATGGAGCAAATTCAACAATCTTTCGCTCTTATTTCGAAACAAGTAAATGATCTCACTTCTTATTCTGAACAAATCGGTCATATTGTTGCAACTATTAGTGCCATTTCTTCGCAAACAAATTTACTTGCTTTAAATGCGGCCATCGAAGCTGCTCGTGCAGGGGAATCTGGAAGAGGGTTCGCTGTTGTTGCTGAAGAGGTGCGGAAGCTAGCCGAACAAGCAGATGAAGCGGCAAAACAAGTGAGCGACCTCATCACACATGTTCAACATCAAGTACAAGAAGTGGCGGAAGTAACAAAACAAGGGGCAGACGATATTCAGCAAGGCAGTACGGTGATCACGAATACTGCTCAAACATTTGAACGAATTGTCCAAAAAACAGACATTGTTTCAGAAGAGATTCAAGAAATATCTGCGGCAACCGAACAAATGTCAGCTAGTGTTGAACAAGTAACGGCATCAATTGAAAATATTGTAGAAACAGCAAAAGATGTTCAACACGACATTCAACAAGCAACAAATTCAGTGGATGAACAAGCGAACATTTCAAAACAGCTAGATGAATCATCGAAACAGCTGGCTAGCATCTCATCTAAATTACAGCAACTCATTCAACGATTCAGTTTGTAGAGGCTGACTTAACATATACAGTGTTTTATTTTTTGCATGTATTGTCATAAGAGAGGGTGTCCCATTACTTTTGGGACACCCCTCTCCTTTTCAGCATAAAATAAAAAGGTTTGTCGCAAGCTTTTTTACTTTACCTTAAACTGATTCATCATCTCTGTCAGTTCATCAGCTAACTGTTCAACTTGCTTTGCTTGTTCAAAAACTTGTTGAGCTGCTGCTGCTTGCTGTTCAGTTGCCGCGCTCACTTCTTCAATGCTAGCCGATGCTTCCTCTGTTACTGCTGCGACATCTTGCATATGCTCTGCAATTGTTTTCGTATCACTTTGCACAGTATGAATGCGAGAAATCACTTGATCACTTCGTTCGCTTGCGCTCGTCAAGTTGTGTGCAATATGTTGGAACGCTTGTTTCGCTTCACTCACTCGTTCAAAAGCAAGATTCGCCACTTTACTGCCTTCTGTCACAATCACGATCGCTTGTTCTGTATCGCTATATGTTTGCTGGATCATTTGCGCAATTTTATCTGTTGCTTTTTCTGTTTCTTCTGCTAGTTTTCTTACTTCTCCCGCTACAACAGCAAAACCTCTCCCTGCTTCTCCCGCTCTTGCTGCCTCAATCGAAGCATTCAATGCTAATAAATTCGTTTGCGATGTAATATGATTAATCACATTGACAATTTCCCTTACTTCCCTTGAACGTTCACCTAATCGTTTCATTGCTTCAACCGCATCACTTGAATGTTTGGCAGCTGACAACATTGTTTCGCTCATCGTTTGAAGAATCGTTTCCCCTTGCAGTGACACTTGCTTCGCTTCAGTCATTGCTTGTTCCATGTTTTCCGCATCTTCTATTAAAAGTTGCAATTCTTTCATCATCCGATTCACTCGTTCTGTTACATCTTGAACAGAATGTGCAATCGCTGTTGAGCCATGGGCCATTTCACTCATCGTTACCGCCACTTGATTCGTTGTTTGTTTCGTTTCATCGCTAGCAATAACAAATGTTTGTGAATATTGACGAAGCTGCTCAGCTGAATCGTGCAACTGTTGTAGCATATGTCGCATATGATGAACCATTTGTTGAAAATATTGTCCAAGCTGACCGACTTCATCTTTACTTCGATGATCAATCGTTACTGTTAAATCACCACTTGCTACTTCTTTCGTCAATTCACTTAACTTTTGCAATGGGCGAACGAGTCGCGAAGCAAATAAAACGATGACAACAACCGCAAATAAAATCACAACCCCAGCCGTAACAAATGATAAAATGGCTAAATAATATAACTTTTCTGTCGCCTCATCAACAGGCACTGTAAGCACAAGCCCCCATCCCGTCGACTGAATCGGTGCATAAAAAGCGTATTTTTTTACTCCCTCAAATTCATATATTCCCATTCCTGTTTTTCCTGCTAACGCATCTCTTAATAACGAAACGAGCTTATCATTTTTTTCTTGTAATAAATTTTTTTCCAACACATATTCTTTCTTTGGATGTGCAATTAGTACACCATCTTGTTGAATTAAATACCCATATCCCGTTTTCCCAACATCAACGCGAGTAACTAAGTTTGTTATTTCTTCTGTTTTTACTGTCCCCAATAGTACGCCAATAATTTCTCCTTTTTCACGAATAGGAGAAGCAATGACAATGACTTTTTCCCCAGTCGCACGTGAAACGATCACATCAGAAATAGACGTTTTTCCTTTTAAAGCCTCTCGAAAGTATGGGCGATCACCAATGGATAATTCTTTTCCATTCGCGTACGCTTTTCCATTCCGATCAGCAACGGCAATAAGCTCAAATGTTGACCACGTTTTTTGGATATGAGCAAGTCTTGTCTCATTTTTTTGTAGCTCAACAACATCCCATCCACCTTCACTGCTCAATCCTTCAATTAATTTTTTATGATCGATAATCCACTGATTGACCGCTGTTTGCAGTCGTCCAAGCTCTACTTGAGCCGTCTGTTCAAATTGATCCTCTAAAAACTGCTTTGCTTTTTGATGGTTCAAATATGCCACTAAAAATAAAGAAATAATGACAAGAGGCATAATGACTAACAGTAGCTTTCCCCTAATACTTTTCATAATCTTCCCCCTAACAAACAAATGTTTTATATATTTATTATCATAAATAGAATAAGTATGTAATAAAAGTAGGTAATTTTGACGATTATGATACATTTTAAATAAAATATTTATCTCTATTTTATATATTGAAAAATCAACATCTTTCGACAATAATAGACATATATTCTAATGTAAAAGGAGGGACGGAAGAAGTGGAAGAAAAAATACGCTTGCCACATGCTCTTTTCTCAAATGAACAGTTGCTATTTCATATGATGGACCAATTGTTCGATATCGTTTTTTTAATGAAAGTCGAAAAAGGACCGCGGTTTCGCTACGTTCGCGTCAGTCCGACAGCCCTCCATTTAGCGAATTTACGCGAAGAAGATATAGGAAAATGTATTGAAGATGTGTATGATGAAGAAATGTCAAATCTTTTAAACTTTCAATATATGAAAGCATGCAAAACAAAGTCACTCGTCTCCTTTCGTGCTCGAATGAACGTAAAAGATGATATACGTTTTGCAGAATCTACGTTAATTCCGCTTTTGAACGAAAAAAATGAAGTATCATATATCGTCGCATGTACGCGTGAAATTACCGATATGCTAAAAAAAGAAGAACAGCTAGAAGAAGCACAACAACTAATTGACTCTTTATTTACCCACTCGCAAGAAGCTTTTATTTTATTTGATTTATTCGGGCATATTATTCGCGTCAACGAAGAGACAAAACGTTTATTCGGATTGCAACAAAAAGACATTGTCGGGAAAACGCTTTTCGACGTCATTCCTGTATATAAAGAAAATATCGATCAAACGTTACAACGATTAAGCGAAGGAAAACCATTACATGCCATTCGCCTAACGATGAAAACGAAAAACGGTGAGACGATATACGTTTCTGTAAACGTATCTCCTTTATTCAACAAAGACGGAAACATTATCGCAGGCTTTGCTAGCCTTTTAAATATTACGGATCTCATCTTAACGCAAAAACAATTAAAACAAAGCGAAAAATTACATCGTCATGTCGTGGAAACCTTTCCCGAGGCGATTATGATTTGTACAAATCAACAAGTAACGTATGCGAATGCAGTTGCCCTACGTATGTTCAAAGCATCAACGATCGAAGACGTACGAAACAAACCAGTCCAACAATGTATTCATACCGTCCCGGAGCCAACCATCACAGCAATCGACGGCGAAACAATCCCTGTACAAATCCACATCCTCCCGTTTCCGTACGAAACAAACAGGACTGAACTGATGATCATTAAACCGAGTGAACCGATCGTTGTACACGAAAAAGAAAAAGTATATATAAATCGAACGGAATTTATGGAAAAGCTAACCGATCTTCTTTTCACGCACGAAGGTGTCGCCGTTCTGTTAGTTGATATACATCAATTTAAATTTATCAATAGCTTTCTCGGCTATGAAAACGGTGACGAGCTATTAAAACAAGTAGACATGCGCCTTCACAACACGATACATCCAAAAGCGATTTGGACGCGAATAACGGGCGATCAATTCGCAATTGCTCTTTCGTACGAAAGCCAAGAAGAAGTAAAACAATTCGCCACCATGATAAAAGAGGTGCTCATCGAGCCATATTGCATCGCCCAACAACAAATTCGCATCGGCATTCATATTGGTGTCGGCTACGCATACGATGCGAAGTTATGTGCGGAAACGCTACTTAACAATGCCGAAAAAGCGCTATATTTTGCGAAAACGGAAGGAACAAACGTCGTAAAATCGTACGAAGCGCATATGTCGGACGCTTTTACCCGCAAGATTCAGCTTGAAAATGCCCTTTCGTCAGCAGTGAAAAACGAAGAACTTTTTTTACTTTACCAGCCAAAAGTGAATTTCCATACGCGCTCGTTTAGTGTCGAAGCGCTCGTTCGTTGGAAACATCCACAGTTTGGCTTTGTGAGCCCCGCCGAATTTATTCCAATGGCGGAAGAAACGAACGTCATTCAAGACATCGGAAAATGGGTGTTGCGTCAAGCTTGCCGCGATGTTGCGTTTTTGCGTCAAAGTGTAGCAGGATGCATGAAAATCGCTATCAACTTATCTGCCAAACAATTTTTAGACGAACATCTTGTCGAAGATATTCAACATATTTTACAAGCAGAACATTGCGATGCTTCATGCTTTATTTTAGAAATTACTGAAACAACGATTATTAAAAACCCGGAACAAGTTGTGAAAACGTTAGAGCGTTTAAAAAAGCTCGGCTTTTCGATTGCGGTAGACGACTTTGGGGTCAGTTATTCATCGCTTGAATATTTAAACCGCTTCCCGATCGACGAAGTAAAAATTGATCGCTCATTTATTCAAAACATAACAAACAATGAAAAAAGCAAAGAAATTGTGAGCGCCATTATTTCTTTGGCGCATAACTTACAGTTAACTGTAACGGCTGAAGGAGTCGAAACAGAGCAACAAGCGCAATTTTTAATTGAAAAACAATGTGAACAACTGCAAGGATTTTATTTCAGCCGCCCGGTCTCGCTTGAACAACTTCCAAGCACAATCACATCATTAAGACAAATCATGGACACGTTAAAATCCCCGATGTAACTCGGGGATTTTTTTATACAAGCACTGCGCGATCGCTCGCAAATTGGCTACCGCGAATGCGCTGAAACTCTTGGAGAAGCACTTCAACAGTCAACTTTTTCTTTCTTCTCCACTCGCTTCAAAAATAATTTGCCCCCCATCCATCATAATGAGCCGATTTCCTAATTGGACAGCTTGCTCCATATTGTGCGTCACCATTAAGGTCGTTAGGTGATTTGTTTCAACAATTTGTTTCGTTAAATGTGTAATCAATTGGGCGCGTGCAGGGTCTAACGCTGCCGTATGCTCGTCAAGCAGGAGCACATGCGGTTGCGTAAACGTCGCCATTAAAAGTGACAACGCTTGCCGTTCTCCACCAGATAACAAACCTACTTTCGCATGCAGACGATTTTCTAGCCCAAGCTGAAGTGTTGCAAGCGCTTCTTTAAAAAATTCACGCCGCTTTTTCGTCACGCCGAAACGAAGCGTCCGCTTTGTTGTTCGATTATAGGCAATCGCTAAATTTTCTTCAATCGTCATATTCGGTGCGGTTCCTGCCATCGGATCTTGAAAGACGCGACCGATGTAACGGGCGCGATCATGTTCGCTCATCGTCGTCACATCTTTCCCGTCAATCATGACTTCCCCTACATCTGGAACAAGCCGCCCTGAAATAATGTTCATCAATGTTGATTTTCCTGCTCCATTGCTGCCGATAATAGTGACAAAATCACCTGAGTGAAGCGAGAGATCAATATGTTTTAACGCCACTTTCTCATCGAGCGTTCCTTCGTTAAACACTTTCGTAATCTGCTTGAGTTGAAGCAACGGCTACACCCCGCTTTCTCGCTTTCCGTTGTTTTTCAGCACGCGCCGCGATCATTTGCGGAACGACGAGCGCTAAAATGACGATCAAAGCTGTAATTAACTTCACATCACCCGTTTCTAAAAATTGGACGCGCAACGCCAACGTAATGACGATACGGTATACAATGGCTCCGAAAATGACCGCAAGCGTCGCCCGTACAATCGTTTTTGCCCCAAATAGCGCTTCCCCAATAATGACCGATGCTAAACCGATGACAATCATGCCGATTCCCATGCCAATATCACTAAAGCCGCTATATTGCGCAATGAGCGCACCCGAAAACGCAACAAGCGCGTTTGAAAGCCCAAGTCCCATGATCGTTAAGCGATCGGTATTCCCTGAAAAACTAGCAATCATTTTTTTGTTATCCCCGACTGCGCGCAGCGCCAAACCGACTTCTGTTTTTAAAAATAAGTCAATAACAACTTTCACTATAACAACTAACAACATCCCAAAAACGACAATTCCCCACGTTTTCGGAACAAAAGGAATAACCGTTGCTAAAGCTTGGTCGAAACGTTGAAACGCTTTCGTAATGATCGTCATGACCGTTTCTTGTTGCAAAAGCGGGACGTTCGGTTTATCCATAATACGCAAATTAATCGAATATAAAGCGATCATCATTAAAATGCCTGACAATAACGGATTAATTTTCCCTTTCGTATGCAAAAGACCTGTCATACATCCTGCGAAAAAACCCGCCCCAAGCGCTGCAAGCGAAGCAATAAACGGATTGACGCCAGCGACGATAAGGACGGAAGCAACAGCCGCTCCCGTCACAAAACTTCCGTCCACCGTCAAGTCAGGAAAATCTAAAATGCGAAACGATATATACACACCAAGCGCCATAAGCGCATATAACAATCCTGCTTCTACAGAACTAAACAATGCTGTAATCATACGATCCATCCTTTTTATTCGATAAATTCCGCCATGCTATCCCATTCACTACGCCACGCGATTCCCATCTCTTCTGCCGCTTTTTTATTAATGACAAGTTTTAATTTTTGCGGATATTGCACCGGAAGTTCCGATGGCTTTTTCTTTCCTTCTAAAATGTCTGCTGCCATCACACCCGCTTCGTAGCCAATATCATAATAGTCAAAGCCGTATGCCGCAAAACCACCACGTTTGACCGAATCTAACTCCCCAACAAAAAGCGGGATGTCTTGATCGTTTGCAACTTGAATGACGGATTCAAGTGCAGAAACAACAGTATTGTCTGTAATAACATAAAAACAATCCACTTTGCCGACTAACGATTCCGCTGCTTGTTTCACTTCTGCCGATGTCGACACCGACACAGGTACGATCGTTAAATCTGTCCCTTCCATCGCTTTTTTCACCGCATCTACTTGCGCGACGGAGTTTTGTTCCCCAGCGTTGTAAATCATCCCGACGCGATTTCCATCGACAAATTGATCAATAAATTGCACCGTTTTCGGAATCGCATCTGGATGTGTGTCTGTCGTCCCTGTCACGTTTCCGCCCGGCTGTTCCATCGATTGTACAAGTTTGGCTCCAACCGGATCCGTCACAGACGTAAAGACGATCGGAATATCTTTCGTTGCATTTAATGCACCAAGCGCACTCGGCGTCGAATTGGCGAAAATTAAATCGACGCCATCTGCCACAAAGTTATTGGCGATCGTTTGGTTATTGTTCATATCTCCTTGCGCAATTTGCACATCGTATTCGACTTTTAATCCTTTCTCTTCAAGCGCCTTTTTAAATCCGTTAAACGCCGCATCAAGCGATGGATGTTCAACAATTTGCGTCACGCCGACTTTATATGTTTTTTCTTTTTCCCCACTCGTTTCTTTCGTCGTTTTCTCCCCGGAACATCCAGCAAGCACACCACCGACAAGCAGCAACGCTCCACACATCTTCAACCACTTCACTTGTATCCCCCTCACTTTTTCGCTGTTTCGCTTTTATGCGTTAAATTATACAAATATATTTTCTAAATATCAAGTAAATTCTAAAAAATAAATAAAAAAACGGTGCTTACATCGCACCGCTTTGAGAGATGACTTGCTCTTTTAATGCACGTCTTAAAATTTTTCCTGTCGTATTTTTTGGCAATTCCTCTAAAATTCAATCGAACTTGGCACTTTATATTTCGCTAAATGTTCGCTACAATAAGCAATCAGCTGTTGTTCCGTTAACTGTTTATTTTTACTTACGACATAACATTTTACCGTTTCGCCAAAATTCGGATCAGGCACACCAATGACCGCAGCTTCAACAACGTCTGGATGGCTATACAACACTTCTTCCACTTCGCGCGGATATACGTTGTATCCTCCGACAATAATCATATCTTTTTTCCGATCAACAATGTAAAAATATCCTTCTTCGTCCATTTTCGCTAAATCACCTGTATATAACCAGCCGCCTCGAATCGTATGCGCTGTTTCTTCTGACATTTTATAATACCCTTTCATCACATTCGGACCGCGCACGATCAATTCCCCGACTTCCCCAACAGGCACTTCTTCTCCTAATTCATTGACAATTTTATTTTCAACGTTTACAATGCTCGTCCCAATCGATCCCGGCTTACGCGGACG
Organism: Anoxybacillus flavithermus; assembly: GCA_002243705.1. GTDB lineage: Bacteria > Bacillota > Bacilli > Bacillales > Anoxybacillaceae > Anoxybacillus > Anoxybacillus flavithermus. Next base: position 2,809,494 of record CP020815.1, read on the forward strand.
ATCGAGTGGATTAAAACATGTCACCGGTGATGCTTCCGATAATCCGTATCCTTCAGAAATGATCACTTGAAACTTTTCTCAAAGTTTTTCAATAACGCAACAGGCATTGATGCGCCGCCTGAAATGCATAGACGTATATGTGCAAAGTCTTCCGCTTTTCCGTCTGGATATTGATATAAAAAGTTATACATCGTCGGCACGCCTGCAAACACCGTCGCTTTTTGTTCACGAGCTACTTTAAACACTTCCGCTGGGCTAAATTTTGGGAGAATTAGCACTGTTCCGCCGTTCATAAGCGGCGCATTGAGCGCAACCGTTAAACAAAATACATGAAACATTGGCAACGTTGCAATGACGCGATCATTTTCGTTCATTTTTAAATAATCCGCAACATCTTGGGCGTTGCTGTATAAATTTTTATGTGTTAACATCGCTCCTTTCGGCTTCCCAGTCGTCCCTGACGTATATAAAATGACCGCCACATCATCATCGTGAAGCTCTGGCCCGAAGAACGGCACATCACCGATCGCCAACACATTTGTAAACGATTTCATTTTTGCCGGCACAGCGATCCCTTGTTCTTTTCCTTGTGGTGTTTCACAAATGATCATGTGCTCGACATTGGGCAATCGTCCATCAAGCTTCATAAGCGTTGGAATGACAAGATCAAGCGCAATGACAACTTTTACGTCACCGTTTGTTAAAATGTAATGAATCTCATCTGCCGTATAAATCGGATTAATCGGAATAACTGTCGCTCCTGCCCGCAATGCACCATATAACCCGATGACAAAGTACGGTGAGTTTCCCAATAATAATGCAATATGATCCCCTTTTTGAATGCCAAGATGGCGCAATCCGCTAGCAAACTTCGATACTGCCGCATTTAGCTCGCCATATGTACGCCGCTCCCCTTCGTATACATACGCCTCCTTATGCGGCAACTGCGCTGCCACCTGTTCCAACCGTGAAGATAAATTCATCAAACTCCCTCCCCCATTTATGTTATGAATGAATCATCATTCATTTTATAATTAAAAAAATTCTAAATATATTATATTTAAAAAACGGACCATAAGCAAGGGAACGAGCTCACGAAATAGGATAATTACTCAATTTTTTAGCTGCCACTTTTTATGTGAAAAAGTACTATAAAAATAGCACTTACCTATTATATATATAATTGTTAATATATGTGTGTAACCAAAATAATCTAGGGAGGGTCGATCAATGAGCACGAATCTTAAGGAGTTATCCATGTCCGAATTAGAATTAATCGAAGGAGGGGTTAGTTTTTCAAAAGTTGTTAGTACCGTAGCCTACTATGGATTTGTTGGTGGGATAGGAACAATTGGTGGATTAGTTGGTGGAGCAATTGGCGGACCAGTAGGTGGAGCAATCGGAGCAAGGGTAGGTGCAGCCGCTGGAACCATTGTGGGCGGATACGTTGGGGACCTAATCTGGAGTGCGACCCACTAATGGTTAGTAAATTTTTTTATTTGTTCGTTGCATTTTTGATCGCGTTGTTTCTTGAATTATATGTAGAAACGAAATTTAAAATTAGGCAAAATATTACAAAAAGGCTAGGTCGTTTCTGACTATCATCATTTTATTTGTCCTTATCATATCCATCCATTATATTGCAGCAGCGATTGACCAAAAAATAGTCGAACATCCTTTATTTATTTATATTATTGTTGTAGTAATCGGCTATTTTATTCCAAAGAAAGGAGATCAATTGTGAGTAATTAGGTATATACATGCACCTTAAAACCATGGCTTCTGTATGAACACCTTTTTCATGGCTATACTGCTCCTAAATATTTCTATACAAAAGGAGCGGAAAAGACATGAAACGTCTGAAAATCACAATGATCACGGTTGGACACCTCGAACACTTCGGAAACAAGAACGGAAAATCAGAGATGCTTCTCTTCGTGTTCGAGTGACCACTGTTCGTCTTGTCATGGAAGGGCATCTCGGAAAAGATGTCGCGAAAATGGTCAACGTATGTCGTCAATCGTTGCCCTCTACGTTGCACGTTTTAATGAAGGAGGGCTCGATCACCTACTCGATCGTCGATTACCACCTGGTCATGTGCCATTTCTTACGGAAGAACAACAACGAGAAATGAGACAACTCGTGTTAACTACTACACCTGTGAATGCTGGCTGGGGCATCTCTTCATCGTGGAAACACGCGTATTTTGCAATAACCTATGGCGTTTTCATGTCACAGGAAGGGATTCGCAAGTTGTTGCATCGTTTGCGTTTGTCATGGACACGCCCGACGTATGAGCTCGTCAAAGGGGATGCCAAGCGTCAAGCTGCTTTTCAAAAGGAACTTGAATGTATAAAAAACTAATTACCGAGAATGTTACCATGTTTGATGTGGATGAGACACATGTTCGTGCCTATCAAGCGTTGCGTACGACATGGGCAGAAGTAGGGAATCAGAAACAGGTGCCAAGCTACGGGCACCACGACCATGTGTCCACTTTTGGTGCAGTTGACGTTCAACAAGGCGACGTGGTGCTTCATCGTGCATCATCCGCCAATGCCGAAACGTTCCTCGACTTTTTGCGCCGATTGAAAGAGAAATACGCGGATTGATTCCTCGTGCTTGTGTTG